>NZ_JBVVNO010000002.1:0-496035 GCF_056850255.1 Methylomonas sp. Uni0011
TGGATCAGAATGGACACTCGCAAAGTTCAGCCTTATGCATACAGGGTCAAGGTTAACCAAGCCCTTAGAATACCGTTCGAACTTTAAAGTGAGTGCGGGCGATGGAGAGAACTATCTACAAGGCAGGTTTTAAAGCCTCAGGGTGGGCACGTCTTCTCCATCGCCCTCCCGATGATCAGTCGGGGATTCTGCTTCTTTTTTCGGTCAGAATCGAGATATAAGGGTGGGCACGGTTTTTGTGCCCACGCGGAATAGAATATATACCGTTGACGGTGGGCAAAAAAGCGTTGCCCACCCTACGTTTTTTGAATTTTCGTTAGACTTTGGGAGTGGTTTTCTCCCGTTATTCCGCCCCGAGCATCGGAGCTTTTGGCGAGAATAGCCCGCAGGGGCGCGGCAGGGATGCCGTGCGTTTTCGGAGGGCCAAGGATGGCCCTTCCGAAAACCCTCGGCAAAAGCGACAAATTTGCCTGGAGCAAATTTGAACAGCCGATAGGCTGGCCCGCAGGGCGAAAACCATGGATGGTTTTCGCAAAAGCGCAGGATTAAGGCGGAATGTCGGGTGGCCTTTTCTTTGGATACTTTCTTTTGGCCAAGCAAAAGAAAGTATCGCGGTTGTCGGTCCGCGAACCGACATTAAAACAGTCGTCGCGTCAGCGACACAAAACCAAATCGGATTGCATCAAGTTTTAGCATCGTTTCCGCCGAAACCCACCCAAACCCACCACCACCCCACTAATAAACATAACCAAAGCCCCCGGCAACGGCACGGCCGTAATCTCAAAGCCACGGCTGGCATTGATCGCCACCGGGCCTTGGTTCAAAAAGATCAGGCCTTGATTGAAGTCGGATAAATCGGATGCGATCGCCAACGTCACTTGGCCGGCCGCCAGCGCTTTGAAATGCAAAGTCGCCAGATTGAACGTCGATGCGGTCGAGGGGTTACTGCCGATGCCGGGAAACGCCGAGCCGGCGGCGTGCAGATTGACCAGCAAGCTGTCGTCGGAGAACAGCGGATTGATCGTGCTGCCTTGAAATTCCACCAGGCCCGAGATCGAGCTGGCGGTGTTCAAGCCGAAAGCCAACAGCTCGTCGCTGCTATCGGCCGCGAACAGATCGTGCACGACCACATCGATAGCGAATACATCGCCGATCCGGATTGAATCGGCAGCGGTTTCCAGGCTGAAGGAGAGGGTGGCTGCCTGGCAATGGGCCGTGGTCAGCAACAGGCTGGCGCCGCATAGCGCCAGAATACGAAGCAAGTTTTGCATATTGTGATCCTAAAAATTAATCAAGGCCGCCGGCAAACGGTTTGCCGGCGGCCAGCCGGAGTTATTGAGCGCGAATGGAGGCGGTATAGCTGTTGAAATGGCCGTACCAGATTCGATAATCGGCGTACGTCACGCAACCGCTCATGTCGTAATCCGCTTCGGCGTTAAACCCTGTCTTACCCACGCATTTACCGACTTGAGCCTTGATCAGACCGGCGTCGTTGCCGTCCACATCGCCGTCGTTATCCAGATCGCCGGGGACGAAAAGCTTGACCAGCAATGGATCGTGGTCGGAGGAACGGTAGGCATCTGCCGCGTAAAAGCTGGTGACTTGATTGGCCGATTTGAACTCGGTGTTGTAATCCAGCGCGCGCGGTTCGTCGGCGTTGATGTGCCATTCGCCAGCACTTTTGACTTGCGGCGCTAGCGGGCTATTGGCCAGCGCATGGTCCAGATAACCGGCCGCGCCGTCGAACACGTAGCTGTAGGCTGCCCGATTGCCGATCATCGTTTCCAGCAGGTTGCGGTAGCCGGCGTTCTTCAGTGCGGTAATCGGGTCTTCCTGGGCATAGCTGTTCAGGTCGCCGACGATCAAGTTGTTGGCCGCGCCTTGCTGGGTCGGGTCGCCGGCCAGCCAGCTAGCCAGGGCTTGCGCGGCATCGGTGCGGGTTTGGTTGCAGTTGCCCTGGCCGTCGCCGGTATCCGGGTCGTTGACGTCGTCGCAGGCTGAACCTTTGGATTTCAAATGGTTGACCGCGACCGTCAGCAGTTTGTTGGAGGCTTTGTCCAAAAAGGTTTGCGCCAGGGTAGGGCGGTTTTTGCTGTCGATGAATTGCGGGTTAACAGACGAATCCAGAATCGCCACCTTACCGACAGTTGTGACTTTCGCCGGCTTATAAATGATGCCGACCGCGATTTCGTCCGTGCCGACTTTGCTCAGGCCCGGATTGACGAAGGCGTAAGTGCCGGCGCCAGCCAGTTGGTTCAAGCCGTTGACCAGGTCGGCGATGGCGCTGGTGCTGCCGTAGCCGTCGTTTTCGATTTCCATCAAACCGACTACATCGGCATTCAAGGCGTGGATGGCCGGAATGATTTTGCCCCGTTGGCGGTTGAATTCGGCCAAGGTATTGGCGCCGCGCGCCGTCGGGAAGCCGCCGCCCAAGCCGTTGCCGTTGAAGTAATTCAAGACATTGAAGCTGGCGACTTTCAATGAACCCAAACCGGTTGGCGCCGGGTTGGCCGGACGCTCGTTGCTGGCGCTAAACGCCAACGGTTGGGTCGGCTGCAAACGGTAGACGCCGAAATCGTAAGCCAACACGCCGGTGGCGCCGGTTACCGTATCGCCGGAGCGCAGGCTGTTGGCCGCGCTCAAGCCGGCCGGTTGCGGATAGATCACCGGATCGGGATTTTGCTGGTTGCTGCCGTCGTCGACCAACAATTGGTTCAATTCATTTTGTGCCGCAACATCGTTGGCGGCTTGGCCGGGCGCAGCGACTTGGGTCGGCGTCCACAAACGGCCGCCGGACGACAACAGGAATTCGCCGTAACGGGCCAGATTGTAATTCTCGGTCACGGTCAGGGTTTGCGGCAGTTTTACCAGCATGCCTTCCCAACGTTCCGGGTCGTTATTGGCGTTGTCGAACGGCAGGTTGATGGTCACCGGCGCGGGCAGGGCGTTGCCGCTGGAACACACTTCAACAGCAGCGACGTTTTCCAGCCGGGTCATGCCGAAGGTTTCGGCGACGCTGCCGACGATGTGGACCCGGTCGCCGGCGTTGACCGGCGTATTGGCCAGCACGAACAGGCCTTCGGAAGTGGCCGGATTGGCGTCGGCATCGCTGCCTTGTTGGACGAAGAAACCATTCAAATTGCCGCTGCCTTGAAAGTCGGCGCTGACCACGGCTTCAACGTGTTGCGCCGTGCCATTCAGAGGGCTAACGCCGCCGCTGCCCTGAATCGCGCTGATCAAGGTTGCCGGCTGGCCGCACTGTGACGTGGGCGGTGGCGGCGTAATGCCGCCGAAGGTTTGGCCGGCGTTGGGACTGCCAAAGCTATTGGCCGCTGCCGTCGTCCAGGCAAAATCTTCATAGCTGCTGCCGGCGCCCTTTAATTGCAGGGACTGGCCTATGGCGACGCTCGACTCGCTGACGCCGATATCCACGCCGACTTTGCCGGCGGCTGGGCCGCCGACTGCGGTAAAGCTGCCTTCATAAGTTAAAAATTGCACGACCGTGCTGCCGTTGACCAGCGCAATGCCGTCCGGCGACCCGTTCTGGATACCGTCGGTCGGGTAACTGAAGCTCAGCGTGCCGAAGCCGGTGCCGGTCTGATCGGCAATGACGCCGCTCAGCGCTTTGGTGTTGTAACTGGCGCCGCCGTTGCCGTTGTACAGTACCAGCGACCAGCCGCTGAGGTTGGTGCCGGCCGGGCCGGCGATTTCGATGGCCTCGCCGGTGTCGGTTCCGGCGTTGTCGTAATGGATTTCGTTGATAAATACCGGGGTGGCGGCTTCGGCAGTAACCGAAGTGGCGAGTGCGCCTAGCGCCGCCAGCAGCGGCAAGCGGCTAAGTGGGTTTGCGATCATGGTCGGATAGTCTCTGTATGGCAATAACAGCGAACAGGCTTGGCGCCTGGCCGACTCGCAGAAAATCCCGCCGCTGGCTCAAGGGGGTAGCGCCGAGGCGGGACCGGTTGTAACAACCGATTCTGCAAGCCCGGTCGCATTTTGCGGGATAAGCCGGGGCCGCAGGTTAAGATACGGTGACGGTTTGCGGAAGTTTTGGTGAAACGTATTACACCGGGGCGGGTGGGGCGATGCCTAGCCGGCGTGGGGCAGGCCAGGTTCCGCGTGCGCTTCCGGGTTCGGTTTTTCCTGTTTCAACCAGTTCACCAGCTCCAGGCGGCCGTCGGCGTGTTCGACGATGGCGGTGCAGCTTTCGACGAAGTCGCCGGTGTTGACGTAGGTGAAACCTTCGATTTCCTTGATTTCGGCGTGGTGGATGTGGCCGCAGATCACGCCGTCCAAGCCCTGGTTTTTAAGGGTGCGGACAATGCTTTCCTCGTAATCGGAGATGAATTGCACCGCGTTTTTGACTTTGAATTTGACGAAGGCGGCCAACGAAAAATGCGATCGGTAGCCGATCAGTTTCTGGCAGATGCGCAGGAAGCGGTTGATTTCGATCAGCCAGTCGTAACCGACGCTGCCGATCTTGGCCAGCCAGCGGTGGTGTCTGGCGATGGTGTCGTATTCGTCGCCGTGCACGATCAGGAAGCGTTTGCCGGCGGCGGTGGTGTGGATGTCGGAGCGCTTGACCACGATGTCGCCGAATACGTAATCGTCGTATTCGCGCACGTTTTCGTCGTGGTTGCCCGGGACGTAGATAATCTGGGTGCCGTGGCGGGCTTTGCGCAGAATTTTCTGGATGATGGTGTTGTGCTCGCGCGGCCAGTACATCTTTTTCGACAAGGCCCAAAAGTCGATGATGTCGCCGACCAGATACAGTTTTTCGCTGTCGTTGTGTTTCAGAAAATCCAGCAGCGCTTCGGCGTGGCATTGGGTGGAGCCGATGTGCAAATCGGAAATCCAGATGGTTCGGTATGTAGAGGCAGTCATAAATACGCCGGGTATGGATAGCGGATGGGCGTATTTTTCTGGCTGTTTATGACAGCAGTATGACGACTTGCCGGGCCAGGGTTGCTGGTCGCCGATTTTGTCGGTGGCGCCCGCTTGTCACAATTCCGTCATCCGCGGCAGGCCTGTATCAGACGAGGTCCCGCCAGCCGGCGCCCGTCACATTCCTGTCATTTTGGCTGGTTAAACTCCGGGTGTAAAAAATCGCGTTAACCCGATAGAGGCTTGGCCATGACCACTCCGACCGACACCAGCGGCAATCCGCATACCTTGCACGAATACGACAACGACCTGAATCATTTGTACGGTCTGTTGCTCGAAGTGACCGACTTGCTGATTTACCAGTTGGAGCAAGCGATGCAGGCCATGGATTACGGCGATGCCGAACTGGCGCAAAAAGTCATTTCCCGCCAAAAAAAGCTGAAACATTTCGAAAGCAAGATCGACGATGGCGTATTGAGCGTTATTGCCCGGCATTGCCCGGTGGCCAACGATTTGCGTCTGGTGTTGTCGGTATCGAAGATCTCGGCGGAGTTTTCCAAAATCGGCGACGAAATCGGCGAATTTGCCAGACTGATTACGGTGTTGTTCGATCCGAATACCAGCGATCCGAACGAAAAATTGCTGGCCGACATCGTCAAGATGGGCGGCTTGGTCAAGTTGATTCTGGACAAGTTGATGGTGGTGTTCGAAAACCGCGACTCCAAGCAAGCCTATGCGCTGTTGCAATGCGACCAGCTCTGCGAAAACGAGTTGCAGGAAGGGATCAAACACCAATTGGCCTATGTGCTGCACGACGCCCGCATGATCCGCCGGGCGCTGGACATCATGCAAATGATGAAAATTTTGGAGCGGTGCGCCGAGCATTGCCGCGTCATTGCCGAACATGCCGTGTTTATGCTGGACGGCGTCGATATCCGCCATGGCGGCCTGCTGCGCCAGCAAGCGCCTAGTCAAGGCGACGCTTGACCGGCGGTTGGATCAGTACTATCCGGAGTTTAACCATGAGTCTGACATTGCCGTTTCCGTTTTACGGGTTTGCCGATTATTGCAACGAGCTCAGAGCCTTGGGTATCGATCCCGGCTATGTGATGTACACGGACCGTCATGCCAACAACGACCAGCCGTGCGCCAGACTGGTGCCCGCCGCGCATTTGCCGGCGGCGCTGGCCTATATCGAAGCGCCCAGCGATGCGGCGTTCGTCAGCCTGGTCCAGGCCGGGGTGCTCTTGGATACCGAATGGGAGCGGCGTACCGGCGGCTGGCTGGTGGTGTCGTTTACCGGCTGGGAAGTTCTGCACAAAGCGTTCAGCCGCTTGAATGCGAAGCTGGACAATTCGGTGTTGGATATGGCGGGTTGAGGGGCTTTGCCGCATCTGCGGCAAAGTCGGCGACGGTCGCCGCGAATCAAAACACGGTGACGCGGTTTCTGCCCCGGTGTTTGGATTCGTAAAGGGCATGATCGGCGCGGTTAGTCGCATCTTCGACGCTATCGCCGTCGGAGCTCAATTCGGTAATGCCTACGCTTACAGTGACCTTGCCTTGGGGTAAGCCGCCCATCGCATCGTCATGGATGTCTTGGCGGATTTGTTCGAACAGTTCTTTGGCCTGCGAGATTCCGGCCTGCGGCAGGATCACCAGGAACTCTTCGCCGCCGTAGCGAAAGGCCAAGTCCGAGTTTCTAAGGCGGTTGCACAATCGCTGGGCGATTGCGGTCAACACGGTGTCGCCCATCGAATGCCCGTACTCGTCGTTAATCGCTTTGAAATGGTCGAGATCGAGCATGACCAAGCTGCAGGGCGACTGGTAGCGGATGAGGTAGGCGAACTGTTTCTCGATGAAATCGAACAGCATCACCCGATTGTAGAGCCCCGTCAGTGGGTCGTGAGTCGACAGTTCTTTGAGTTGCTGATTCTTTCGATCGAGTTCGGCGTAAAGCGCTGTCAGCTCCAATTCCCGGCGACGTAAGCGCAAGTGTGTCTTGACCCGGGCAATCAGCACTAAGGGATTCACCGGTTTGGTAATGAAATCCACCGCGCCCATTTCCAGCGCATTGGCTTCCACTTGAAAATTGGTTTCCGCCGTCACGAAAATGGTCGGGATGTCTTGCGTGTCCTTGTGCGATTTCAGGGCCTTGATCACCTCTTGGCCGGAGAAATCGGGCATGACCATGTCCAGCAAAATCAAATCCGGTTGTTGGGCAATGGCCATGGCCACGCCGTCTTTCCCGCTTTTGGTGCCGCGCACGGTGCAAATCGAAGCGAGTATCCGCTCCATGATCCTGTGGGTCAGGGGATCGTCGTCGATGACCAGGACTATCGGCTTAGTTCGCATGGTTGCCTGCTTGAATCCGGGCGTTGGTTTTTAGCCAGCCGGTGATGGCGGCCAATAGACGGTCGTTTTCCGCTATCAATTGCGCATAGGCTTCCTCGGTGCCGGGCGAGTTTGCTTTTAAAGCCGCTTCCAGTGCCGCGGCCTTGGCGACGGCATCGCTGGCGCCGAGGTTGGCTATTTGGCCTTTGAGTCGGTGCGCAACCTGTCTGGCCTCAGTCCAATCCCGGTTGGCGAAATGTCTTTTCAAACCGGCGATCACTTCGTTATTTTCGCCGGCGTAGAGCGCCAGTAACTCGATAAAAAGCTCCCGGTCGCCGAATAAATTGAGTTGAGAACGAGCGGAGTCTATGCCGGGAATGCTCGGCCATTCGGCCTCTGGCGTCGGGATGGAGAACGCGGTTGTGGTATCCGGCGACAACGGTTTCGCTGCTTCGGCACCCGCATTTTCCGGAATTTGGCCGACAGTCGATGGCCGCTGCGGCGGATTCGGCCGCCGAATCCAACGGCTGAGTACGGCGATCATCTGCTCGGGATCCAGCGGTTTGGGCAGGAAGTCGGTCATGCCGATCTGCAGACAGTTTTCGCGTTCGGTTTCGGTAACGCCGGCCGTCAGCGCGATGATCGGCAGTTCGACGTACTTGGAATTTGCCCTGATCCTGCCGGTAGCCTCGGCACCGCCCATGCCGGGCATGTGGACGTCCATCAGGATGGCGTCGAACTCTTGGCGCTCCAGCCATTCCAGCGCCTCGGCGCCGTTGTTGGCAATGACGACCTCAACGTTTGCGAGTTTGAGGAATTCCGTCACCACTTTCTGATTGATCTTGTTGTCCTCAGCGACCAAAACCCGGGCGCCGGCCAGTGCTAGACCTTTTTGCCGCAGATCTTGACTCAATGCGCCGGCACTGCGCCGTTCGGAACGGCGGTCGATGACGTGAGGCGAGGGCGCTGAAGCCAAAACGGTGGGCAGCACGAAGTGGAAGGTGGAGCCTTGTCCCGGCGTGCTATCGATTTTCAGCTGGCTGCCCATCAGTTCCAGCAGTTGTTTGGTGATGGCCAGACCGAGGCCGGTACCGCCGAAGCGGCGAGTGGCGGAACCGTCCACTTGACTGAAGGGCTGAAACAGCCGGCGTTGGTCTTCCACGGTGATGCCGATGCCGCTGTCGGCCACTGCGAAACTTAGCCGGGCCGACGAGCCTTCTTGCGCTAAAGGTTTGATGTGGATGCCGATCCGTCCGCGCTCGGTGAACTTGATAGCGTTGCCGATCAGGTTGGCGAGGATTTGCTGCAGGCGCAACGCATCGCCGATCAGGTCGGCGGGTGTGTCTTCAGCGATATCGATGGTCAAGGCCAGCGCCTTTTCGGCGGCACGGTGCGAGAACAGGCTGTATAAGTTATCGAGCAAGGTTTTGAGGTTAAAGTGTTGTTGGTCGATTGTGAGCTTTCCGGCCTCGAGTTTGGAGAAATCGAGAATGTCGTTCAGGATGCCCAACAGGCTCTCTGAAGACGCATTGATCTTTTCCAGGTAGTCTCTGACTTCGACAGGCAGCTCTTTGTCCAGCGCCAGTTTGGATAAGCCGATGATGCCGTTCATCGGCGTGCGGATCTCGTGCGACATGTTGGCGAGGAATTCGGATTTGGTTTTGGCCAGGCCTTCGGCAACTTGTTTGGCGTCTTCGAGCGAAACCAGATATTGCTTCTGTTCGGTAATGTCGCGCATGATGGTAGACAGCATTTGCGGATTGCCAGCTTCGTCGCGGTGCAGAAGCAGGATTTGGGAGACGGGAATTTCTCGGCCGTCCTGGTTCAGAATAGCGGTTTCATTTTTCCAGTAACCGTGTTTCAGAACGGCCGGAACGCCTTCTTCCAGAATTTTCTGCGCAGCCCATTCCGGGTGCATGTCCTGGATCTTGCGGTTGGAAAGGTCGGCGTTGTCGTCCAGCCCCACCATTCGCCGCGCCATGAGGTTATGGAACAGCAAATTCCCCGACATGTCCGCGGTACCGATATAGTCAGGGCTTTCGTTGATGATGCGAAGCAGCTGCTTTAACTCCTGTTCCTGCTGCTTTCTTTCGGTGATGTCGGTATGGGTGCCGATCACCCGCAACGGGTTGCCTTGGGCATCTCGGCTGACTACCATGCCGCGTCCCAGAATCCATTTGTAATGGCCGTCGCCGCAGATAACCCGGTGCTCGCAGCTGAAATTGGGCGACTCGCCTCTAAAGTGGGTTTGCAACGCCGCCTCGGCTATCGCCAGGTCGTTTGGGTGGACAAGTTGCCGCCAGGTGTCGATATCGGGCTTCATCGACCCTTCTTCAAAGCCCTGAATTTCGTACCAGCGTTTTGAATAGACGATCAGGCCGGCGCCGATATTCCAGTCCCAGACGCCGTCGCCGGCGCCCTCGAGCGCAAACTGCCAGCGTTCCTCGCTTTCTCTGGCTTTGTCCAAGGCCAGGATGTTTTCGGTCATATCGAAGCAACTGCCGATATAGCCCAGAAAATTTCCCAGGGCGTCGAAACGGGGAACGCCGTTATCCTGGAGCCAGCGGTACTCGCCGTCATGACGCCGCAAGCGGTATTCCATGTGGAAGGAGGTTCTCCGGTCGAAGTGGCCGGTATAAATTTCGAGACAGCGATCGATGTCGTCCGGATGCACCCCGGCCGTCCAACCGTGGCCCAATTCCTGTTCCATGGTCCGCCCGGTAAAATCCAGCCATACCTTGTTGAACCAATTGCAGCGCCCGTCGGCACCGGCAACCCAAATCAGTACCGGTGCGGCATTGGAAACCGACTGAAAGCGGCTTTCGGATTCTTTGAGTAACAGCTGGTTGGCTTTCAAGCGTTCGGTTTGCTCCCGTAAATCGTCGGTGAGGTTGCGAGCGATCTTGTGGGCGCGAATCCGCGTATTTGCAGACAGCCAAAACAGTCCCAATGTCAAAAAAGCGATGGACACCAGGCCGAAATACTCGGGCCACGGCTTAGCGACGTGGTTGATGGTTGCGTAACCGGGCAGGGCCGTAAAATGCAAGATCCAAGTGTGTCCGCCGACTTCGAGATTGACGTCATGCGTCAATAGCGGATTGGCTGCGGTATACCCGTCCGCTGTCATGTCGGGCGCACTATTGAACAAGGAATTTGCAGTGGTTTTTTCGCCATCGAAAATTTGTAAATCCAGCGCGGACAGTTCGCCCTCGACGATGGGTTTGATGAGATCGTTCATGCGGTAAGGGCTATACACCCAGCCGATCAGCGACGCGCGTCTCTGGTCTAAAGTTTGGGTGATAGCACCATTCTTGAAAACCGGCAAATAAGCCAATACTCCCGCTTGAACGTCGGTTTTGGTTTCCTGCACCAGTTTTACCTTGCCGGAGAATGCAATGTCCCCAATATCTCGCGCCCGCAGCATCGCCTCGTTTCTGGTGGGCTCGGATAGCATGTCGTAGCCGAACGCCCTTAGATTTCTGCCGGAAAAAGGTTCCAGAAAAATAATGCTGGAATACTGCTCTCTATCGCCGGGCGGATTGACCACATATTCGGGAAAGCCCTGGTTGCGGATCTGGGCAATATGGGCTGGCAAGTCTGCTCGGGAAATCAATTCGGAAAATCCGACCCCTTGAATGCCCCGGTAAGTTTGATCGAGGTCGAGCTTTTCGACGAAATTTTTCCATTCGGCTCTTTCGACGGTGTTGGATGCCGCAAACAGGCCGGCGCCGGCTTTCAATAGCTGGGCATAGGCGTTCAAACGCTCGTTGATTTTTGTGGAAATGCGCTGGGAATCCTCGCGCAGAGCCTTATCCAGGCTTTGCTGTTGGCGGAGGTGGAGATTGAAACCGATAGAGGCCAGAAAAATAATCACAATACCGAATGCCACAGCGTATAACACTCTGTGGGACTCGATAGTTAACACATTACGCTTATCTGCGGTGCGTTGCCTCATAGGACGGGATGACCGATGTGAGTGTAAGCCAAGTCCGATTTGACGATTAATCGATCGGCGCCAAATCGGTGCGTCGATCAGGTGATATTCAGTTTATCAGAATCGTGAAGCTTGTTTGGTCGACGGGCGCTGGCCGTATCGAAACGGATCGGAGGGATGGCTCAATTGCTTTGGGCGTAACGGACAACAGCGCGTAAAAAAGCCAGGCTGGGCCTGGCCTTGTAGGTTTTATAGCGCGCGGGATGGGCTATTGGTGAATTTCCAAATGCAAGGCGCGGTATTCTTCGGTCAGTTTGTGTGACGGGGCGTAGTGGACCAGCGGTTGGGCATCGCTGTGCGATTCGCGGACTTTAACCGAGGTGGAGATTTTGGTTTCCAGTACCGGCAGGCCTTCCGCGATCAGGTCTTCGACCAGTTGCCGCGGCAGGTTGGCTTGTTTTTGGTATTGGTTGACGACGACGCCCTCCACCTCCAGATGCGGGTTGTGGTCGGCTTTGACTTCGGTGATCGCGCGCATCAGCGTGTAAAGTGCTTCGCGGGCGAAGGTGTCGCAGTCGAACGGGATCAGACATCTTTCGGCTGCGATCAGCGCAGACAGGCTGTAGAAGTTCAGAATCGGCGGCGTGTCGATATAGATGTGCTCGAAGCCTTCCAGTCGTTCCAACGCTTCGCGCAGTTTGTAGATTTTATGCCGCGACTCCAGCCGGCTTTGCAGGCCTTCCAGGTCGGAATGCGACGGCAGCACGTACAGGTTGGGGAAGGGCGTTTCGTGGATCAGGCCGTCCAGGCCTTCCTTGCCGCCGCCGAACAGGCCCAAACCGAGGCTGTCCTTGAAAAAGTGGGCAATGGTTTTATCGGAATCCGCGACCTTGCTGCCCAGCAGGTATTGCGTCGAGTTGCCTTGGACGTCGAGGTCGATTACCAGGGTTTTTTTGCCTTCAACGGCACTGATCGCCGCCAAATTACAGGTAATGGTGGATTTACCGACGCCGCCTTTCTGATTGAAAATCACCCTGCGCATAATCGCCCTCGATCAAGGAAAAATAAAGCCCGCATTATAAGGTTTGAGCCCGCAATATCAACAACGGCTGAAACTGCTGCCTTTGCATTCGGGGCAGGCCGGGATGATGCTGGTGGATTTGAAGGCGATTTGCTTGCCGCAAACGTCGCAGGTGAAGGTGCCGGGGCCGGCCACTTCGCCGCTCTGGTAGGGGTGGTACAGTTTGGCTTCCATTTCCAGCGCCGCCAGCTTGACCCGGGTCTTGTCGGCAATGTCGAGAAAGGCTTCCAGCGCGAAGTTCTCGATCAGTTCGATGTCGAATTTCAGCCACTCGGACAGCGAGTCGTTTTCTTCTTTCAGGCTTGGCGACGTGGCGACGTGTTCGACGTCGCGCATCACATAGTCGGCGATTTTGTTGATTTCTTCCTGGGTATGGCCGCCCAGCGCGGCGGTTTTTTTCTTGGCGATTTCCAGCGCGTCGGCTACCGAATGCAGCGTGTCGTCCATCGCTTCGTACAGATGGCCCATCAAGTCGTCGTATGCGTCGATCAGTTTGTTTTCGCCCATGCTTACTCCCGCTTTTATTATAGTATTCGCGCTTTAGATTTAAGCGCCTGTAAGGTATTCTAGCGCCTTTTTACAGCAAAAGACGAACAGGATGGAAGAGCATTACAACCCCGCGGCGATCGAAGAAAAAGTCCAAGCCGATTGGGAAAAATCAGGCGTGTTTACCGCAACCGAGGATACCGGCAAGGAAAAATACTACTGCTTGTCGATGTTCCCCTATCCGAGCGGCAAGCTACATATGGGCCACGTCCGCAACTATACGATCGGTGACGTGATCAGCCGCTTCCAACGCATGCAAGGCAAACACGTGTTGCAACCGATGGGCTGGGACGCTTTCGGCCTGCCGGCGGAAAACGCCGCAATGCAAAACAAGGTGCATCCGGCCGACTGGACCTATTCCAATATCGATTACATGCGCGACCAGCTCAAACGTCTGGGTTTCGGCTACGACTGGAGCCGCGAGCTGGCGACTTGCGATCCGGAATACTACCGCTGGGAACAATGGTTCTTCATCCGCCTGCTGGAAAAAGGCTTGGTCTATAAAAAAACGGCGCCGGTCAACTGGTGCCCACACGACCAGACTGTGTTGGCCAACGAGCAGGTTATCGATGGTTGCTGCTGGCGTTGCGACACCCAGGTCGAGAAAAAGGAAATTTCGCAGTGGTTTTTGAAAATTACTGCTTATGCCCAGGAGTTGCTCGACGATCTGCAAAAACTGCCGGGCTGGCCGGAACAGGTCAGAACCATGCAGGCCAACTGGATCGGCCGTTCCGAAGGTGTGGAAATGGATTTTGCCGTCGACGGTTTCGAGTCGCCGATCCGCATCTACACCACCCGTCCCGATACGGTGATGGGCGTGACTTATGTTGCGGTCGCCGCCGAACACCCGGTCGCCAAAAAAGCCGCCGAAACCAATGCCGAGATTGCCGAATTTATCGAATCCTGCAAGCAGATGGAAACCTCGGAAGCGGCGATGGAAACCATGGAAAAACGCGGCATCGCCTCCGGTTACAGCGCGATTCATCCTTTGACCGGCGAGTCGGTGCCGGTCTGGATCGCCAACTTCGTGTTGATGAGTTACGGCACCGGTGCCGTGATGTCGGTCCCGGCTCACGACCAGCGCGATTACGAATTTGCCAAACGCTACGGCATCGCGATTAAAGAAGTGATTGCGTCTGTTGACGGCAGCGATGATAGCGTCGCGGAAAAAGCCTTCACCGACAAAGGTGTGTTGCTTAACTCCGGCGAATTCGACGGTCTGGATTTCAAACAAGCCTTCGACGCCATCGCCGCCAAATTGGCCGGTCTCGGCAAGGGCGAGCGCAAAACCAACTTTAGATTGCGCGACTGGGGCGTATCCCGCCAACGTTACTGGGGCGCGCCGATTCCGGTGGTGTATTGCGACGACTGCGGTACCGTCCCGGTCCCCGACGAGCAATTGCCGGTGACCCTGCCGCGCGACGTGGTGCTGGACGGTTCGCAGTCGCCATTGGCCGCGCATCCGACCTTCCCGCACACGACCTGCCCGAAATGCGGCAAGCCGGCCCGGCGCGAGACCGACACCTTCGATACCTTCATGGAATCGTCCTGGTACTTTGCCCGCTACGCCAGCAGCGACTGCCACACGGCGATGCTGGACCAGCGCGCCAACTACTGGCTGCCGGTTGACCATTACATCGGCGGTATCGAGCACGCGATTCTGCATTTGCTCTACTCGCGCTTTTACAACAAATTGCTGCGCGACGAAGGCTTGCTGGTTTGCGATGAGCCGTTCAAAAACCTGCTGACCCAGGGCATGGTGGTCGCCGAGACTTTTTACCAATTTGACGAACACGGCCATAAAAAGTATTTCAACCTGACCCAGATCGAAGTCGAGCGCGACGCCAAGGGCAAGATCGTCGGCGCCAAGTTATTGGAAGACGGTTCGCCGGTCACGGTCGGCGCGATCGAAAAAATGTCGAAGTCAAAAAACAACGGCGTCGATCCGCAGGTGCTGATCGACAAATACGGCGCCGATACCGTGCGTTTGTATACGATGTTCACCTCGCCGCCGGACCAATCGCTGGAATGGAACGACGCCGGCGTTGAAGGGGCGTTTCGCTTCCTGAAGCGCTTGTGGCGGCAAGTGTATTTGCATGTCGAAGCCGGGCTGCCGCAAGCGGCGCTGGACAAGGCTGCGCTGAGCGACGATCAAAAAGCCCTGCGCCGCCAGTTGCACCAGGCCTTGCAAAAGGTGACCGACGACATGGCCCGCCGCCACACCTTCAACACCGCGATTGCTGCCAACATGGAACTGGTCAATGCCTTGAACAAATTTGAGGACGACAGCGCCAACGGCCGGGCGGTACGCCAGGAAGTGCTGGAAGCCATCGTGCTGATGTTGGCGCCGATCATTCCGCACGCGGCGCAGCAACTGTGGAGCGACCTGGGCCGCGACAGCGACATTGTTACCGCGGCTTGGCCGGAACTGGACGAGTCGGCG
This sequence comes from Methylomonas sp. Uni0011, assembly GCF_056850255.1. Taxonomy (NCBI): domain Bacteria; kingdom Pseudomonadati; phylum Pseudomonadota; class Gammaproteobacteria; order Methylococcales; family Methylococcaceae; genus Methylomonas; species Methylomonas sp. Uni0011. The sequence continues at coordinate 15,220 of NZ_JBVVNO010000002.1, forward strand.
TTGGTGCAGGACAGCATTGAGATGGTGGTGCAGGTCAACGGCAAATTGCGCGGCAAATTGGCGGTTGCGGTCAGCGCCTCCAAGGAACAGATCGAAACCTTGGCCTTGGCCGATGCCAACGTGCAGCGCTTCCTCGAGGGTAAGCCGGTCAAAAAGCTGATCGTCGTGCCGCAAAAACTGGTGAATATCGTTGTTTAATTGCGTTGGTAAAAAGCCGATGAAGCGCTTGTTTCGATTCCTGGTCCTGGCGGCATTGTTGGCGCAAGCCGGTTGCGGCTACCATTTGCGCGGCTCGATCGAGATGCCGGCCGCGCTGAAGAGTCTTTACATTTTCGGCGCTTCCGGACCGTTGCAAAACGAAATGCAGCAAATCATGCGGGCTTCGAAAGGCAAATTGGCGCCGACGCCCAACGAGGCCGGTGTCGTCATCAAAGTGTTGAGAGAAGACATGCGCAGCCGGGTGCTGTCTATCGGCTCCACCGGTAAATCCAGTGAATCCGAGCTGGAATATTATCTGCGCTTCCAGTTCTTCGACGATAAGGAGACTGCGATGATGGACGAACAAGTCATCGAATTATCCCGCGAATTTTTCAACGACCAGACCGCGGTGTTGGCGAAAACCAACGAGGAACAGTTGATCCGCGGCGAGATTTACAAGCAGGCGGCCCGGATGATCCTGGCCCGCGCCCGGGTGGCGATCGACAACCAGAAGTAAAAAACGTGCGCTTGAAAGTCGAGCAGTTGGCTGCGGCGTTGCAAAAATCCGTGGCGCCGGTCTATCTGGTCAGCGGCGACGAACCTTTACAACTGGGCGAGGCCGCCGACGACATTCGCCAGGCTGCCCGCGCGGCCGGTTACACCACCCGCGAAGTGATTTCGGTTGAGTCCGGCCACGAGTGGCCGCAACTGAGCCTGGAAGCCGATTCGCTATCCATATTTTCCGACAAAAAATTAATTGATCTGCGCCTGCCTTCGGCGAAGCCTGGAACGGAAGGCAGCAAGGCTCTGATCGCCTATTGCCAACACCTGCCGGAAGATACCGTGCTGTTGGTGACGGCCGGCAAACTGGAGTCGGCGGCGCAAAAGTCGCAATGGTTTCAAGCGTTGGATGCCGTTGGCGTCATCGTCCAAGTTTGGCCGCTGCAGGGGCAGGAGTTGTTACACTGGTTGCAGCGCCGCGCCGAACGCAGGGGCATGCGGTTGGATAACGAGGCGTTGAAAAGCCTGGCCGCTCGTGTCGAGGGCAATCTATTGGCGGCCGCGCAGGAGATCGAAAAGCTTTACATCTTGCATGGTGCGGCTTTGGTCAGCAAAGCCATGATTGAGGACGACGTTGCCGACAGCGCCCGTTTCGACGTGTTCAAATTGACCGATGCCTTGCTGGAGGGAAAATTGAACCGGTCTTTGAAAATCCTGAATGGCTTGAGGACTGAAGGCACAGCCGCTTCTATCGTGTTATGGGCGATTTGCCGGGAAACCCGGATGTTGTTGCTGGTCAAAGCCGAGTTGCGGCGTGGTGTTAATTCGGAAGTGGTGTTTAAGAAGTTTCAGATTTGGGATAAACGCAAATCTTTGGTGCAAGAGGCGTCTCGGCGCTTGCGGGACGAACAGTTACAGGGGATTTTACGGGCCGGTGCAGAGGTGGACCGTTGCATCAAGGGGCAGGCCGTTGGCAACGAATGGGAAGGGTTGTTCGGTTTGTGTTTGCGATTCGCGGGAATGCCTGATTTTTGATGTTGCGAGTCGGCCGGAATCTGCTGCCCCGATTGAAGCGCCGGGGCAGCAAAGCAGCGAAGTCCTAACCGGAGTGGTTTAGGCGACGGTTTTTTTTCGTTGTCCCGCGCCCAACAGGCCGACCAAGCCTGCGCCGAACATCCACGCCGCCGCCGGCAGCGGCACTGCAGTCAGGTTGATGGAGCCGTCGACGGCAGCCAACGAGCCTTCGCTTTTGTTGTGGCCTTGCACGCTGGTGATGCCGGGAAGCAAGGTCGAGTTTTTCAAATCGATTGAAAACAAAGCACTGCCGCCGCCGATCGGCGCGCTATAAACGCTGGAATTGGAACTGCCGAAAATCCCGGAAAAACTCAGATCCAGCTGTTCGATGCCTTTGCCGGAAGATAGTGAGATAAATCCGCTACCGCCGGTCAGCGTGCCGGATAAAATCGCAGTGCCATCATTAAAGCCGCTATCGGCGCCGAAGCTGAAGTCAGGCGTGGTGTCGAAATACAAGCCTACATTACCCCCGGTCAGCGAGAAGCTTTGCACTCCGCCCGGCAATACGGAATAGGTGCCGGTAAAATTGGCGACTACGGTTAATTCGAAGCCGTTGCCGCTACCAGATGCACCGCTGACGTTAAGTTGCGGCACGTTGATGCCGCCGGCATTGGTCAGAATGTGGTCGTTGACATAGGTCTGGAAATAGCCGCTCAGCGTGCCGTCGTTATTGACTTTAACCAAGCCAACGCCCAAGCCGAAGTCGTAGGTGTCGAACGGGCCGACAACGGCTTCGTCGCCGGTGGCTCCGGGAGCTGCGGTGTAGTTGGCTGTGCCGCTCCATGCCGCTGCCGAAGCGATAGGCGTAGTGATTGCCAAGCCCAGCAGTAGTAGGCTCTGCTTAAGATGATGCGAGAAAGCGTAGTGTTTCATGTTAATCCCTCAAAAAAGTGAAAAATATCGATCCCCCTCGGTGGGCGTTTATACCCGTTTCCGGTCAAGAATTCAAATTACAATTCAATTACCTAGCACTCAGGTCAGGGCTCCCGCGAAAATGGCGCGTCAGAGCCGATTTGTTAGGGGCTCGAACGGAAAGCCAAGTGGTCGATTCCTTCCAATATTCGTGGTTTTTTGGCAGGCGAGCATAAGCTACAATTTCGCCCGTTTATTAAACGTTGTTACAACCGAGGATTAAGCAATGGCAGAGTTCAGAAAGTACAAATGCAAAACCTGTGGCCACATTTACGACGAGGAGCTGGGCGATCCGCGTAACGGCGTAGCGCCGGGCACGCGTTGGGAAGATGTGCCGGAAGACTGGGGTTGCCCGAAGTGCGGTGCGGTCAAGGCGATGTTTACTTTGATGCGCTGAAGCGGTTCGGTCGGGTAAGAAAAAGGGCGCCATTTGGCGCCCTTTTTTTGTGCGATAGGGTCGGTTTTATGCCAGTTTGGCTTTGATAAACCCGACCAGCTCGGAGAAAGGAACTTCCTGACTTTCCGGGTCGGTACGGCCCTGGTATTCGACGGTGCCGCTGTCCAGGCCGCGGTCGCCGATGACGATGCGGTGCGGGATGCCGATCAGTTCCATGTCGGAGAACATGAAGCCGGCGCGGACCTTGCGGTCGTCGAGCAAGACTGCGATGCCGGCGTCCTGCAGTTCCTGGTAGATCTTTTCCACGGTATCGACCAGGCGGTCGGATTTGTACATGTTCATCGGGCAGATGGCGACCTGGAATGGCGCCAGTTCGTTGGGCCAGATGATGCCGCGCTCGTCGTGGCCTTGCTCGATGGCGGCCGCGACCACGCGGGAAATGCCGATGCCGTAGCAGCCCATGATCATGGTTTGGTTTTTGCCGGCTTCGTTGACGATGGCGGCGTTCATGGATTCGCTGTATTTGGTGCCCAGTTGGAAAATGTGGCCGACTTCGATGCCGCGGGCGATAGTCAAGCTGCCGTGGCCGTCCGGGCTGGGGTCGCCGTCCACGACTTGGCGGATGTCGTGCAGCCACTCGTTCATCAATTTCCGATCCCTACTCCAGTTGACGCCGGTGTAGTGGATGCCTTCTTCGTTGGCGCCGCAGACGAAGTCGCTCATATTTTCGACGGCGTAATCGGCAATGATATGGCAGGGAGTTGTCTCGTTGGCAATTGGGCCTATGTAGCCAGGGCGGCAATGCATGAGGCTTTCAATCTCTTCGTCTTTGGCAAAGTCGAAGTTACCGATAATTTTACTCAATTTGATTTCGTTCAGTTCATGGTCGCCGCGCAGTAGAATCATGTAATAAACGTTGCGGTCTTGCGGATCGGCCGGGCGCTGTACCAGAATCAGGGTTTTCAGCACTTTGTCGGCGGTGGTGCCTAAAAATTCGCAGACTTCGGCGATGGTTTTTTTACCCGGAGTTTTGGTCTTTTCCAGATTTCGGCCGGGCTCGGGCCGATTTAACGGTGGGCGGCGGACTTCGGCTTTTTCGACGTTGGCCGCGTAATCGCTGGCGTCGGAAAACGCGATGGCGTCTTCGCCGGAGTCGGCCAGTACGTGAAACTCGTGCGACACCGCGCCGCCGATTGCGCCGGAATCGGCCATTACCGCGCGGAACTTCAAGCCGAAGCGGTTGAAGATGTTGGTATAGGTTTGATACATCACGTCATAGGTTTGCTGCAGCGATTCCTGGTCCAGATGGAAGGAGTAGGCGTCCTTCATGATAAATTCGCGCGAGCGCATCACGCCGAAGCGCGGGCGAATTTCGTCGCGGAATTTGGTCTGAATTTGGTAGTAGGTGACCGGCAACTGTTTGTAGCTTCTCAGTTCGTGGCGGGCCAGGTCGGTGATGATTTCCTCGTGGGTCGGGCCCAGGCAGAAATCGCGGTCGTGGCGGTCTTTCATGCGCGCCAGCTCGGGGCCGTATTTTTCCCAGCGTCCGGTTTCCTGCCACAGTTCGGCCGGTTGCAGGGCCGGCATCAACACTTCCAGGGAGCCGGCCTTGTTCATTTCCTCGCGGGTGATTTGCTCGACCTTGCGCAACACCCGCAAACCCAGCGGCAGCCAAGTGTAAATGCCGGCGGCGAGTTTGCGGATCAGGCCGGCGCGAATCATCAGTTTGTGGCTGGCGATTTCGGCGTCGGCGGGCGTTTCTTTGACGGTGCTTAGAGGAAATTGGGAAGTGCGCATGGCGACCTTTGGGTTGGTTTATCAAAAGAGCGGTATTTTACCGATAAATCGCGCAAACGACGACGCAGGGAGCGTTTAACGCCACAAAGGTGCCGCTTGACGTTGCCGTTGGACAGGAAATTTGGGAAACTTGAGCGGATAAAGATCGTTGCAAAGGAAGTTATGATTAAAGTATTACTCGTGGACGACCATGAATTGGTCAGGAGCGGTATCGAGGCGCTGCTGGCGGCGGAGAAGGATATCTCCGTGGTTGGCGTATGCAATAGCGGTGAACAGGCGTTGCCAATCGTCGCTCAGAATCCGCCGGACGTGGTTTTGATGGATATCAATATGCCGGGGATGGGCGGGTTCGAGGCGTGCCGGCGGATTTTGCAAACTCAGCCCAATGCCAAGATTATTGCGTTATCGGTCCATAATGACGGGCCGATTCCGCAACAGTTATTGAAATTGGGGGTGGTCGGTTTCGTTTCGAAAGCTTCGCCGGTTAACGAAATGGTCGCAGCAATTAAAACCGTGATGTCCGGAAAACGTTATTTGTGCCAGGACGTGGCCAGCAATTTGGCGTTTCAATTTTTGCCGGGCGCCGACGTTTCACCGTTTTTGCAGCTGTCCCAGCGCGAGGCCGAAGTGGTACGGATGATTCTGAACGGGAAAAGCATTCAGGAAATGTCGGAAGCGCTGGCTTTGAGCGACAAGACGATCAACACCTACCGTTACCGGGTTTACCGCAAGCTCCAGATTAAAAATGACGTGGAGTTGACCAGATTGGCGGTTAAATTCAATTATTTGGATGCGGTGTGATGGCGTGCGCGGGCCGGACTATCAGTCCAGCCCTTGTCAGGTCCGGTGCTAAACCAGCGTGCGCGCTTTGACGAAAGCTTCGCGGAAATCCAGAAAGACCGGTTTTTCGGTCTCCAGCATCAGTTTCAACAGCTCGTGTTGCAATTGATACTTGATATTGCCCACGGCCAGAGCGCCAACACCTACCGCTTTCGGCGACAAGGTCGCTAGCGTAAGCGGGGCGGCAAAATCGTTCAGTTCGATCCCTTCGATGCCCAGCGGCGGCACCGCATTGACGTCGCCGGCAACTTTGAGTTGTTTGGCGTGCGCCAGTACGGCCGAGCTGATAACCCGAATCCCGGCTTTTGCAGTACAGAACACGATGTCTGCGTCGGCGATCAATTCGGATTTCTCTTCGTCGTTGCGTGCCACAGCTGCTCCCATGCTGGAGCCAAAACGCCGGTTGTATTGTTTGGCGGCATCCTTGGCGGTCTCGACTGACAAATGGTCTACCAGCAAGGTTTCCGCGCCTTGCAACGACGCGATCACTCCGGTTGCGATCCCTACCGGACCGGTCCCGCCGAACACCAGTGTTTTCAAACCTTTCAACTCCAGTCCGTGGTGATCTCTCAACGCCTTTTCCACGCACGCCACCAGTGCGGCGGCGGTGGTGCAAGCGCCGCTGGGATCGGCAAATACCGATACTTGAAACGGTGGGACCATGGCAGGTTTGGTGGCTTGCAGCATATCGATAGCCAATCCCATATCGCGGCCGCCGATGAACAGGGCGGTACTTTTGTTGCCGGCCGGACTCCGTGAGAACACCGCATCCTGGGTCAGGTTGGGTATGTTCTCCAGTTTGACGTTGGCGTAAGGAATGAGCACATCGAAACCGGCGTCTAACGCCATGTTGATGTCAAACGGACTATTGTTTGGCATCGGGTCGAACATGTGGAGTATGCTACGTTTTGGCATTGGTACCTTACCCTGTAATAGTGGCGGACTGGATTGGAGTCGGTTACTTGCTGGATTTGATAAACTCGCGCGCGACTTCGAAAGCATGCTCGAAGTGCAAAAACAGCGCCTGATCGCTTTCCAGCATACGTTTCAGCAAGCGGCTTTGCGCCTGGTACTTGATGTTGCCGATCGCCAATGCGCCAATGCCGACTGCGCCGCTGACCGAACCGGCAATCGGTTTGCCATTGTCGAAGGCGTCGACGCCGGCAATACCGGACGGCGGGACCGCGTTGACGTCGGCCGCGACTTTCAGTTGCGGAGCGCTCGCGATCATTTCGGCACTGAGCAGTTCGATGCCGGCGGCACCGGTAGCAAAGACGACGTCGGCGGTTTTGATGTACTCGGCTTTGTCGGAATCAGCACCGGCGGCAATCGAGATTTTGCCGTCACCGAATTCTTCGCTGCACAACTCTGCGGTGCGCTCGGCTCTATCCAGTTGGCGGCCGATAATGCGAACGTTGGCGCCGGCCTGGGCGGCGATCACCGCTGCAGCTTGGCCGACCGGGCCGGTGCCACCCAATGCCAGAACGTTCTTGCCTTCCAGCGTTGTGCCGAATTTTTCGGCCAATTCTTTTTCGACCGCGGCTACCATGCCGGCAGCAGTGGTGAATGCCCCGCTGGGGTCGGCGAAAACCGAAACTTCAAATGGCGGAACCATGGAATTTTTCGCCATTTTCAGCATGTCCATGGCTTGTTTGGTTTCGCGGCCGCCGATGAAAATGGCGGTGCGTAACAAGCCTTTCGGACTACGCGAGAAAATAGCGTCTTGAACCAAACCCCGGACTTCGCTCGGTTCGACGTTGATATACGGCACCGCTGAAATCCAGCCAGCATCCATCGCCATATTGACGTCGAACGGGCTCAGGTTTTTGGCTGTAGTCAGCATGTGTAGGATAAAGGGTTTTTCCATGGTGGCCTCTTAATTTTTGATTAGCCGGTAAGTATAAAAGAAAAGGCGAAACGATAACAATTTTAGGCTAATTGCAGAATTGCGCCTTATTTCAAGCGGGCTGGGACGTGCGGCTCGATGATTTGATACATCAATTGGTGCATCTTCGGGTTGCCGGTGATGATGTTGCCGGACTGTAAATATTTGTCGTTAAAAGAAAAGTCGGTTGCGACTCCGCCGGCTTCCTGCACCAGCAACACGCCGGCGGCAATGTCCCATTCTTTGACGCCGATCTCCCAGTAAGCGTCCAGCCGGCCGCAGGCCACATAAGCCATGTCCAGCGCGGCGGCTCCGGCGCGGCGAATGCCGGCGGCGTCGGCGCATACTGCCTTGAACATGCCGAGGTAAGGTTCGATGTTGTCCATGGTCTTGAACGGGAAGCCGGTACCGATCAACGCGCCGCGCATCGTGTTCTGTTTGGTAACCCGAATGCGCCGATTGTTCAGCATCGCGCCGCCGCCGCGTTCGGCCGTGAACAGTTCGTCGCGGGTCGGGTCGTAAATAACGCCGATCTCTAATTTATTCTTGTTTTTCAAGGCGATCGAAACGGCATAGTGCGGAAAACCGTGTAGGAAATTGGTGGTGCCGTCTAACGGGTCGATAATCCAAGTGTAATCGTTGCCTTTGGCCTCGCCGCTTTCTTCCGCCAGGATGCCGTGGTCGGGGAACGCGGTGCGAATGACTTTGATGATTTCCTGCTCGGCTGCCCGGTCGACTTCGGAGGCGTAGTCGTTGCGGCTTTTTTGGTCTACGGTGAGCTTTTCGATATTGAGTGAGGAGCGTTGGATCAGATCGCCGGCGTTCCGCGCTGCGCGGACGGCTATGTTGAGCATTGGATGCATAGTCGAATTGAAAATGAGCAGTTGGAAAACCTCGATAGAATAGCAAATTTTGTTAGAATCGCGGCTTTTTAACCGCGGCAGGTGGGCATTGCTGTCTAATTTCAAAGTGGTTTTGGTGGAGACTTCCCACCCCGGCAACATCGGCGCCGTAGCGCGCGCCATGAAAAATATGGGTATGGACCAGTTGCGATTGGTCTCGCCCAAATACTTTCCCCATGCCGACGCCACCGCCAGGGCTTCCGGAGCCGACGATGTGTTGCGCCATGCCGGTTGTTTCAGCTCGCTGGCGGATGCTTTGGCCGATTGCCAGATTGTCCTGGGTGCCAGTGCCAGGGACAGAACCATAAGTTGGCCTAGCGTGAGCGCGCGCGAGGCCGCCGAAACCTGGGCGGTAGCCGGCGACGTTGCGCGGCCGAATATCGCTTTGGTATTCGGCCGGGAAAATTCCGGCTTGAAAAACCACGAACTGGATTTATGCCATTACCTTTTGCGAATTCCATGCAATCCGGAATACAGTTCGTTGAATCTGGCGGCGGCGGTGCAAGTAGTATGTTACGAGCTGTTTTTGGCCTCGGGGCAGTCATCCGCCAGTACGATCGGCGACCGCGGCGAAGTGCCTCTGGCAACGGCGGCGCAAATGGAAGCGTTCTACGAACATCTGGAGCAGACCATGGCTGATATTGGTTTCTTGCATCCCGAGCGTTCTCGGTCGATCATGCGGCGACTGCGTCGGATTTTCAACCGGACTCAGCTGGATACCAAGGAGCTGGATATTCTGCGGGGTATTCTGCGGTTCTCGCAAAACCATAACACCAAGTAGGCATATGTTCTCTCGACTAAAAGAAGATATCCAATGCGTGTTCGCGCGCGATCCCGCCGCTCAATCGGTGTTCGAAGTCGTCACTACCTATCCCGGTTTTCATGCGGTATTGATTCACCGTCTCAGTCATGCTTTGTGGTTGCGCGGTTTTCGCTGGGCGGCGCGCTACGTTTCCTTCCTTGGCCGCTGGTTGACCGGAATCGAAATTCACCCCGGTGCGGAGATCGGCCGCCGCTTTTTCATCGACCACGGCATGGGCGTCGTCATCGGCGAAACCGCGGTCATCGGCGACGATTGCACGTTGTACCACAGCGTCACGCTGGGCGGCACCAGTTGGGATAAAGGCAAGCGCCACCCGACCTTGGGCAACGGCGTTGTGATCGGGGCTGGCGCCAAGGTGTTGGGGCCGATCGAAATCGGCGACGGCGCCAGGGTCGGGTCTAACTCGGTGGTGGTGAAACCGGTGCCGCCCGGCGTCACGGTGGTCGGTATTCCGGCGCATATCGTCGATGCCAAGACCAGGCAGGATAAGGCGCGGCGCGATGCGATGGCGCAAAAAATCGGTTTCGATGCTTACGGCGCGACCGCCGACATGCCGGACCCGATTGCCAATGCCATCAATTTGATGTTGGATCATATCCACCATCTGGACCAGCAGTTGGATGAAATGCAGAAAGTCTTGAGCGACGCCGGTATCGATTGCCGCCGCCATCAAGTGCCGAAGCTGGACGATTGCGAAATCAAGGATCAACCCTAGTCCCAACCACCTTGCCCGACAGTGCGGTCGGGGCTTAAGCAAAGCTACAAACCGTCTTGCAGACAAATACTTGACCAATTTAGTGGGTTTATTTATAGTCGCCTTTATTTTCATTAGTTTATTAAGGGGTTTGGCATGCGGCTCACGACAAAAGGGCGTTACGCGGTTACTGCGATGTTGGATTTGGCTTACCACAGCCAGTCCAATCCAGTCACGTTGACCGACATTGCGACTCGGCAAACCATTTCGCTGTCATATTTGGAGCAGTTGTTCGCCCGCTTGCGCAAAGCCGGTATGGTCAAAGGTGTTAGAGGGCCGGGTGGCGGTTACACGCTGAGCCGCGGTGCCCGCGACATCAATATTGCCGATATCATCGAAGCCGTCGACGAGCCGGTCGATTCGACCAAATGCGGCGGTAAAGCCAATTGCCATAACGACCAGCCGTGTTTGACCCACGACTTGTGGATGGGGTTGAGCGAACAGATTCGGGCCTATTTGAAAGAAATCAGTCTGGGGCAATTGTTGGAACGAGAATTTGTCAACGACGTTGCCAAACGCCAGGGCCGGCAAATCGAACACGTCATCGAACTGCAGGCACGCCAGGAAAAACGCAGCGCTTAATGATCTATTTCGATCACAACGCCACTACGCGGTGTGACGAGCGCGTGGTGGAGGCCATGGCGCCTTATTTGGGTGCCATGTACGGCAATCCTTCCAGTCTTTATAAGCTCGGGCGTTTCGCCCGCACTGCGGTCGATACCGCCAGAGAGCAATTGGCTGCACTGCTCGATGCACCCGCAGAGAGCATTGTGTTTACCAGTGGCGGTACCGAAGCCAATGCCCTGGCTTTGACCAGTGCCCGCGGCAGGCGATTGACGATTTCGGCGATAGAGCATCCGTCGGTATTCGAGAATGCCGCAGCCAACAGGTCGGCGTACTGCGACTTACGCCGCGTGACTGTCGCTAGCAATGGTCAGGTCTCAGTCGAGAGTTTGTTGGGTTTGGATTGGCAGCCGGGTGATTTTCTGTCATTGATGCTGGCCAATAACGAAACCGGAGCCGTGCAGCCGGTTGCCGAGGCGGTGCAGCGGCTGAGCGGTTTCGGCGTCAACGTCCATACCGATGCAGTTCAGGTGTTGGGTAAAGTGCCGTTATCGTTCAGGCAGCTTGGCGTTGCCCTGTTATCGGTGTCCAGCCACAAAATCTATGGGCCCAAAGGTTGCGGGGCTCTGGTCGTCGCCGAAGATTTCAATCTCAGTCCGTTGCAGCGAGGCGGCGACCAGGAATACGGTTGGCGGGCTGGTACCGAAAATGTCGCGGCCATCGTCGGTTTTGGCAAGGCGGCTGAGTTGGCGAAAGCGGAGATGGTGGCGCGTTCGGCCAAGCTGGCGCAGTTGCGGCAGCGACTGGAACAGCGTTTAAAGTCGATACGGGGGTTGGTGATTTTCGCCGAAGCGGCGGAGCGATTGCCGAACACCGTGCAATTCGGGGTGGCCGGGCTAAATGGCGAAATGCTGTTGATGCAATTGGATCAGCACAATATTGCCGTATCCAGCGGCTCGGCGTGTTCGGCGGCATCCGGCGAAATCAGCCCGGTTTTGGCGGCCATGGGCATAGCGTCCGATTTGGCCAAATCGGCGATACGGGTCAGTTTGGGCAAGGATAATACCGAAACCGAGATCGATCGCTTTGTCGAGGTGTTGAACGCCTCGCTGGAAAGACATCAGGAGATTTAATTCAATGAGCATTATCGTGACAGAGAGCGCCGCAAGGCAGATTCAGAAACAATTGCAAAAGCGCGGTTCGGGTGTGGGCTTACGCTTGGGAGTCAAAGCGTCGGGTTGTTCCGGTTACGCTTATGTACTGGATTACGCCGACCAGGCCGAGGCCGATGACGTGGTGTTCGACCAACACGAGGTAAAAGTGCTGGTGAAGCAGGCGGATTTGGATAAATTGGCCGGTATTCAGTTGGATTATGCTAAGGAAGGTTTCAATGAAGCCTTCAAATTCAGCAATCCCAACGTCAAAGCGACCTGCGGCTGCGGGGAAAGTTTTTCGGTTTGAACGATTAAGGCGCCGGCGAGAACAGACCGGCGCCGCGGGCGCTTATTTCATGTTGGCGCCGCAGTTTCCTTCCATTTTTTTGCCTTCCGCCGCTTTGTCGGTGGCAGGTGCAGGTTTGTTACCGGCGCATTTGCCTTCGGTCGCGGCTTTAGTGTCAGTGCTTTTTTTCATCATCGCCGCGCCGCATTTGCCTTCGCCGCAGGCGCCGTCTTTCATCTTGTCGGCGCCGGCTTCAGGTTTGGCTTCGGCAGTCACCATATAACCGGAACTCAATTCTGACAACGCAAACGGGTTGCTGTCGGCTTGCGCAATGCCGCCGGCCAGAGTGGGCAGTAAACTGGCGCCCATCGCTACGGCTAACGGGGTTTTGCTTAATTTTTTCATAGTATCTCCAGTGGTAAAGCTTGTCTTTATTGGATGGCTGTTAGCCGGAAACTCGACCTTACGGCTCGGGCTCTTCGGTAATATCACAAAAAAGCCCTGCAAAGTAAAGACGAGTGGATTGCCGTTAACAGCAGTATACTTGGGCCGGTAAAATTGCTGATCCATCGGATGCCGAGACCATATTCGTCGCAGTTATGACTGAAAACAGACCAATACAACAGTTGGGGGCCGAAGTGTTGCGTCAACAGGCCGCGCCAGTTGACGACTTTAACACCCGCGAGTTCCACGAACTTATCGAAAATATGCGAAGTGCCATGCTGGCCGCCAACGGTGTCGGCATTGCCGCGCCGCAATTGGGCGAGTCCAAGCGAGTTGTCATCGTGGCCTCGCGACCGACTGCCCGCTATCCGCTGGCGCCGGAAATGGCGCCGGTGATAATGGTTAATCCGAGTTTCGACGTGGTGGACACCACGATGGTCAAAGATTGGGAGGGCTGTTTGAGTGTGCCCGGCGTCAGGGCCTTGGTGCCGCGTTACCGCGCGGTTGCCGTGGAGTTCTGCGACGAATCAGGATTGCCTCGCCGGTTGACGTTGGCCGATTTTCCGGCACGGGTGTTCCAACACGAGTTCGACCATTTGCAAGGCTTGGTTTACTTGGATCGAGTGGAAACCAACCGCGATATTATTTCCGAAACCGAGTTTTTCAAACGGCTGGCCGGTCAGGAGCTCGCGGTATGAGGTGGTTTGAGCTTATTTGCGGGATGGCGTTGAGTTTTGCGACTCACGCTGGGCCTTTGTTGAAAGTGGAGCAAGTAGCTCCCGGCATTTATCTGCATCTATCGGAACATCACTGGCCGGACCGCGAAAACCATGGCGAAATCGCCAACATCGGTTTTATTGTCGGCGATCGTTGCGTCGCGGTGATCGACAGCGGCGGTAGCCCGCAGCAGGGCATCGCCTTGCGCAATGCGATCAAGCAAGCCACGGCAAAGCCGGTGTGTTATGTCATCAATACCCACGTGCATCCCGATCATATTTACGGTAATCGGGCTTTTAAAGAGGCGGGGGTGCAATTCGTCGGCCACCATAAACTGGCCCGGGCCATGGCCGCCCGCGGCGACCATTATTTGAGCCGGGCCGCCGAACTGTTGGACATTCACGTCAACCAGGACAATATCGTGCCGCCGGATTTGCAAGTCAAGCAGACCATGACGTTGAATTTGGGGAATCGAGAATTGCTGTTGACGGCTCATCCCAGTGCCCACACCGATAACGATTTGAGCGTTTACGATAAAACGACCGATACGCTTTGGTTGGCGGATTTATTGTTTCTGGAACACATCCCGGTCATCGACGGCAGCATCAAGGGTTGGCTCGCCGAATTGGAGAAACTGCAGAAAAATAGCTATAAGCTGGTGATTCCGGGGCATGGGCGTCTGGTTAAAGACTGGCCGGCGGCAATATTGCCGGAGAAAGCCTATTTGTCGGAGCTGGCTACCGAGATTCGCGCCATGGTCAAGCAGGGTAAGACCTTGGAGCAGGCGGTGGAGCAGGTCGGCCTGACCGCTAAAAACCGCTGGCAGTTATTCGAGCAATTCCATCGCAAGAACGTGACGACGGCGTTCGCCGAGTTGGAATGGGAAGATTAAATCTATCGGGAGATTGATACATGCATAAGTTTGTACAGATAGTGTGTTTGAGTTTGGCGATGGTGCTGACCGCCCCCGGCGCTCGTGCAGAAGGCGACGATGAAACCTGGAGTACGGTTTTGAAAAGCCAGTTTTTCTCCGGCAAAACGATCGAGGAGAACAACGCCGTGATCGAATTGGATGCGCCTTACCGGGCGGAGGATCCCGCGATCGTGCCGGTCAAGGTGGTCAGCAAGTTCCCGCAGAGCAAAGACAAATACATCCGCAAAGTCTGGTTGTTTGTCGATAAGAACCCGTTTCCGTTCGTCGGCGAATTCGAGTTTTTTCCGGAAAGCGGCAAGGCCGACTTGGCGATGCGGATACGGGTGAACACTTACAGTAATATCCGGGCCATCGCCGAAACCAACGACGGCAAATTGACCATGACCAAAAAATTCGTCAAAGCCAGCGGCGGTTGCTCCGCGCCGATAGGCGCCGACCTCGACGAGGCGATGAAGCGCTTAGGTAAGGTCAAGTTCAGAATCGACGACGGCTTCCAAGCCGGCCAGCCGGCGCAGACCCAGTTGATGATCAGCCATCCCAATTTGACCGGGATGCAGATGGACCAGATGACGCGTTTTATCCGGAAGTCGCATTTCATCGACCAATTGAAAGTCACGTTCAACAATAAACCGGTACTAAACGCCAAGATAGACATCGCCATCAGCGCGGACCCCAATTTCCGGTTTTATTTCGTCCCGGACAAGGCGGGAGAATTGAAGGCCGAATTTACCGATATTTCCTGCGAATCTCCGACCAGCCGCAATGTCTGCAGCAAAGGTAGCGGTTATTCGCAAAGTTACGCCGTCAATCCTTAACAGTAGGGCGTCGCGTGCATATCAAGCCGATTTTTTTCGCCGTGCTGGCTCTGCTGGCTGCCGGCGATGTCTGGGCGATGCGTTGCGGACACCGCTTGGTTCAAGTCGGCGATTACAAGTCGGAAGTATTGGACAAGTGCGGCGAGCCCGATGCAGTGGAGCAGCGTCGGGCGATACGCGGTAGCCGCTTGCGCCATCCCTACGGTGCGCTCGAGATCGACCAATTCGAAGAAGTGTTGATCGAAGAATGGACTTATAATTTCGGCCGGCGAAAATTCCAAAAGCTGCTGGAGTTCGAAGACGGCGAATTAAAGAAGATTCGCGATTTGGGGTACGGTTATTAGCCGCTCGAACTGGCCGGTAAGCGCGTCTTAACGCATTCGGTTTAAATCGGTTATGGCATCCACCACGATGCCGCTGCCGATTGCAATCATCAGAATATCGGACGCCACGCGAACCAATCTGTAACCCGCCGCCGAAGGGTCCATCAGGTTTGGCGGTACTTCGTAATAGACTACGTCTCTAGGTAAAGGGCGGCCGATTGCCCACTTTTTCGCCTGTCCTGGAGGCAGGCAGCCATTGCGCTTTTTCTTTAGGCCGGGAGGGCAATCGGCGCTACGGTATTGTTGTTCGTAGTATTCTCGGATGCTTTGGCGATCGGCATCGCTAAATCGGTAGTGTTGATATGGTTTGGCTTTGCGTTCGCTATCGTTTAACAGGTCCTCGTCGGGTTGGTGTTGTATGGTTTTGGGGGCGTGCTCGGGATCGTGCTTTGCGTTTTTAGCAATCACGCAGGGTGTGGTTAGCAGGAGGGTCGCGGCTAACAAGTGCGGTAATCGCTTTATCGTGTTTCGGGGTGCGTGCATGTGTTCGCTCCGTGTTGCAAAGGTATCGGACAAAGTGTTCGGTTTGGATTAAGATAGTACAGTAGTCTGAGTGTGTGCCGTGTCGGTCAGTCCGGGCAATGATAGCTTTGGTTAACTAGCGGTAATTTTCCGGTTTGAACGCAAGGATAATATAAAAGCGCTAATGTATTTTTTCTTCCCTTTTCTGGGAAAAAGAATATAATTGTCGATTCGAGTATGTGGCAGTAACAAGCGCATTAACAATGTAGGGAGATAGTATGCTTATCTTGACTCGTAGAGTGGGAGAGACCTTGATGATTGGTGACGATGTGACTGTTACGGTTCTCGGGGTAAAAGGTAACCAAGTAAGAATTGGGGTTAATGCGCCCAAAGACATCTCGGTTCACAGAGAAGAAATTTACGAAAGAATTAAAAAAGAACAATCCGAAGCGGGAAGCGTTGAAGGTTGATGCAGTTTTAGGAGAGATGGCCGAGAGGCCGAAGGCGCTCCCCTGCTAAGGGAGTATGTGCCAAAAGCGCATCGAGGGTTCGAATCCCTCTCTCTCCGCCATTATTAAGTAGTAACAAGAAAATAAAGTTTGACACGGAGTTTAAAAAAAATAATAATAGGCGGCTCAATTAAGCGCCCGTAGCTCAGCTGGATAGAGTACTCGGCTACGAACCGAGCGGTCGGGAGTTCGAATCTCTCCGGGCGCGCCATTATTGAGAAGTTGAAAGATATTAATCCCCTGTAGCTCAGTCGGTAGAGCGGGTGACTGTTAATCACTAGGTCGGCGGTTCGAGCCCGTCCGGGGGAGCCAAATAAATTAAGGACTTACAGCGATGTAGGTCCTTTTTTTTGCCTAAAGAATGGCTTCATGGGGCACTGGCGGGACGTTTTAAAATAAAAAGTGACAACAAATAACAGCAAAACGTGCTGTAATTCGTCGCCCCTCCAAAGACTACACGTAATTGGTGGTGCGATGCCTTTTCCCACTCATCGCAATTGTGAAGCATCGAAAGTGTGCGTTGTCGTCAATGTGGTAAATTTACTGAACATTTGGTTAAACCTAGGCAGCTATCTTATATAAATAGTCGAATAGTACTAGTGGTTGCCTTTTCTGAGGAAAAGCGGGTAATTGTCTGCACAAGTCGTAACAGTGTGTAGTGGAAACAAGTGAAATAACTCATAGAAGTTATAATAAATTTATTATATGATTCCTGCCGACACGAAAGATGAAAAGTTCGCCTTGTTTGATTTCGTTAACAATGCTGGCGTCAATGACATCAAAGCATGGGCATTAGAGCTAGAAAAAGTTCAGCGTGCAAAGCTCAATGCAAGACTTGATATGCTTATGCAACATGGTCCTGAGTTATTCCCGCATGTGCTTACTGATACGCCAACACCTGGCATTCAAAAGCTTAGGATAAAGGGTAATGTCCAGCTTAGGCCAATGCTATGCAAAGGTCCCATTAACAATGAAAATGAATTTACGTTACTCATCGGCGCAATAGAACGGGGTTCTCGTCTTGTCCCCAATAAGGCTAATGAAATAGCTAACGAGAGAAAAAAATTAATCATTGAGGATACTAACCGGAGATGTCGTCATGAAAGAGTTGGTTAAAACACTGGTCAGAGAATTTGACGATAAAGAGTACGCACACGCTTATATGGAAGAATTTTCCAACATGGCTATTGCGGCGCAAATTAAAGCTTTAAGAGAGCAACGCGGGTGGACGCAAAAACAGCTTGCTGAATTGGCTGGGATGAAACAAGAGCGTATTTGTGCGCTTGAAGATGTGGATTATGATGCCTGGACTATCAAAGTGTTGCGGAGGCTTGCAAAGGCTTTTGATTTGACCGTAAAGGTTTCTTTTGAAAAATTTAGTAGCAGTATTTTAGACGTTTCCAA
The DNA here is from genome assembly GCF_056850255.1 of Methylomonas sp. Uni0011. NCBI lineage: Bacteria > Pseudomonadati > Pseudomonadota > Gammaproteobacteria > Methylococcales > Methylococcaceae > Methylomonas > Methylomonas sp. Uni0011. The sequence goes on from NZ_JBVVNO010000002.1 coordinate 32,975, forward strand.
AATAAGCTCCGAATCGCTAAAACGTGCTTCACGTACAGAAGATTTGAAAGAATTTTCTGGTACTGGATTCGGGCATAAAAAAACGATTTGGGGCAAGCCGGTAACAACAGCATCTAGGCAAAAACTTATATCTTTAGTGCCAGTAAACGATGCCAACATGAATAAAATTGAATACGTTCAAAAAGTAGCATGAACAGAACGGCATTAAAGGAAGCGATAGATAATCTGTCAATACTGATGGTCTATCTGTATTCTTCAGAAGTCGAAATGCGTAACGAATTCGACCCTATGATTCCAAATCAGGAGCTTGTAGGGCAATACAATATAAAAACCAAATCTTGCTTTGCTAAAGAACTGCAAGATGATGCGGGTTCAACGCATAAAACTTTGGTTTATCATGCGGAGGCTCGCATGCGTTACCTAAAAGGACCAATTTCCGACGATGTCAAAGACGAGCTTGCAGAAAACGAACAATTGTTAGATGAGTTAATTGCTGCAGAGATAGTGGCTGTATTTGCCGCAGAATACGCAATAAAAAACGATAAAGACTTGCCGGATGATGCTGTTCTGGAATTCGGTAGGCTAAATGTACCTCACCAAGTTTGGCCTTATTGGCGAGAATATTGCCATTCAACATGCTCTCGCATGTCTCTTCCTGTATCTATAATGCCTATGCTTGCCATAAACGAATCCATAGACGCTGAAAGATAAAGCCGGAAAGGACCGTCCTCTTATCTGGGTTTGACTAACCCAAATCTATCCAGCAAAAAATAAATTAGCTTGTCCTTATTTTTGGGTAGGGGCATTTCTGGTTTCCGATGGTTAGCCTCTTAACTATCCGCATAACTGTCACGAATTGATTTCCATCTACAGGGCGCCCAAATGATAAGCCAATTTGGGTGTTTTTTATATTTTAGTGTCCCATCTGTGGCCTATTTTGCATTGTAATTAATTTTTAGTGTTATATTTCATGATGTAACGATGTATGGACGAGTGATTACTTATCATCCGTTGTCAATTCTCAGGCTTTGTTGTAGTATTTTGATGCAGCAAAAAAACGGGCCTGGAAGTGCTACCAACACAGCCAAGCCCTGACCATCCACTTAACAAGACGGGTTAAGCAGTGGCTATGTTCAATTATACCGGCCATTGCCCCAAGGGGTTTACATGGCGACCATCGAAACACGCACCAGCGACAACGGCGAAAAGTCCTATCGGGTTAAGGTTCGGCTGAAAGGCTACCCGGCACAATCCGCCACCTTTGACCGACTGACCGATGCCAAGAAATGGGCATCCGCTACAGAATCGGCAATTCGTGAAGGCCGCCATTTCAAAACAGCCGAAGCCAAAAAGCACACCATGGCCGAAATGGTGGACAGATACATTAAAGATGTATTGCCCACCAAGCCCAAACAAGCCAAAAAGCAACAGCAACAGCTTGAGTGGTGGAAAGTCAAAATAGGCGCATACGCCTTGGCCGATGTAACCCCTGCCATGATTGTGCAATATCGGGATGAACTCGCAAGCGGCGAAACATATCGAGGTGGACAACGTAGCCCGGCCACAGTTGTTCGTTATATGGCCGCCTTATCCCACGCCTTCACTATTGCCGTGAACGAATGGCAATGGCTTGAAGATTCGCCTATGCGGAAAGTTAAAAAACCGAAAGAGTCACGCGGCCGGGTTCGCTTTCTGGACGATGCCGAGCGGCAGCGGTTTTTAGATGCCTGCCAGCAATCAAGCAATGATTGGCTTTATCTATGCGTCATTTTGGCGCTATCAACTGGAATGCGACAAGGTGAACTGATGGGCCTGAAATGGCAGGATGTGAACCTTAAAGACGGCTTCATTATCCTGCACGAAACCAAGAACGGCGAACGGCGGCGGGTTCCTTTAGCCGGTCACGGTTTGGAAATGTTACGGGAACATGCCAAGGTAAGGCGGCTTGACACGGATTTACTTTTCCCCGGCAACATCCACAAAGATAAGCCGATTGACCTTAGAAAACCTTTCGAAAATGCCCTAAAAGCGGCGGAAATTTGCGACTTCCACTGGCACGACTTGAGGCATTGCACTGCTTCTTATCTCGCCATGAACGGCGCCAGCTTGGCCGAAATCGCTGAAGTCTTGGGGCACAAAACCTTGGCGATGGTCAAACGCTACGCGCATCTATCAGACGGCCATGTTAGCAATGTGGTTGCCAGTATGAACGCCAAGATTTTCGGGGGTGTGTAATGGATGCGAGATTTTTAGAGCGTACGGGCTTTACTCATTCTTGGAGTGAAGAAATGCATTACCTAGTAGTAGAAAATGCTTGGAATGGTGAGTCTATTGATTGGGGATTTTGGGGGAGCCTTCCGAATATCACTCCGATACAGGCGGCAAAGCTTTATTGGTGCATTGACCCACTTAGATGGCCTGATAGTAATTATGCTCTAGGTGTTTTGCCGGATGAATGGCGAATCAAAATTGAGCAGCTAACCCAATTCTTAAAAGGTCGCTCCAATGCTTGGTCTTTAAGTGATTTGCTTTCAGTTTTAGGCTTTGAGAACGCACCTTTTGGGATGATACAGGTAGTAAAACAGCATCGGCTTGATGAAGCTAAAAAGCGCTCTTCTATTGCTCAGCCGTTAGATTTACTCTCTGATGAAGCGACGCAGAACTACTACAAGCAAGCAGCTTGGTCTTGGATTGATGCGATTTATATTTTGCAAGGTTATAGGCCTGTCTTTCAATTAGATACGGAACAGGTTAGGGCTCACTTTCCGAGCCTAGTAACGTTTTTTACGCAATCAATACAGCTAGGAAAGATTGGTAAGGAAATAATTCAGGCAGGAGAAAAGACTTTTATTGATTCCCCAGCGAATTGGCGCGTGTTTTGGGATTCCGTTAACCAAGCTAAGCCAATAGAGCAACCGGAAGTCTTTGAAGATATTGAAATCGACTATAGAGATGAACCGCTTAACGAAAATGCTCTGAATGAAATTAATGTTGAATACTGGACCGAGCAGGCGGCGGCAATAGTGCCAAGGGTGAAATGGCTGGAGAAGCTTAAACTTGATGAAGAAAAAGTAAAAGAAATTGAGAAAGCGTGCAAATTCGCTGATTCGCGCGGATTGCATGCGGAGCAAGTGAACGCCTGCGCTAACTTAGCGGCGCTAACATCCAGGGCGGAGAAGTACTTTGAGGGTGTAGACACGATACTTAGAACCGAATTGAAAAAACCAACCTGTATGGACGAAAGGACCAAACTTTTTGTTTGGCGGCACGTTTTGAAGGCTAACGAGTTTGACTCTACCGCGGAAGAGTTTCAGATTATTCGAAATCAGCAATTACTTAGTAAAATCGCTGAAATAGATGGTTTATTGGAAATCGAATCTGTAAGTCTGGAGACGGAAACTAATGCCACAAAGTCAGAGGCGGACACCGAAACGATTAGCAGTGTTAGCCAGACAAAACGGGGGAATGATATTGCAATATCAAACCTTTTAAATGCGCCAACTCGCCAGGATGATTGGTTTGAAGTAATCAATGATATGACTAAAGACTTTTATCTTAAATTTGGTCAAGTTCCAAACGCCATTCAAGCATGGGGGTGGTTATGTACAACTCCGCCGGCGGGATATTCCATAACAACCGGAAAAGACAAAGGTGGTGAAGATTGCTTGATGATGCCGGGTGTTAAGTCATTGGGTAAACGAAGTTTTGATGAAAGATGGAAAAAATACACAGCCCCGACTTCGGAATAAAACAGAATAAATCAATTTAGTACATTTTAAGCCAAACCACCGTTTAATCGACCCTATAAGCAGAAAAATTGCCTCAGCCGCAAGCGACAACAGTTAGCGGCGATTCACTAAATCTGAATCTAAGAGGTAATTTATGACCAATGCAGCAACACAAACCGCCCAAACCGCAAACCGTTTAATTCCCGTTCCAGACTGGAATAAACACCATTCCTGGCCGCCACAAGGCGGATTGCGGCATTTAATCTTCAACGAAAAAACTAACGGCTTTGCCAGTGCGTTTAAACGGGTTGGCCGCCGGGTGTTAATCGATGAAGCGGAGTTTTTCGCTTGCGTCGAACGTCAAAACCAAGGGGGTAAATAATGAAAGCCCCCAATCTACCCAGAACCGATACCCTGACAGGCCGCGCCCTGATGCGTTTAATGGCTGGTCGCAAATTCACCCACCGCGATTTTCAAAACGAAACGGCAAGCTATCGGCTTTCAGGCTATATCGAACAGTTACGCAACCGCCACGGGTGGCCGATTGAATCCGCCGAGGAAACCGCACCGACCAAAGACCCAACCGGCAGAAAGGCCACCTATGCCCGTTACAGCTTAGACCCAGCGTTTTTACAAAGCGCCAGGGCTGAAATGGGGGAGAGGTTCGATAACTTTATCGAGGCAGTTAAACGGTTTGAAGCCAAGGCGGAGAAATGACCCGACAAAGACAAGCCGCCACCGGACGCAACCGGGAAGCGGCCTTCTTCAGAATATTGCAGCGCAATTTTACCGGAACCATCAAACGCATAAAGCTGGAATTTATCCGCTTGCCGGTGTGGTGGCGGATAGTGTGGGGTGTTTTACTATGAACGGTAGCAACCTTGCGTCATTCACTGGCGCGGGGTTGGCTTTAGTGCCAATCCCACCAATAAACGGCAGGCCCACCAAAGCGCCACGCGTCAAAGGCTGGAATATGCCGAAAAGCGCGGAAAATCCCAACGGCTACAGCGCAAACCTTGACGACTTCGGCAACACCAGCGGCTTTAACTTCGGTCTGTACCATGGTGCATCGAATACGCTGGCGCTCGACCTGGATGATGTGGAACGGGCGCGAAAGGTGTTCGAAGAGCTGACCGACTTCCAGCTTTTTGACTGGCTAGAAAGCGAACAGCGGGCCGAAGTCAAAAGCCCGAAGCCGAACCGGGCGAAGTTGCTGTTCAAACTGCCGGCAGGGTTCCAAGCCCCTGGCGTTAAGCAGTGCAAGAAACCCAAAGCCGGCAAGCCGAAAGAATACGATGTGATTTTCGAGCTTCGATGCGGCGACGGGGCGCAAGATGTCATTGTCGGTGAGCATCCAGATTACCCCGGCCAGCGGTATCAGTTTGTCGGTAATCCGGCAGCGATACCGGAAGCGCCGCCGGTCTTGCTGGATATGCTGCAACACTGGGACGCCTGGAAGCCTTGTTTTGATTCTGCCTTGGGTATCGAGCCAAAACCGCCGGACATCGCACCACGACAGCCACAGCCAGCCGAACAGTTAGCCGGCAGACGTGACCCTATCCAAGCGTTTAACCAGTCTTTTACGCTGGCCGATGTTTTGACCCGGAACGGCTACCAGCAGAAAGGCCGGGATAGATTCATCCGACCGGGCAGCGCATCCAAAGCGCCGGGCGTTGCCATCATGCGGCATTGTGCCGACGGTATCGAGCGGATTTATTCGCATGGCGGCGACCTGTTGAACGACGGCTTCGCGCACGACGCCTTCGATTGCTTCCGCTTGCTGGAATGTGGCGGCGACTTTGCCGCGGCGCTTAACTGGAACCCTGAAATCACGCAACACAATCAGCGGCTAAACAGGCAGGAACAGCCCAGAATCGCGCCAGAATTACCACAGAGCGGCGGCGAGCGGCCTGGACAAGCCGAGGCAAGGCAAGCGGCAGCCTGGCAGCCATTCCCACTCATTCCGGCGCATCGCTTGACCGCGGAACCGGTCGCGATTGATTGGCTACTGGAAAACATCATCGAGCGCGGCAGCCTGAATTTGCTGTTTGGCGAGCCGGGCGCGGGCAAGTCGTTATTCGCCTTGGATTGGGCGTTTTGCATGGCGGCGGGTATAGCCTGGCATGGCTGCCGCACCAAACCGGTTGATGTCGTTGTCGTGGCCGGCGAAGGGCATGCAGGTATGGCGCGGCGGCTCAAGGCGTTAGAGTCAAAATATCAACGGCAAGCGCCGGAACGGTTATTTATCAGCCAACGACCGGCCAACCTGATTGACGGGACAAACGCGCAATGGATAGCCGACAGCATCAAGGCCAGTTGTTCCAATCCTGGCTTGGTGATTGTCGACACCTTGCACCGCAACATGGACGGCGACGAGAACAGCAGTCAAGACATAGGCCGGTTTATCGCCAACCTGGACGGCTTTTTTAAGCCTTTGGGCGCGGCGGTCTTGGTCGTTCACCATAGCGGGCATGGTGATAAACAGCGGAGCCGGGGCAGTTCCAGCATACGCGCGGCCATGGACGGCGAATTTTCCGCCACCAAGGACGGCGGCGCGATTGTCCTGGCTTGCCACAAGGCCAAAGACTTCGAAGCCTTCAAGCCGCTGCAATTTAGCCTAAAACCGATTGATTTGGAATGGTGCGACGATGACGGCGAACCGCTGACCAGCGTTTATCTAGTGCATGACGGCGAAGCCAAGTCCACCGTCAAAAAGCGGAAATTATCGGCGCGGGACGATGCCATTTTAACCAGTCTAAGCGAAGCCATTGCGGCGCACGGTGTGGAGCCGACCGCCGAGATTAAAGCCAAGTTTGGTGGTTTTGATTCCTTGCGCGGCAAGCAACAAAACATTGTCAATATCGAGCATTGGCGGGAACTGGCCTACAAGGCCATCGTGGTTGATACCCATGCCGAGGATGCCAAGCGTAAAGCGTTCAAGCGATGCCGCGACAAGCTGCTAAATCAGGGCTTTACCGTTGAATACGATGCGTACGCTTGGCGGATTTTCGAATGATAGCGGACGGACAACGGACAGGACCGGACAAAATTAAAAGTTGTCCGGGGTTAATAGCCGGACGGACACGGACACACTTCTATAGAAGTGTCCGGTTGTCCGGTAACCTGTCCACCGTTCAGACTGGTTAAAACCTCACTGAAACATGCAGAGATAGAACACTATGCCCACGCCAAAATTCAAACCCGGCCAGAGCGGAAACCCGGCAGGCCGACCGAAGGACAAGACCCCGGCGACATTGCTTAGAAAAGCGATTGCCGACGATATGCCGGACGTTGTTAGAAAGCTGGTCGAATTAGCGAAGGAAGGCGATGTGCAGGCCGCTAAAGTGCTATTAGACCGAATATGCCCACCACTTAGGCCGCAAGCCTTGCCGGTCACTATCGAAACCGGTGCCACCCTGCCGGAAACCGGCGGCAATGTCGTTACAGCCACATTAAGCGGCAATGTTGCGCCGGATGTCGGTGCTATGCTGATTCGAGCCTTGGCCGAGCAAGGCAAGCTAATCGAATTGCAGGAAATGGCCGACCGTTTGCAGCGGCTTGAAAAACTATTGGAGGCCAGACCATGAAGCCCGCCCAAGTGAATAAACTTTATGCCAAGCTGAACCCGCGAGAACAGGCAGCGCTAGTCATGGAAGCCGTTGCAAGGCTGGACGAAAGCGAAGCTGATGCGATTATGGAGCAAGTCGAGCGAAAGCATTACATCGCCACCCATGCGGATTATACGCAGCGCATACACGCACTAACGGCGCTTATCGGGCAATATGGAATCGAGTATTGGAAAAATCGAGCGCTGATGCTGATAGCTTGCGACCATGCAGAGCAAGGCAATCAGCAAGCCGAAGCCCCGGCCTTGCGGTTCCTGGCGAAATGCGTGGCGCTGGAAGCGGCGATAGTCGAAGTCTGCAAGCTGGCGAAGGTCGATATAAAGGCCATCAAGAGCATGGCCGGCTGTCCTGACGAGGAAGTTAGGCCGGAAGAGCTGGAAAAAGCGGATGCCGAGCTGGTCAAACAATATGCCGAAATGTTTGCGTCGTTGGTTTGCTAAGCCCTCGCTTGTGAAGTCGTAATAAACTTAAAATTGTGGTGCCAAAGAGCCAAATTGATGGCGTTGGCAACGTCCCCGTCATTAACTGCCCACACGGCTAGTTTAGGGTTCTTAAGGTAAAGCCCTTGTCGTTATAAGCGAATGTAAGTCTGCACTAGGCAAAAAAACGGCCGAACCCTTGCGAGTTCAGCCGATGCTAAGCCAATATGAAAAAATAATTACCTGTCAAATCATAGACAAGTCCGGCAATAATGCAAGCTAGGTTTTATTGGGCTGGGCCGAATGCCTTTAACTCGTTTTGAGTGTGTTTATTGCTCGGTGTTATACCCTTTGGGTTAACTGTCCGACTCAACCAGCTTGGTTTGCTGATTAAATCTATTTCAAAGAGATAGTTTGAACTTAATCTGTAAGGCCCGCGGGTTGTCTTGAATGCGGTTGGTTTAATGTTTTCGCTAAACATATTGATACCCCGTCTATTCCGTATAAATGGCGCCAACCGGCAATTTTTTAACCGGGTAGGGCAATAACTCCAACGCATAGAGTGTGCCAATCCCGCTAACCATTGATTGCGTGTACAGATAGCGCGCTCGAATCATGCCTTAATCGAATCTGACACCAAAAAGCTGTCATTTGCGTCAGTCAAGTGACACTTATTGGCGGCGGCGATGTAACCAAGTGCTTTTGGCGTGTCCCATGGGGCACTGGTGGGACACTTGCGGATAAATCAAGGCGAAATGTGACAACAAACGGCAAGAAACAAAACAGGTTAACAAATTGATTTAATTGTTATTGTTTGCTGTGGATTTTTGTAAAATATTGATTTCAAAGGACTGTTAATCACTAGGTCGGCGGTTCGAGCCCGTCCGGGGGAGCCAAATACATGAAGGGCTTGCAGCGATGCAAGCCCTTTTTTTGTTTGGGGCCCGGTAAGGCAATTGTTTACAAATTTCCGTTATCGTTGATAGCTAAAACCCCATGGTTTTTTCAACTCCGCATTTGCCGGGGCGATATTGGGATTTGCCGCCATTTTGTGCCGGACAGTAATCGGATGAATGCGCTAGAGACCTCCGATAGTTTTGGGGCAAACCTATGTCCGGCACCGGCAAATGACTTTATGCCGCCGCCGCAACGCAGAATTTCTAATACAAGTCCTGGCCGAGACTAATTCGGCGTCGCGCTTATATCAAGCCGCCATATCGGTATTGCTATAGCGGCGTTTCAAACCCTGGGGCGGATCGCCGTTAATCAGCTCCGCCTCATCTCGCCTGATAACGCGAAAACCCGGCGCGAAACCGCACTTTAGCCGGGTAACCCGCGGAGCCAGTTTCCAGCGGCGAATATCGGACCTCGGACATCCGGTACGCTGGCGATATTGATTCCTCCCCCAGCGCTACAAAAACCCATTACTGTTTTTCAAAGCCGTTTAAGCTTCTGGGAGGCGATTTCAAACTTAGCGATTGACCACTCAGCCCACCCTAGCGCGTAAAGTCTTGGCGGCCGCGACCATGGCGGCCAGCGCCGGCCTTACTTCGTGCCATTGCCGGGTTTTCAGGCCGCAATCCGGGTTGACCCATAGTTGCGCGGGCGTGACACGTTCGGCGGCGGTGCGCAGGCGTTGTTCCATTTCCTCGGCCGCCGGGACGTTGGGACTGTGGATATCGTACACGCCGGGGCCGATGTCGTTCGGGTAGCGGAAATCGGCGAAAGCTTCCAGCAGTTCCATGTTGGAGCGCGAGGTTTCGATGGTAATCACGTCGGCGTCCAGATCGGCGATGGCGGCGATGATGTCGTTAAACTCCGAATAGCACATGTGGGTGTGAATCTGGGTGGCGTCGTCCACGCCGGAGGCGGCTATGCGAAACGCCCGCGCTGCCCACGCCAGATAGGCCGGCCAGTCGGCGCGGCGTAGCGGCAAGCCTTCACGGAAGGCCGGTTCGTCGATCTGGATGGCGCGGATGCCGGCCTTATCCAGGTCCGCGGCCTCATCGCGCACCGCCAGCGCCAGTTGGTAGGCGGTGTGTTCCCTGGGTTGGTCGTCGCGCACGAACGACCAGTTCAGTAGCGTCACCGGCCCGGTCAGCATACCCTTCACAGGCCGGTCGGTCAGGTACTGAGCGTAGCGGCTCCAGGCCACCGTCATCGGTCGGGGCCGGGCCACGTCGGCGTGGATAATCGGCGGTTTGACGCAGCGCGAGCCGTAGGATTGCACCCAGCCATGGCCGGTAAACAAAAAGCCGTCCAATTGTTCGCCGAAGTATTCGACCATGTCGTTGCGCTCCGGCTCGCCGTGTACCAGCATGTCCAGGCCCAGGGTTTCCTGTTCGCGGATGCATTGCTTGATCTGGCGCTCGATAAAGGCGCGGTAGTCCGCTTCGCTCAGGTCGCCGCGTTTGTATTCCTGCCGGGCCTTGCGGATTTCCGGGGTTTGCGGAAACGAGCCGATGCTGGTGGTCGGGAATGCCGGCAGGTTAAGCCGGTGTTGCTGCAAGGCTTTGCGCACCGGGAACGGGCTGGCGCGCCGGTCCAGATTCGGCGCGGCATTCGCCAGCCGGCCGCGCACTTCGGCATTGCCCGTTTGGCTGGCGGCGCGGCGGTCGGCCAGCGCGGCTTGCGCCGTGCCCCATTCCGGTTGGGCGGCGTCCACGCCTTCTTCAAGCGCCAGCCGCAACAGTTCCAGCTCGGTCAGTTTTTGCTTGGCAAACGCCAGCCACGGTTTTACCGCCGGGTCCAGCGCGGTTTCCCGCTCCAGGTCGATGGGCACGTGCAGCAGTGAGCAGGACGGCGCCAGCCACAGCCGGCCGCGAAACGCCTGCCGCGCGCGCTGCACCGTCGCCAACGCCGCCGCCAGATCGGCGCGCCAGACATTGCGGCCGTCGATCAGGCCCAGCGACAGCAGCTTGGCGTCGCCGATGTTCGCCAGCACCTCGGGCAGTTGCTCGGCGCCACGCGTCAGATCGACGTGCAAGCCGGCCACCGGCAAACTGCAAGCCAGCGCTGAGTTGTCGCCCAGACCGCCGAAGTAGGTTGTCAGCAGGATGTAAGGCGCCGGCCGTTGCAAGGTGGCGTAAGCCGCGGCAAAGGCTTGGCGCCAGTCTTCCGGCAGGTCCAAAACCAGGATCGGTTCGTCGATCTGCACCCATTCCGCGCCCAGCTCCGCCAAGCGTTGCAGGATTTGCGCATACACCGGCAACAGGCGCGGCAGCAGTTCAAGTTTGTCGAATGGCGCGGCGGTTTTCGCCAGCCACAACCAGCTCAACGGCCCCAGCAATACCGGCTTGGGCCGGTAGCCCAAGGCCAGCAACTCGCGGGTTTCGTCGAACAGCCGGTTGCTGGACAGCGTAAAGCTCTGATCCGATGCCAGCTCCGGCACCAGATAGTGGTAATTGGTGTCGAACCACTTGGTCATTTCCAAGGCGCGGCAGGCCTCGCCGTCCGCGCCGCGGCCGCGCGCCATGCGGAAATACGTCTCCAGATCGACCTCGCCGCCGGCCCAGTTAAAGCGTTCCGGCACGGCGCCGAGCATGGCGCTGGTGTCCAGTACGTGGTCGTACAACGAAAAATCGCCGACCGGCAAGTAATCCAGGCCGCAACCGGCCTGCAAATGCCAATGCCGCGCGCGCAGTTCCGCGCTCAGCGCCAGCAGTTCGCCGGCGTTGATTTCGCCGCGCCAGTAACGCTCCAGCGCAAATTTCAATTCGCGGCTTTTGCCGATGCGCGGAAATCCCAAGTTGTGAATTTTTGTCATGAATAAACGCCTATTGTTGAAGTTTTAACAGGCGTGGCATTGTAAAGAGGCTTTCTAATGAAGATAATCGATGATTATTCATCAATTTATGAGGCTAACTCATCGATATGGAGTTGATACATCTGCGCATTCTGCTGGCGTTGAAGCGCCAAGGCACCCTCAGCGCCGCCGCCGAAACCCTGCATCTGACCCAATCGGCGCTGTCGCACCAGATCAAAAACCTGGAACAGCGCCTGGGCGTGACGCTGTGGTACAAGCAAGGCCGTTCGCTGGTGCTGAGCCAGGCCGGGCGGTACTTGTCGGAAGTGGCCGAGTCGGTGATCGCCACCGTCGATTCCGCCGAGAACCACCTGAGCCAGCTGGCCGCCGGCAAAACCGGCAAACTCACCATCGGCATCGAATGCCACGCCTGTTACGAATGGTTCCGCAACATCCTGCAACCCTATCTGCGCGCCTGGCCGGATTTGACAGTGGAAGTCACCTCGCGCTACCGCTTCGAGTCGTTCGAGGCCATCCGCCAATACAAGCTGGACGCGGTGCTGACCTCCGACCCGGTGGATAACGGCCTGCTCAGCTACCAGCCGCTGTTCGATTTCGAGCTGGTGTTGATCGTCGCTGACAGCCATCCACTGGCCGGTCGCGGGCAAATCCAGCCCGGCGATCTACGCGGCGAAACCGTGCTGACCTACCCGGTGGCGCGCGAGCGGCTGGACATGTTCCGCAAGGTGTTGCAGCCGGCCGGCATCGAACCCGCCGCCCACATTCAGGTCGAGGAGACCGACATCATGCTGCAACTGGCCGCCGCCGGCCGCGGCGTCTGCCTGCTGCCGGAATGGCTGCTGGCAGACAAATCCGCCAAGCTGGACCTGACCGGCCTGCGCTTCGCCGGCCTGCCGCTACGCAAAACCATGTACCTGGCTTGCCGGCACGAGGATGCCGAGTTGGAATATTTAAGGTGGCTGGTGGCGCATGCGGGTGGGGCGGTGGGTTGAGACGTTTTAGATATTAGATGGGAGTTTCCAGCGGATGTAAGTGGAGTGAAGGCTCGCGGAGTCCTGGGATGTCATCTGAAATAGATTGAACATCCCGAACTATTGCGAATATCCAATATCAACGGCACGGTTCTAAAAAATGTAGCATGTGCCGACGCAAGGCGGCGCATCTGTCGCGAACGGCAGCACCCTATATTCCGCGCACCTTATGGCCTGGTCTCGGAAATTGAATAGCCAAAGCCATTCGATTGCGCATACACTGTGCGCATTAAAAATACGCGAGGAATAGCCATGCAACCCGCCGTTAACCCGACTGCCCCCAAAAAAGCCGCCAATCTCAGTATCAACAGCGAGTTATTAAATCAGGCCAAGGCATTGCAGATCAATTTATCCGCCACGCTGGAGCGCGCGCTGACCGAAGCCATACGCGACAAGCAACGGCAGCAATGGCTGCAGCAAAGCCGCCAAACTATCGAAGACTATAACCAACGTATCGAAACCGAGGGCTGTTTCAGCGATAGCTTGCGGAGTTTTTGATGGCGCAGTTCACCCTGTACCGCAATACCAACCAGCAAACCCAGGGCCGCTATCCTTTTTTACTCGACGTACAGAACGATTTTCTCGATGCGCTGAAAACCCGGTTGGTGGTTCCTGCCATCAACCTATCCGGGCAGAAGCCCATCACCCATTTGAATCCGGTGTTTGAATACCAACAACAGCAATACCTGCTAGTGGTGCAGTAAATGGCGGCCATTCCCGCGACGAATCTGGGTGCCAAGGTGACGGAGTTGGAGGCATTGCGGAGCGAGATATTGGCGGCCGTGGATTTGTTGATTTCGGGGATCTGAAAGACGCCCATAAACTCGCGGTGACGGGATTGAAGGACAAGGCCTTACCACTCTTAGCCGTTCTAAAAAATGATCCGTTTCAAAACGCCGCCTTACGAAAAACTGGTCGGCGATTTAGCCGGGGCTTATTCCCGGCGCATCAATATTCAGCATCGTTTGATTTACCAAGTATTAAGCGGCGAGGAACAACTTAAGGTTTTGCGGTTGTGGAGTCGTTATGAATAATGTGTCGCTATCGCGACGGTGATTTTTATTGCCGGTTCGCGGACCGGCGACCGCGATACTTTTCTTTGCTTGTCCAAAGAAAAGTATCCAAAAGAAACGACACCCCATGCCGCTTAGCTCACTCGGCACATCCATGTGCCTCGCCCTTCGGGTGCGATGCATGCAAATCGGCTATCCTGCCGATTTGTCCTGCGCTCCGAAGGGTTTGGACGGGGTTTCCGGAAGGGCTATCCATAGCCCTCCGAAAACGCGATGCATCCCTGCATCGCCCCTGTCGGGCAAATCCGCCCAAACCCTCCGGTGCTCGGCGCGGCATCAGGGGAGAAAACCATCCCAAAACTCAAGGCCATAAACTCTGGATTGGTAGGTCCGATTAGCGAAGCGTAATCGGACGCATGTTGTCGGGCTGTTTTCAATAATAAATATCTGAAGACAATTTAGTTTCGTGAATAGAGAGCTCGGCATTCATGTTGTTCATAATGAATCAGTTTTAATAAAAAAAACCTTCAATTTATTTTCTATGAAAAATTTTACGAGGCTAATTTTGTAAAATACAACATTCGTCCGATTACGCTTCGCTAATCGGACCTACGCGCTGGCGCCGGATCTTTCCGAAAGCAACAAGGCTTGCAGGACCAATTCCTCAAAGTTTGGAGCGACACCAGCACCGGCCGCCATCTTTGGCGATGCTTACAGCGGCTACAGCCTGACCGTCAACATCCAAAACATCGCCACCGGCAGAGTGGCCTACAACGCTAGCAGGTTGGTGAAAAACTCTTTTTTGGCTTTGAATGACTCTATATTTAGTGGCGATGAGGCTATTTTCCTACTAAATGCTGATTCGATTGAGCAAAATTAGCGCCTCAAATATGGTTTTTCACCAACCTGCTAGGGCCGACAAGTTGACCATCCTGGAACACTTCAATGGCCGTATCTTTAACGGCAGGCCGACCGGTATGGCGGCAAATAATAAAAATTGGAAAATAGCAGCATGAAATTATCGATAAAAATGTTACGGAAAAACGAATCTCTTGGATTGGATAGATTATGACGGAGATTAATATGAATTTGAATAATACGCAGCGAACAGCAATATGGCGCAATGCCCGCTGTTTATTGCGTCTTACGGTCTTTTCTTTTGGCGACGCAAAAGAAAGTATCGCGGCTGTCGGTCCGCGAACCGACATTAAAATCAAGCCGTCGCGCCAGCGACATCTTCCCCTCTCACCCCAACCAATTCTCTATCAACAAACCTGGCACGCGCTCGAATTCCCGCAAAGGCCGTAAGTCGCAATTGTAGGGCGTCAATAGGCGTAGCCGTATTGCGCCGTATGTTGGCCTTCAAGCATTCGGCGCATGACGCTATCGCTAATGCGCCCTACAAAACCTCGCAAATACTAGTCGGTTTCGAATTTCACGACGGGGTTTTCTCCCGTTATGCCGCGCCGAGCACCGGAGGATTTGGCGGGATTAGCCCGATAGGGGAGCGGCAGGGATGCCGCTCGTTTTCGGAGGGCTAGGACAGCCCTTCCGAAAACCCTCGCCAAATCCTTCGGAGCGCAGGGAAAAAGCGGCATCCGGGTGTCTTTTCTTTTGGTTTCTTTTCTTTGGACAAGCAAAGAAAAGAAACCCGCCCGCCGGTGCGGGAACCGGCATTCAATCAAGCTGTCGCGCCAGCGACACCAACCTAATCAAGCCGCCGAATGCCTCTCGACATATTCCAATGCCGCTTTGGCCAGCAATCCGGAGCGGGTATCGCCGAATCGCGCGGCGACTTGGTCGATCGCTGCCAGTACCCGTTCCGGCAGCGTGATGTTGACCCGCTTGGCTTTGCCCGACAATTTGGATAAATCCACTTCGACGACCGCCCAAATCCAGCCGGCAAATTCCGGGTCGGCTTGATGCTTGGCAATCGGCGCGGCTTCCGGGATGGCTAGGCCGTCTTCTATGACCGTCTCCAGCCATAATTCGATGGCTTCCTTGGCATTGGCTATCGCTTCATCCAAACTGTCGCCGGCGGAAAAACAACCGGGCAAATCGGGCACCACGACGCCGTAGGCTTGGATTTCGTCGCCGCTTTCTATCGCTATCGGGTATCTCATTTCAAACCTGCCTGCTTCAGTAGTTTGTTGACCAGTCCGTGGCCCAAGTCCTTGCGCGGATGCGGCACGCTAATATGCCCAGGCTTGGGATGGATGGGTAAAAACGTGATGCGAACCTTTCACGCCTCGTAATAGCCAGCCATCGTTTTGCAACTGCTTGCTTAGAAACAGTCACGGCGGCAACGGTAAACAACGTACATCGCATCATGCGCGATTGATGCGCTTCGCTAGCGCTCAGCGCATCCTGCGTTTAGTGCGAAGCGGCATTTACAGAACAATTGCGCCGAAAAGTTACCGCTCACTTGCCCAATCCTCGACCGCCAAACCCTCAATCCGCTCGAATTCCCGCACGTTATGCGTGACCAAGCGAGCGCCAATCGCCAGCGCATGGCAGGCAATCCACAAACCGTTGGCGCCTATCGGCGTTCCGGCCGATTTCAGCCGAGTAAATTGGCTTGCGTAGTGCCGGCATAACGCACCGCCAACGGCGTATTCGACCGGGACGATCCGCAGCAATTGTTCCAACTGCGTCAGCACCTTTTCCTTGCGCTGGCTGCCCTCGGCGGCTTTCAACAACTCGGCATAGGTGACGAACGACATGCACAGCCTACTATCGGCGGGCAAACTATTGATGCGTTCGGCTACTGCCGGCGGTTTATTTTTGATCAGATAGATCAGCATGTTGGTATCCAGCATGTAGATCATAAAGACTCGCGCTCCTGCATCGGCGCTTGTTCGCGGGCGTCTTCGAGCAAACGTTCGGCAAAGTCGTCGTCGAAATCTTGCAGAACCGCCAACAAGGCGCCGCCGCGGTCGGCCGGCACCGGGTGAATCAGCAAATCGCCGTTAGGGCAGCGGCTGATTTCCACTTGGCTAACGTCCAGACGAAATTCCTGCGGAATCCTCACCGCTTGGCTATTGCCGTTTTTGAAGATGCGGGTGGTCAAGGTGGTCATGCTGCTGCCTCCTGTGTGTACGATGTGTGTGTATTATTATGCGGTTGCTGTAACGACACAAGCCATGCCCGCCCGAATCGACGAATTCCTGTCGATAGACTTGCCCGTGTCGATTGTTGTTCACTATATACGGGGTTGAATTAAATAAATTTACGCAATATATAGTATTTATTGGCTTGACAGATCACTTTGCCCCACCTAAACTCCCGCCCCGAGACGGTTCCCCCCGAAGGGGATTAAAAGGGAATCCGGTCGGCGCTTGTGCGTTTTTCGCATGATCGCCGGAAAGCCGGAGCTGCCCCCGCAACTGTAATCGGCGAGTCTTTGTTCAACGATGCCACTGGACGCGAGTCCGGGAAGGCTGAACCGAGGCGGTGACCCGAGAGCCAGGAGACCTGCCCTCGAAACTTCAATCAACCGGGAGCGGGGTGTCTCCGAGGACGATGGCAAGCGTTGCGGGTCGGGCGATTTCGGGTTCGCGCCGCGCGCCAGCCGTTGCGGCTTCCCGCTTCCCGCCCCAGAGCAAGGAGAATCGCATGCAAACCGCCACCGTCCGCGCGTCCGCCCATTATGCCCCTGCCGGCGAAGCCGCCTCGTTACCCCCGTCGTTACCGCCGTACGCCGGCCTGGAAGTGATCCGCCGCAATCGCGCGGTGGTCGGCTTTCAGCCGGAAAAAATTGCCATCGCCATTACCAAGGCCTTTCTGGCGGTGGAGGGCCAGCACGGCGTCAACTCGGCGCGCATCCGGGATCAGGTGGCGCAACTCACCGCCACTGTGGTCGAAGCCTTGAGCCGGCGCCTGCCCGGCGGCGGCAGCGTGCATATCGAGGACATTCAAGACCAGGTGGAACTGGCGTTGATGCGCTCCGGCGCCCACGACGTGGCCCGCGCCTACGTGCTGTACCGGGAAAAACACGCCGAGCAACGCGCCGCACAACAAGTCCACGCAGATGAAACGCCAGCCCTGCAAGTAGACGACAACGGTCAACGCCGACCGTTGGATCACGCCGCCTTCATCGCCTTATGCCGCGAGGCCTGTGCCGGTTTGACCGGCGCCGATGCCGAACGGGTGTGGGCGCAAACCCTGCCCAATCTGTATGACGGCATGCCGCTGGCGGCGGTGCGCCAGGCGCTGGTGCTGGCGGCGCGCACTTTGATCGAAACCGACCCGGACTACGCCAGAGTCGCCGCGCGCTTGCTGCTCAGCAATCTGCGCCTGGAAGCGACCGGTACGGCCTGGACCCAAGCGGACATGCACGAACATTACGCCGGCTGCTTTACCGAATTCGTCGCCGCCGGCGTGGCCGCCGAGTTGCTGGACCCGCGTCTGGCCGAATTCGATTTGGCCGCATTGGGCGCGGCCTTGCAGGCCGAGCGCGATCTGCAATTCGATTACCTGGGTCTGCAAACCCTGTACGACCGCTATTTCCTGCACATCGACGGTCGCCGCATCGAGCTGCCGCAATGCTTTTTCATGCGGGTGGCGATGGGGCTGGCCTTGAACGAGATCGACCGCGAGGCCCGCGCCATCGAGTTTTACCGCTTGCTGTCCAGCTTCGATTTCATGTGCTCGACGCCGACCTTGTTCAACAGCGGCACCCGTCATCCGCAATTGTCGTCGTGCTACCTGACCACGGTCTCCGACGACTTGGACGGCATTTACCAAGGCATCAAGGAAAACGCGCTGCTGCAAAAATACGCCGGCGGCCTGGGCAACGACTGGACGCCGGTGCGGGCGCTGGGCAGCCGCATCAAGGGCACCAATGGCCACAGCCAGGGCGTGATTCCATTCTTGAAGGTGGTCAACGATACTGCCGTCGCGGTCAATCAGGGCGGCAAGCGCAAGGGCGCGGTCTGCGCCTATCTGGAAAACTGGCATCTGGATTTCGAGGAATTTCTGGAATTGCGCAAAAACACCGGCGACGAACGCCGCCGCTGCCACGACATGAACACCGCCGCCTGGGTGTCGGATTTGTTCATGCAGCGGGTGCGGGACAACGGCGACTGGACCTTGTTTTCGCCAGTGGACGCGCCGGACTTGCACAATTTGTACGGCGCCGCCTTCGCCGAGGCTTATCAAGCCTACGAAGCCAAGGCCGAGCGCGGCGAAATCCAATTGTACAAACGCATCGGCGCGGTGCAATTGTGGCGCAAGATGCTGACCATGCTGTTCGAGACCGGCCACCCGTGGCTTACCTTCAAGGACGCCTGCAACCTGCGTTCGCCGCAGCAACACGCCGGCGTGATTCACAGCTCCAACCTGTGCACCGAAATCACGCTGAATACGTCCGCCGACGAAACCGCGGTCTGCAACCTGGGTTCGGTGAATCTGCCGGCGCATCTGGTCGAGCGCGACGGCGTCTGGCAACTGGATGCCGGCAAGCTGCAACGCACCGTCGCCACCGCGATGCGCATGCTGGACAACGTCATCGACATCAACTACTACGCCACGCCCAAGGCCCGCAACGCCAACCTGCGCCACCGTCCGGTCGGCCTGGGGATGATGGGGTTTGCCGACTGCCTGCAGCGTTTGGGCGTCGGCTACGCCAGTGCGGAAGCGCTGGAATTCGCCGACCGTTCGACGGAAATGCTGTGCTACCACGCCTACCGGGCTTCGGCGGATTTGGCCGAGCAGCGCGGCCGCTACAGCAGCTTTGCCGGTAGCTTGTGGCAGCAAGGTTTGCTGCCGCCGGACACTCTGGAACGCTTGAGCGAAACCCGCGGCGATTTGGGTGTGCCCGCCGGCGGGCAACTGGATTGGCAGGCCTTGCGCCAGCGCATCGGCAAAGTCGGCATGCGCAATTCCAATTGCGTGGCGATTGCACCGACCGCGACCATCGCCAACATCGTCGGCGTGTCGGCGTCCATCGAACCGGTGTATCAAAACCTGTATGTCAAATCCAATCTGTCCGGCGAATTTACCGTGGTCAACGCCGCGCTGGTGCGCGAGTTGAAGGCGTTGGGCTTGTGGGACGAAGTGATGGTGGCCGATTTGAAATATTTCGACGGCTCGCTGGCGGCCATCGAGCGGGTGCCGGCGGAGGTCAAGGCGCGTTACGCCACGGCGTTCGAAATCGACCCGGAATGTCTGGTCGAGGCCGCCGCCCGCCGCCAGAAGTGGATAGACCAGTCGCAGTCGCTGAACCTGTACGTCGCCGCGCCCACCGGCAGCAAGCTGGACCACCTGTATCGGCTGGCTTGGCAACGCGGCTTGAAGACCACGTATTATCTGCGCAGCTTGGGGGCGACGGCGATGGAGAAAACCGGCGGCGCCAGCGATTACGGTTCCCAGGCTTCGTGCCGGAACCCAGTGGAGAATGCCCCGGCGTCCGAAACCGCGGAGCGGTTCGAGCTGCATTCCCACGCCGAGCGTGGGAATGAGATGAAAGCCTGCTCGATTACCGATCCTGATTGCGAGGCCTGCCAATGAAGACCGGATTAGCGTTTGACGATTGGAATTTGCCGGCCGCGCCGGCTGCCGACGCGGAACGGTTCGCCGAGGACACGGGAGACGGCAACGGCGCGCGTCGGACCGATTCGACCTTGCCGCCGGTCGAGGCCGGGCAAAAGCGGGTGGTCAACGGCCAGGGCGACATCAATCAGTTGGCGCCTTTCAAATACCCGTGGGCTTGGTCGTTTTTCCTGAACGCCAACCGCAACCACTGGACGCCGCTGGAAATCTCGATGGCGCAAGACCTGCACGATTACCAGCATGCGCTGACGCCGGCCGAGCGCCACGTGTTCGAGAACGTGCTGGCCTATCTGACCACCTCCGACATTCTGGCGATGCGCAACATCGGCCTGGCGGTGATGGAAAAGATGAGCGCGCCGGAACTGCAAATCTACCAGGCCCGGCAAGTCTACGAGGAAGCGTTGCACACCTGGACCTACCAGCACTGCATCGAAACCCTGGGGCTGGACCAGCGCGAAATCTACAACCGCTACCGGGTGGTGCCGGAAATCCACGGCAAGATCGCGCTGGCCAACCGCCGCCTGCACGGCGTGCTGCAATCCGGGCGGCCATTGACCGACCGCGACGCGCTGCACGAATTTGCCATGGCCTATCTGTTCTTCGCCGCCGTGTTCGAGGGTTGCTGGTTTTACAACGGCTTCAGCCCGGTGTTCGCGTTGCAGCGGCGCGGTTTGATGAAGGGCGCCGCCGAGCAGCTTCAGTACATCATGCGCGACGAAGTGCTGCATTGTGCCTTCGGCATCCGCGTAGTACGGCAGTTGCTGGAGGAAGAAAATCTGGCATTGGACCCGCAAGCGCTGCGGCAAATGTGGGACGAAGCCGAAGCCGCCGAAGCGGCCTACGCCGGTTACATCCTGCGCCAGCCTATCCTGGGCTACAACGCCGGTTTGCACATCGAGCAATTCCGCTACGTCGCCAATCGCCGCGCGCGGCAAGTCGGCTTGGAGGAACCATTCCCCGGCGCCGGCAATGTCTTGCCGTGGCTGGACGAACAAGCCAATCTGCGCAAGGAAAAAAACTTCTTCGAAACCCGCGTCACCGAATACCAGACCGGCGGGGCGTTGGCGTGGGAGTGAGCGGGTGAGGGCATTTGAATTATGGGAAAATCTGTTTGTTAGCGGCAGACGTTTTAAAGAGGACATAGGTTGAGCAGCACAACTACCGATAGCGAGCACGAACCCAAACATTGCCCGCGCTGCGGCCGGCAATTCGGCTGTAACGCCGACAACATCGGTCGTTGCGAGTGCGCCAGTGTCGAATTGTCGCCCGACGCGCGCAACAAAATTCGGCAGATTTACGCCGATTGTCTGTGTCCGTTTTGCTTACGGGGGTTGCAGGGTGGCATGCAGGTCTGGCGGATTACGGGTCAAGTACACCAGGCCTCGACGATTCGGGTTTCGTGCCGGCCGCCGGCTAGCTCTCCCGGCGGATGAATCTGCCAGGGCCATTGGCCGATACATGCGGCGTCGGTTTGAAACCCGCACAGCAGGCTACGGTAGTCCATCCGGTCGATTAAGGCGTCGTGGCGGTCGAAGTGGCGGTCTTCAACTTCGGTGATCAGGCAGATCGGCACTTGCCATGCCTGCAACCAGCGTAGATGGGCTTGCACCAGTTCCCGGCCGAAGGCCTCGAGCAGATTTTCGTCGGTTACTCGCGAGGCCAAGTAAGCGATCGGTAATACCGGCAGTTGCGTCAGGCAATTCACCGATGCCACCCAATCCGGCGGTGTGTCGAGCTGTGGCAACACCGGGTGCGATAACAATTCGGCGGGCGGCAGGCGGCGGTGGTTCGCCAACCAGTCGACGATACCGGTAACGTCGTGAGGACAGCAATGCACGCGTTGCGGCCAGCGTCTGCTGAGTCGCCGAGCGCCGGGGCCGAAGCAAATGTCCAATAACACGAGGCGATCGAAGCGGTCGAGCAACTCGGCCACCGGCAGGTCGTGGACGCTACCGCCGCCGACGATCAGTGCGCAGGCACGATTCGGCCCGGCGCGTTCGGCGGCGTTCAGCAAGGCGGCACGGGTGGCGGCCAAATGCGCTTGCCAAGCTTTGCGGCAGCGGCGGTGGCGGGTTTCCAGCGCCGCGGTCTCGCCGGCATAACCTAGTCGGCGGGCGCCTGGGCTGGCCGCGCGGGTACCCAAATAGTGAATGAACTCTGAGATCATGGAAATCCGATGGTTAGTCGAAAGCCGGCCCATGGCGGTTTGGTCGAGGTTTGTCCGCTAAATGCCGGCCATGCACGGAAAGCTTGGCTGTTTTTGTGACGCTTACCGCTTTCTGTCGTTAATTTTTCGGTTTGTGCGGCCAAACATTATGGCATCTGTGATTGCGGTCAAGGTTTTTGGTCCCGGCTGCTTCTATAACTAACCCCGAACTATGAGCATTGGCTGGGCGATAGGGTTCCGGAGCGAATACCTGGCCCAGTTGGAAGCACAGTTCCCCCTCTTTAACTTCGGCCCCGTTGTTTCGGGGCTTTTTTTTGCGTTGGCGTCGGTAAATTCGTCGGTTCCGAGCGGCGGGAGGCCACGCCAGACAAGGGCTGGCGCCGCGTGCGACAAAACGTCGCAGTTTTTCTGGACAACGGTTTTTTTATCCCCTACAATGCGCCCACCTTGAGTAGGTAACCCGCTTCGCAAGAGCCGGAGCCTGCCATATGGGGGAGGGAGGAAAGCGACCAGCTTGCTGGTAGAAAAACAATAACAAGCGCGAGCCATTAAACTGTCGGATTACCCGGCAGGCGTCCAACACATAAAAAATAGAACCGGACGAAGCCCACTTAGGTGGGCTTTTTTATGCCCGTAACATCGGCAACGGATCTGCCAGGCGCGACAGGTTGATTCGTGTCCGCCGCCCCCGAAAAATCCCCGCTATTCCCGTGTTCCCGGAGCGAACCGCAAGCTTGTTTTGACTGCGCCAGGCCGATCAAAAATCGCTTTTTCGATTTTTGCTGATACATTACCGGCATATTTCAAGGAAATCGATAGCAATCCCCAGTCTGAACATGAGCCAATCCAAACACATCATCATCGTCGGCGCCGGTCCGGGAGGCTTGTGCGCAGGCATGATCCTGAGCCAGCGCGGTTTCAAAGTCTCGATTTACGACAAGCATCCGGAAGTGGGCGGCCGCAATCGGCCGATTCGCCTCGACGGTTTTACCTTCGATACCGGTCCCACCTTTTTGTTGATGAAAGGCGTGTTGGACGAAATGTTCGAATTGTGCGGACGGCGGAGTGAGGATTACCTGGAGTTTCTACCGCTGTCGCCGATGTACCGACTGGTGTACGACGACCGTCAGATCGAAGTGTATTCCGACCGGGAAAACATGCGGGCCGAGTTGAACCGGGTGTTCGACGAAGGTACGGCCGGTTACGAAGCGTTCTTGCAACTCGAGCGCAAACGCTTCAACGCGCTTTACCCTTGTATCACCCGCGACTATTCGAACCTGAGTTCGTTTTTATCGGCGGATTTGATCAAGGCATTGCCGTGGCTGGCGTTCCCGAAAAGCGTGTTCGCCAATCTGGGCCGCTATTTCACGCAGGAAAAGATGCGGCTGGCTTTTTGTTTCCAGTCCAAATATCTGGGCATGTCGCCGTGGGAATGTCCGGCACTGTTCACCATGTTGCCTTATCTGGAACACGAATACGGTATCTACCACGTGGCCGGCGGCTTGAACCGCATCGCCGCGGCGATGGCGCAAGTCGTCACCGAAAACGGCGGCGAAATTCATACCTCGACCGGCGTCAAGTCGTTATGGGTCGAAGACGGCGCCGTTAAGGGCGTGATCCTCGACGACGGCAGCCAGGTGCGCGGCGACGAAACGGTGGTGAATGCCGATTTCGCCCACGCCATGAGCCGGCTGGCGCCGGCCGGCAGCCTGAAAAAATACGCGCCGGAGAAATTGCAAAAGCTCGATTACTCCTGCTCCACCTTCATGCTTTACCTGGGGCTGGACAAACGTTACGACTTGCCGCATCACACCATCGTCTTCGCCAAGGATTACCGGACCAACATCGACAATATTTTCGCCAATAAGACCTTGAGTGCGGATTTGTCGTTCTACGTGCAAAACGCCTCCGTCAATGATCCGAGTCTGGCCCCGCCCGGAAAATCGGCGCTGTACGTGTTGGCGCCGATGCCGAACAACGACAGCGGGCTGGATTGGGAGGCCCATTGCCAGACGGTGCGCGAACAAGTACTGGATAGCCTGGGCGCGCGCTTGGGTCTGGCCGACATTCGCGACCATATCGAATGCGAAAAAATCATCACGCCAAGCGATTGGGAGCGGGACGAATACGTTCACAAAGGTGCTACTTTCAGCCTGGCGCATAAATTCAGCCAGATGCTGTATTGGCGGCCGCATAACCGCTTTGAAGAACTGGACAACTGCTACCTGGTCGGCGGCGGTACCCATCCCGGCAGCGGCTTGCCGACCATTTACGAATCGGCGCGCATCTCCGCGAACATGATTTCCCGCAAGCACGGTGCCGCGTTTGCCGAGATCCAGCACAGCCGCTGGCTGAAGTCGTAACAGCAGGGTGCCAGGTTTGTTTACTGACCGGTTTTGCTAGCCGTGGCGACGTTACAGGCTTTTTCGCCCTTGGATGGCCGCTTGCTCGGCGAATACCCGGTCGCCACCGAGGACGACATCCGCCGGACCCTGCAGCGCGCCCGTGCCGCGGCCAGTATTTGGAGCGAAACGCCGGTCAAGCAACGCTGCCGGATTCTGGCGAAATTCGGCGAACTGCTCCTGGCCGAACTCGACGCCATCGTCGATTGCCTGCGGCTGACCTCCGGCAAGGTGGCTTGCGAAGCCTTGCTCGGCGAGATCTATCCGCTGCTGGATTTGCTGGCGTATTACCGTAAACACGCGCCGGATATTTTGGCCGAACGCGGCGTGACGACGTCGCCATTCGCTTTTCCCGGCGCCACTGCCAAGGTCTGTTACCGGCCTGTCGGCGTCGCCGCGGTGATTTCGCCGTGGAATTACCCGTTTCAATTGTCGGTGGCGCCGCTGTTGACTGCCTTGTTCGCCGGCAATGCCGTGATTTTGAAACCTTCGGAACTCAGCCTGCCGGTCGGCCAACTGATTGTCGATTTGTTCCAGCGCCTGGATTTGCCGCCGGATTTGGTGCAATGGTTGCCTGGTGATGGTTCGGTCGGCGCGCAATTGATCGACGCCGGCCCGGATCTGGTGTTTTTCACCGGCAGTTTGGCGGGTGGGCAGGCGGTGATGCGCCAGGCGGCGCAGCATCCGATTCCGGTCTTGCTGGAATTGGGCGGCAAGGACGCGATGTTGGTGTTCGCTGACGCCGATTTGGATCGGGCCGCCGCTGCCGCGGTTTACGGCGCGTTCAGCAACAGCGGTCAGGTTTGCGTCTCGGTGGAACGCCTGTACCTGCAACGCCAGTGCCACGACCAATTTCTGCAGCGCTTGCTCGACGCCAGCAAGCAACTGCGGGTCGGTACCGGTGCCGATGTCGAGTTGGGGGCGATGGTTTCCGGCCGGCAAATCGAACTGATCAAGGCGCACTACGACGACGCACTGGCGCAAGGCGCTGTAGCTTCCGGGCCGTTGGTTTGCGACGGCAACTTCGTCCGGCCGCTGGTGTTGTGGAATGTGCACCACGGCATGCGCGTGATGCGGGAAGAGAGTTTCGGCCCCTTGCTGCCGGTGATGGCATTCGACAGCGAAGCCGATGCGGTAGCGCTGGCCAACGACAGCGAGTTCGGTTTGAATGCCTCGGTCTGGAGCCGCGATATCGCTAAAGCCGAACGGGTGGCTCAGCAACTGCAAGTCGGCAACTGGGCGGTCAACGACGTGATCAAGAATATCGGCCATGCCGGCTTGCCGTTCGGCGGCGTCAAACGCAGCGGTTTCGGCCGTTATCACGGTGCGGAAGGCCTGCTGGCGTTCAGCTACCCGGTGTCCGGGTTGACCAGCCGCAGCCATTTGCCGAAGGAACCCAACTGGTTTCCGTATTCGGCGCAACATTACCGGGCGTTGCAAGGCTACCTCGATTTCGTCTACGGCGGCGGTTCGCTGCGGCAACGCATAAAACGCAATTGGCCGGCCTTGCAGGCGTTTCGCGAGTATTCGGCGTTCGATCTGGTCCAGCGCTGGCACAACCTGAAATTACTGCTGTCTTGGCATAGGAAATAGTGATGAAGCAAAACCTTGGGAATCAAAAAGTCGTTGTGATCGGCGCCGGCCTCGGCGGTTTGTCTGCGGCAATCTCGTTAGCCAGCGAAGGCTTTCAGGTCGAGTTGCTGGAAAAGAACGACAAGGTCGGCGGCAAACTCAATATCATGACCCAGGCCGGATTCACCTTCGATTTGGGGCCATCGATCCTGACCATGCCGCACGTGTTCGAAGCCTTGTTCGAGCGCGCGGGCAAGCGCATGGCCGATTATGTCGCTATCGAAAAAGTCGAACCGCACTGGCGCAATTTCTTCGAAGACGGCACCGTCGTCGACTTGTGCGAAGACCCGGACCACCAGCGCCGGGAACTGGACAAGCTCGGTCCGCAGGTCTACCAAGAATTTCAGCGTTTCATGGCGTATTCGCAAGAACTCACCCAAGAAACCGAAGCCGGGTATTTCGCCAAAGGCCTGGACGGATTTTGGGAGCTGCTGAAATTCTACGGCCCGCTACGCAGTCTGAAATTCGACGTATTCCGCACCATGAACCAAGGCGTCCGCCGTTTCGTCTCGGATCCGAAACTGGTCGACATTCTGAATTATTTCATCAAGTACGTCGGTTCCTCGCCCTACGACGCGCCGGCCCTGATGAATCTGATGCCTTATATCCAGTACGGCTACGGGTTGTGGTACGTCAAAGGCGGTATGTACGGTCTGGCCCAGGCCATGGAACGACTGGCGTTGGAACTGGGCGTGACGATACGCGTTAATGTCGAAGTCACCGAAATCGAACGCCAAAACGGCCGGGCGACCGGCGTGCGTCTGGCCGATGGCGAACGGTTGCCGGCCGAGATCGTGGTTTCGAACATGGAAGTGATCCCGGCGATGCAGAAGTTGCTAAACAGCACCCCGGCCGAGCTGAAACCGATGCAGCGCTTCGAACCGAGCTGCTCCGGACTGGTATTGCACCTGGGCGTGGACCGGATTTATCCGCAACTGGCTCACCACAATTTCTTTTATTCCGCCGACTCGCGGGCGCATTTCGACGCGGTGTTTCACAGCCACCGATTATCCGACGACCCCACCATCTACTTGGTCGCACCCTGCAAAACCGACCCGGCGCAGGCCCCGGCCGGTTGCGAAATCATCAAGATTCTGCCGCACATTCCGCATTTGGACCCGGAGAAACCGTTAAGCGCCGAGGATTACTTGGCTCTACGCGAACGGGTGTTGCTGAAGTTGGAACGGATGGGACTGACCGATCTGCGCCGGCACATCGTCACCGAAGAATACTGGACGCCGCTGGATATTGAGGCCCGCTATTACTCGAACCTGGGCTCGATCTACGGCGTCGTGGCCGACCGCAACAAAAATCTGGGCTTCAAAGCGCCGCAACGCAGCAGCCAGTTGCCGAATTTGTATTTCGTCGGCGGCAGCGTCAATCCGGGCGGCGGCATGCCGATGGTGACGTTGTCCGGGCAATTGGTGCGGGACAAAATCTTGGCGGATATGGGATTGTTGCGTTAGCCCGGCTACGGACTAAAATGATTTCCGGTTGGGCCGGGTTCGACGCCGAGCCGGAGCGCATTAGAGTCTGCCGTTAATGTTTCGAGCAATTTTATGATCTTATTTTTCAAGGATATTCCGGTTAACTCCCGACCCAACGAATTGTACAGCCTGATAGCCTCGGCCGTTGGCGGTGAAGCGGACAGCGGCGAGGTGTTGAAAGCCGAAGTCATGGTGATTCGGGACAAACGGACCAACGCGCTGGAATACCATGGCTTGACCATGATCAACTCGGAACAGTTCGGCTTCAAGGTCATCGAACGACTGAACGGTAAGCCTTTCAACGGTAGCGAAATCCAGGTAAGACCCTATAACTTCCGGGACTATTTGAACGATCGCCGACGCAGCGCCAACGCTCAGGTAGCAAGCGAGCAAAGACGGCAGGAACGTCGGCGCGGCGACCGCATCGAAATTTTTATCGATTTATCGAATATTTTTTTCGCTCCCGAGCCAGTGGTATAACGGCTGGCTCAAGCTCCGTAGCGGGGCGGGACCGGCACGATCAGGCGTGTTTGGCCTGACACAGCAAATTGCTGTTCAGCTCCGCGCTATGTGCCATCTTTTCCAAATTTGCCAGCACTTGCAGGCTGGCGTCTTCCATATTCCCGACCTCGCGCAGCATGGTTTCGTTATCGCCGGCAGCATGCGCTTTTAGCGCGCTGATGGCACTGGCGTGCACCGCGATATGCGGTTGCTCGATGTCGTGGTAACCGGGCAATTGCGAAAAACAGGCCTTGCCCTCGCCCTGGTAATACCATTTGCCCAAGCGGCATTCGGTGTGTTGCGCAAAATCGTGCACCGATTTTTGCGATAAATGGAACAGCACTTTGTACAGCTCGAACTTGTAAATCAGATGGTCCAGTTTTGCCAGCTCGCAAAAACTGCGTAACGACGACGCGGCCACCACTTGTTCCATCGTTACCGAAAAATCGAGCAGCTCGCGCATCGTGCCGGTGGCGCGCTGGCCGTCTTCGCTGAAGCTGAGCGACTGTTCCGCCAGCGAGTTCATCTGGTCGCGGGTGCCGCCGCTGGCAATCCGGATCGATTCGGCGAGTTTGGCGATTTTATTGGTGGCCTCGGCGGTTCTTTGCGCCAGGGTCCGCACCTCGTCGGCGACGACGGCAAAACCGCGCCCCTGTTCGCCGGCACGGGCCGATTCGATCGACGCGTTTAACGCCAGCAAATTGGTTTGATCGGCGATATCGTGGATCAACTTGACGACGCCGATGATTTCCCGCGAGCTCTGATCCAGCGACCCGGCTTGCTTTGCGGCAGTGCTGGAGGCGTCGGCCAGATTGGCCAGGTTTTTGGAAATGCGCTCGATGGCGTTGCTGCTGTTCAGGGAGATGCCTTGCGCTTCGACGGCATTGTCTTTCTCGTCGCGCAGGCGGTTTGCCAGCGTCAGCAAACTGCCTTGCATCGTGATTAAAGATTGGCCGAAGTTTTGCAGATGCCGCACCGTACCGGCCTGGCTGCGCAACTGCTGTTCCAGTTCGGCGTTGGTATTGTCGGCCGCTTGTAAACGCCGACGCAGTTGTTCGAGCTCGTTATCCTGTCGCTCGACACGTTGATTGGCTTTGGCCAGGTGTTGCTGCAACTCTTCGATTTCGCGTTTGCGGGTAAATATGGAAAACATAGTTCGGAAGTGGGTGGTAACGAGGTGATGTTTTTAAAAACGGGTTCTATTCAATCCTACGGATCGGGCAGGGTGCCGGAACCAGTATGGTCCGCTCTGCCGTTTTCTGCACCAGCTATCGGTTAAAGGTTAGCAGATTACGGTTTAGCTTGATTTTTCGCTTGCGCTGGCCGGTGTAAATCGATTCGGCTTAGTGACTTCGGTCAAGTGATTTAATTTATTCTAATATGCGGTTAAATGCGAGCTGATTCGGCGCCAAGGCGGCGTTCAATGCGACAAACAGTCGTGGATTGCCATTGTGGCTGCTTTCCGAGCCGGGAAATACGAGGCCACCGCAGCCAATAGCAGGATCAAGCCCAGCCATGACCAAGCCGCCGGCGCAGCGAATTGATAGTCCAGGCTGACCCCGAGCATGGTTTCGCCAAGTTGTTTGGCAAGTGGTTCGCCAGCCCAGTAGCCGAGCGGCAAGCTGATCAGCCAAGCCAGAATGCCGTGGAACAGACCTTCCAGCATGAACAGCCGGAACAGGGTCGGCGACGGCGCGCCGATCGCTCTCAGCACGCCGATTTCCCGGCTGCGTTGCAACACGCCGATGGCCAACGCGCCGGAAAGCCCGATACCGCCGACCGCGGCCAGCATCGCCGCCAAGCCGGATAAGGCACCGATTACCGGTTGAAATTGGTGGCGGGTGAATTCGCGTTGTTCCTGCCGGCCGTGAGTGTTGTAAATATCCAGTACGACGCCGCGCTGTTGCAACATTTCGCTGAGCCGGCGCAAGCGGCCGGATTCCTCCTCCCGTGTCCCCACCGGTGCCGACACCAGCGCCAACGATGCGGAATCGCCGCCAACCGATTTTTCGACGGTCTCCAGCGGCGCGTAGACCGGCTCCACGGCATATTGGCTGCCGGCCAGCCAGCGATACAAACCCACGACTTGCCAAGTTTGGCGATGTCTGCCGATCATCGCTTCGACGGTGTCGCCCGGTTGGATGCCGTTCAAGGCCGCCGTTTCGGCATTCAGCACCAGTACGGCCCGGCCGGCGTCGTCGGCTTGCAGCCAGCGGCCGCTCTCGATCCGGGGCCGGTAGTTTTCGCTAGCGGCCGGAAGTGCAAGCAATTGCAGGCCCATACTGCCTTTTTGGCGGAACATGCCGCGGTCGTGGCCGAGTTCCAGTGGCAGGC
Source organism: Methylomonas sp. Uni0011 (assembly GCF_056850255.1). Classification (NCBI taxonomy): domain Bacteria; kingdom Pseudomonadati; phylum Pseudomonadota; class Gammaproteobacteria; order Methylococcales; family Methylococcaceae; genus Methylomonas; species Methylomonas sp. Uni0011. Next base: position 63,633 of record NZ_JBVVNO010000002.1, read on the forward strand.
GGCGCCAAGTTTCGATCGTGCAGTCCGGATCGGCGGCTTTGATCGCATCTTGCAGCATTGGCTTGGGTTGGTCGTTGACGAAGCCCAATTTCAAGGAATAGCGGCTGCGGGCCATTTCGTTGTCTAAGGTCAGGTTGACCGAGGCGATCAGACTGGTCAGGCTCAAAAACGCCGCGCCGGCCACGACCAAGACGATTTGGGTCAACAACAGTCGGGTTTTGCGGCGGAACAGATTGCCGAGCGCGGCGGCGTAAACGGTAGGCAACCAGCGGCCCGCCAAACCTTGTAGCCAGCGGTCGATTCGGGCGTTGCCGAAATCCGCGCCCAGGCCGTAGCTGGCAATCGCATCGCGTACGGTCATTGTCGCTCCGCGCCATACCGGCCCGGCTGCGGCCAGCAGCGGCACCAGCAAGCCGCCGGCCACCAGATACGCCAGCGCGCGATAGGGGAGTTCGAATCCGCCGCAGTCGATATTGAAAATGGCCAGCAGCCGGCACGAGCCCAGATCAGCGGCCAGTGCCGCCGGCGGCGCGGCGACCAGGATGGACACAAACGCCAGCAACAGGGTTTCGCTCAGGTACAAACCGGCGACGGCGAGATGGCTGCCGCCGATCGCCTTCATCACGCCGATCTGGCTGGTTTGTTGGGCGATATGGGCCGAGACGGTGTTGACGATCAGGCTGGCGGACAGTGCCAACGCGGCCAAGGCCATGATTTCCAAAACACCGTTGATACCGGCCAGAAATGGCCGGCCCCAATGCCGGTCCGGGTCTTGCAGTAACGTCGCGTTGGCGGCGACGCCGTGTTCGGCGAGCAGGGTGCGGACCTGGACGGCGGCGGCACGGGCCTTGTCCTCGCTGTAAGGTTGCCGAACCCGTATCAGTAGTTGGCGAAAACCGTGAGGGGCGAGTCCGAATAGTTTTGCATCCGCGACCGAGCCGAAGAATACGGCCTGGCCGCCGAATTTGGGCGGTTTGACGAAGGGATGGCGGACGATGCCGTCCAGCGGGAAGCTGAGCACCCCACGTTCGGTTTGTAATTGTACGTTGCCGCCAAGGCCGAGGCCGCTGTTTTGTGCCGACAGGTTTTCGATAGCGAGCTTGCCCGATACGGGCCAGTTGCCGGCGACCAAAGCGGACTTGTCGTAAAGCTGGCGGGTGTAATCGCCGCGGATGATCAGACTGCCGTTCTGCCAGGCGCTTTCCGGCGTTGGCCGGAACCGCAAATTCAATTGGTTCAGCGCTTCGATCCCGGCAACATCGGGTAGTGCCGCGATTTGCTGTAACACGCCGGGATCGGCATCGCTACGTAATATCAGATTCAGGTGCGAAGGCTGCGATAAGCGGTGGGCGGCATCCATTTTTACCAGCAACAAATCGATCATGCCGAATATGGTGCCGACGCCGAACAAGCCGATGGCGATGCTGGCGACCGCCAACAGGCTGCGGCCTTTGTGACGCCACAAATCGGCGCGGAATTTATAAGCCAGCGCGCTCAACGCGGCTCCCAATGGCTATCGGCGTGCAGCCGACCGTCGCGGATTTCCAGTTTGCGGCTGGCGGCATCGGCCAGCGCCTCGTTGTGGGTGACCATCAGCAGGGTTTTGCCGCGGTCGCGCAGATGGCTGAACAAATCGAACACGGCATCGGCGCTGGCGCTGTCCAGATTGCCGGTCGGTTCGTCGGCGACGATCAACGGCGGATCGTTGGCCAGGGCGCGGGCGATGGCGGCCCGTTGCTGTTGGCCGCCGGATACCTGGCTCGGCAGGCGGTCGGCTGCGCCGCTCAAGCCCACGCTGTCCAGTAATTGCAGCGCCCGCTCGCGGCGTTGCGTTTTGCTCAATCGGCCGAGGAAGTCCATCGGCAGAATCACGTTTTGCAGCAGGCTTAGCGCCGGTAGCAGTTGGAAGAACTGAAACACGATGCCGACATGCTCGCCGCGCCAGCGTGCCAGTCGTTCGTTGCCGAGGTTTTGCAGGGCGTGGCCGGCGACGACGATTTCGCCACGGCTGGGGTGGTCGATGCCGGCGATCAGGTTCAATAGGGTGGATTTACCGTTGCCGGACGGCCCGACAATCGCGACGAATTCGCCGGTGGCAATGCGCAAATCGATGCCGTGCAATACCGTTTGCCGGCCGCCGGCTTGCGGGTAATCCTTGTAGACCTGATTCAGTTCGATAATGGGCTGCATGGCGCTCGCCAAATTGGGGTATGTTACACGAGGTAACGAGACGCGAGGCAAAGGATTATGCCGTTAGCCGGAGGAGGGCAAGCGATGACATGGGTGAGGATTTTTTGGTTTTTGGTTTGCCTGGTTTGGGTCGGCGCCGAGATCGGTCTGGCTCGACGGCGGCGGGCGGCGGATGGCGAAATCGCCTGCGACGAGCGCCATTCGCAAGGCCGGCTATGGTTGTTCATCACGCTCGGGCTGGTATTGGCGCTGCTGTGCAAACAATTGGCGTTGCTGCCGATTCCGCTGGCCTATCTGCCACGGCAGATATTGGCTCTGGCAATTTTTGCCGGTGGCTTGTATCTGCGTTATACGGCGGTGATCGGTTTGGGCCGGTTTTTTACGACCCATGTGGCGATTTTGAACGGGCATCGCTTGATCGAGGACGGACCCTATCGTTTGTTGCGGCATCCGGCCTATACCGGCTTGTTAATGGCGTTAGCTGCCGCCGGATTGGCAATGGGCGATGGCCTGGCGCTGCTCAGTCTTATGCTGTGTTCGGGCTGGGCTCTGGCGCACCGGATAGAGATTGAGGAACGCATGCTGGAACAACAATTCGGCGACTGTTACCGCGACTATCGGAACCGTCGTTGGCGCTTGCTGCCATGGTTTTACTGAAGAGCCAACGGACTGAGATTTCTCCATTCTGGACGACGGCTTGTGCAGGTTCAAGTAGGAAGATGTTGCGATATAAAGGCCAGTTGCATTTATTCCTTAAGTCAGTTGTGGGTTCAATGGAAGTAGTCAATAATGCTTTGAATGCACTCATGGGCATTACGCTGACAATTGTTGTTCGCAGATACTGCCGTTTTCACTCGCAATCTACTCGCTATGGATCGACACAAACACTGCCGCGAGGGCTGGTTTTTACCTGGGTTGGTGATTCTGGCGATTGCAATTGTCGGAGTTCTTCATGGCTCTGTCGCCCGAGCGGAATGGCATGGCGAATTGGTGTTTTTGAGCGATTATCTTTACCGGGGCTATTCCAAAAACCGGAGCAATCCGTTGGCCCAAGGCCGGTTGGATTTTCAGGATACCAGCGGCTGGTTTGCCGGCCTAAACCTGTCTCAAGTCAGTTTCGACGATCGGCACCTTAAAAACTACGCCGACGTCGAAATCAAACCTTACGCGGGTTGGAGTTTGCCTCTAAGCGCTGATTGGCGTGCCGAATGGATGGTCGCCGGTTATATTTTCGACGGCAAGATATTCGGTAGCACTGCCGATTACGCCGAAGTTTACACCTCGCTGCATTATCAAGATTGGCTGACCGGTACCGTCTCGGTTGCTCCGGATGCGTATCAACGCGACGCCACAGTCATGAACTACGAACTGAAATACCGGCGGGATATTTTGGACAACCTGCAATTTTCGCTGGGATTGGGTTATTTTCAGGCCGGCGCTTTGCTGGAGGAAGACTATTTTTATTGGAATGCCGGCGCTTCATGGTTTCTGACCCCCAATATGGCGTTGGACATACGCTATGTCGACGTCAATCTGGATCGCCACGAAGAATCCGGTTACCACCACCACGAGTTTTATCCGCGCTTGCTGGAAAACAAATTTTTATTTTCAATAACCCTGGGGTTTTGAAATATTTTTGAGCCCTTGAACCTTTGCGTTGGCTAGCGGAATAGAGAGAGACCGAGCCAAAACTTGAGGAAATCGTTTTCAGCCATGTTGCGTCTGGTTCTTAACCCCAATCAAACACCGATGCCCGATCAGCCCGATAGAGGTGCCGATGAATACCTGTTGTTGCAGCGTATAGGCACAGGCGATACCGCCGCGTTCGAAGCCTTCTACAAAATATACTATCCCCGATTGTTTCGCTTTGTGTTGCGAATGACCCGACATACCGAGGGGGTGGAGGAATTGATCCAGGAAACCTTGCTGGTGGTCTGGGAACGGCCGCACGGTTTTAACAACGAGAGCAAAATTTCGACCTGGGTGTTTGGGATTGCCTACAAGAAAACGCTGAAAGCGTTGGCCAAAACTGCCCGACGGGAACGCGACATCGATATCGATCAAGTCGCTGACCTGGCGGGCGATCCGATCGCCAATCCGGCCGATAATTGGGAAAATCAGGATTGGCTCAATTTCGCGCTGACCAGCTTATCGCCGGAACAGCGGGCCGTCATTGAATTGACCTTCTACCACGGCCTGTCGTATCAGGAAGTCGCCAAAGTGCTTGATTGTCCGGAAAATACCGTAAAAACCCGTATGTTTCATGCCCGCAGGAAAATGCAGATTTTAGCCGGTGCGTAGGAGAACTGAGTCTATGAATTCGCCAATTTCAGCTTCCGTCAATAGCCATGCAGACCTTGTGTTGCTGTTGCCTTGGTACGTCAACCAAAGCCTGTCAATTAACGAACGTCAACAAGTTGAAAATCATTTAAAAACCTGCCTGATTTGCCGGCGCGAACTGTTAAACCTGCGCAAATTATCGGCGGCGGTGCAAGGCAGCGCCGATCTCGAAGTGGCGGCCGATGCTTCGTTGGCTGGTTTGCGCATGAAGATGCAGCGAGCCGACCATTCGCGGCCTATGTCGTCACGCTTGTTCCCAAAATTAGCTAGCCGATGGGGGAAGCCTGAACACGTTGCCAGCGGCTTACCCGATGCGCAGCGCCGACTCTGGGCCAGCGTCGGCAGCACCGGCAAAGGCTTGGCCATAGCTGCTTCCTTGTTACTGGTCATCGCCCCGGTGGCTTTGCAATACCGGCTACCTGCTACGACCGGAGAGTATTTCACGCTGGCCGCGACCACGCCTGGAACCGAGTCGGTTGGCCAGTTGCGAGTGGTTTTCACGAATCAACTTCAGCTGCAAGAAATTGACGGCCTGCTGGACAGCGTCAATGCGGTTCGTGTCGGCGAGCCCAATAGCGTCGGTGCCTACACAGTCAAGCTTCGTTCTAGCGAGCACAACCCCGAACAGGCTTTGGCATTGCTGCGTGGCCGACAGGATGTAATACTGGCGGAACTCATACATCAGCCGTAATCCAGATGAAGCTCCCGCGTTTGACTCTTTTGTTTGCTGTACTTTGGATGCTGGGCGGTTGCGCAGCAACCGCTGATTTGTCCCGGCTTGGGGACAGCAACACGCCCGAGGAACGCCGGTTATTGGTGACTTTTGCCGACCGAACGATTGAGCGGACGCTGCCCGCCAATGCCCTGGACGGTTACCGCTTGCGCGGCCAGTATGGCAATTCAAGCTGGAGCGAAGATGTTGCCCATGCCTTGGCCGACCGTCACCATTTGCAGTTTGTCGCGCAATGGCCGGTGACGACCCTGGGCGTCAGTTGCGTGGTCTACGAAGTGCCCGACAATTTGCCGGTGCAGCAGGCGATCACCGAATTGCAGCAGGATCAGGATGTGTCTTCAGTGCAACGGATGCAGAGCTTTCAGGTGTTGGGTAAACAGTCGCGGGCCGCACCGTCCTATAGCGACCCCTATTTGCACTTGCAAACCGGTTTTAATTCGCTAGGGATTGCCGATTTGCACCAGGTGACTACAGGGCAGGGGATACGCATTGCAGTGATCGATACCGGCGTCGATAGCGACCATCCCGATTTGAAAGGCCAGATCCAATATTCGGAGAACACCGCGCCGGAGCCGATCGATCATAATCTCGCCGATGTGCACGGCACGGCGGTGGCCGGTGTGCTGGCGGCTCATCCCGACAATGGCATCGGTATTGCCGGTATCGCGCCGGAAGCGGACATTTTGGCGTTTCGGGCGTGCTGGCCGGAAAAACCCAACGCGCTCGCGGCGCATTGCAATACCTTTACACTGGCGCTGGCCTTGAATCAGGCGATGCGGATGGATAGCCATATCATCAACTTGAGCTTGAGCGGTCCCGAGGATTATCTACTGCGTCAGCTGATCGAAAAAGCCCTCGCAAAAGGCATCGTTATCGTAGCGGCAGTGCCGGGTAAGGGCCAGGTCGGTGGTTTTCCGGCGAATGCGCCAGGCGTGATCGCAGTCAGTCAAACCGAAACCGAACAACCGTCGCAAGTGATCGCGCCCGGCCAGGATATATTGACGACAGTTCCGCATCAGGCTTACGACTTCATGACTGGCAGTTCGTTTTCGACCCCCCACGTTGCCGGGATGGCCGCGTTGTTGCTGCAGCTCCACCCCAACTGGAAGGCCGCCGATATCAAACGCCGTCTGGGCAGCAATATCTCGACCGCGAATCTGCTCGATGCCAAAACTGCTTCGGCCGCTGAAGCGTCACGCTGATTCGGCCAGAATAGTTCTCACGCGCCGGCTAAGCTCGGCCGCGCCGTCAATCGCAATCGCCTGTTGCGGATAAGTCTGGTTTAGCGCTTCCCCGATTTTCTGACTCAACCGTTCCGGCGCCAGATCGTTTTCGGTTAAGGGCAACACAAAGCCTTTGCTGGCCAGCTTCTCGATGCGTAAGCCTTGTTCGCTATTGCCAGCGTAAGGATATGCCAGTGCCGGTGTGCGGGTGCTGATCACATCCATCAGCGTGTTGTCGCCACCCAGGCTGATCGACAAAGCCGCAGTTTGTAAATTTTCCTGAAAGTTATGCAAAAAAGAGACGACCTCGACATTCGCACTACTGACCTGCGCTTGCAATTCGGCAACTTCCGCTGAGGAGGCTCTGGCGCTGGTAACGACGAGAAAGTGGTAATCCGGCAATAGTGGCGCGGTCCGGATCGCCGCACGCAGCAGGGTCTTGCCAATTTCACCGCCGCCCTGACTAACGACGATTCGGTTTCTTCGTTCTAGCCGACTTGCCGGAGGTGGCGGACTAACGTAGCCTACATATACCAAGCGATCAGCAATTTCGGCCGTCAAGCTAAAGGTTTCCTCAAAGCGCACAATGTCCTGATCGCCGCGTACGAAAATGGTGTGAATATGATCCTGTACCAATTTCACTATGCGTTTTTCAGCTTCCGGTGGCGCCGGCACCAGTATCTCCCGAACAAAGCAAAAAATCGGTATCACGCCGCAACGCTGTCTGACGCTGGCAAACAAGCCAAGAATCTCTTTTTTCAAGCGCCGCCGGCCGAACGGGAAAAACTCGACCATCACCGCATCGTAAGGCCAGTTTACAAATTGCTCGATAGCCGCGGCGCGCTCGGCCCAGACGACTTCGATGGGCTTGTCGCTATCAGGCGCATAAAGTTCATCGGTTGCACTGTCGATTAGAATCGTAGGCAAACGTAAATGCCGAAATCCCGGCAATTCCGGCATTTGTTGCAGGCCTTGTCCGCCGTGGATCAAATCGACATCGGCATAAGTCGACAACTCGCGGATGACCAACAGGCTGCTGGTCAGATGCCCCAAACCGACCAGACTCTGGCAATAAAACAGGATTTTACGGCGCTTAGAATGCATGACAAGCAAGCCCTTAAAAGCTGTATTTGAATGTCAGGTCAAGTTGAAAGGAATTATTACCTTCCAACGCACCAAAAGCCGGGCCTGCCATAAATACCGAACCGGCAAATTGCACCTGCAAATGCTTCCATTCGTCCAGGGACAATACCAAATCGAACTCGTCTCCCAGCGTGCCGCTTCTGCCGTTGGGCGTTGCACGAATCCGCGAATCGCGAATCACCGACGACGGCGTGGCCTGTTCATAGTGGTGGTAGAGCAAGTCGATGGAGCTTTGCTCGGAGATTGGAAAGCCCAACGCGGCGGTCATGATGTTCAGATTCGCCAATTCCGGCCGAAACAGCTCGCCGTAATAACGAAAGCGCTGGCTGCCGGACAATTTGATTTTATTGTTGTGTATCCCTGATTGCCGATAACTGCTGTCGGTGCCGTCGTTAGGATTGGCATCGCCGGAGCCATAGGCATAACCCAAGGTCAGGTAAGGTTCCAGGAACAGATTGCTGTACCAGGTGATGCCGGCGTCCATGCCCCAGGCTGCGACGTGCCGCGGCGTTTGCGATCTGACCCGGGAGACGTTGCTATTGATGTCGGTAAAGGTCTGGGTGGTCTCTTCACCGAATACAAATGCCGAATCCAACCAATAGCCGATTTTGCCGACATGCTCTATTTTGAATTTACCCATCGCCCTGCCGCCGAACCAATTTAAATCGCCGTCACTGGCATCTTTGCGATTGGGTCTTATCAAGTCACCGGGATTTTGATTGTCCGAATTGTCGAATTGGCTCAGAAAAAACAAGGACAAGTTTTGCTTCGGGTCCCATTGCCAAACCACGTCGCCCATCAAACGTACTACCCGGTCGCTGACTGGATCGATGAAATCCTGATCCGACTGTTTCGAACCCAATTCCTTGGCAATCGCCAATTCGGCGAACAGCGTATCCTCGCCATAATAAATCCGCGCCGCATCCAGTTCGTCGTTCCACCACCACTGGCGCTTATCGGCGATGCGCTGCCGGCCGACTTGCAGACTATATTCAGAATCGAAGATTTGATGGATGAACAGCCAGGCCTGGGTCAGTTTAATGCCGGCTTCGTATTGATCCAGCCCACTTTCGGTATAGACCTCCGGGTCGTAGTAAACATCGGACTGCACAAAAAAAGACAAAGACCTAGACCACTGATAAAACAGCTCCAGCTTCAGGTCTTGATAGACATTGGCCACATCATCGTCGCGGCGCGGGTCCAGCCGCCGGTCTTCGACGTAGCGTGGCTCCAGCTCGTAGGCACCGCCGATGGTCAACGGGTGGCCGAATACATCGACCTTAAACTGGTCGGCCGGCCGTTTGTCGCCTGGGTTGATACGCAAAGGCTCTTTTCTGACACCGTCGCCATTGTCCTGGCGAAAGGCATTGTCATTGGGTTTGGGTTTGCTCACGACCGGCCCGTTAGTGGTCTCTGCAAGTACGGATAAACTCAGCAAGGCGCTGCCTGCCAGTATTGCCGTTTTTCCGGTTTTTAGTATGAATGAATTAAAGCTCATGAACGAAAGGCGAAACAGCGGTATGGTTAATTGGGGTATGACCGCATAGCGGTCAGCAAAGCCTGGGACTCGAGCGGGAACGCAGACGCCGGAGCATCAACCGCATTTGGGTCGCATAAAAATTCGCGCATCAAGCGGCAATGTGTATGGGGATGTTCACGCAACAGTTTTAATAAGGCTTGCAGATGCTCAAGGTCGTCTACGTCCATCACTGCGTGGTGCAGCATAATCCCCAGTGGTTCCGGATGCTCCAGATGCAAAACATCTGCTATGGCTTGGCCAAGCGCAACCCAGGGCTGAACGGATTTGATTCTTATCCCGCACCAGTCGATAGCTACCGGAATTTCCCGCAATGTCCCGGTATGGAGTGGCGCCGCGCCGCGGTTGCGCGACAGGGCTTGAAAGCCCAGTCTAACCAAGCTGTCGGCCGTGGCTTGGCTGCAACGGTTCCAGGGCGGCGTGAAAATCCGGTCCAGCGCCGGAGCCAGCAATTGCGCTAGCTGTAGTTTGCCGGTTTTTAAATCTCGGTATTGCCGGTGGTCGCTGCGGCTCTCACCAAACTCGCATTTACGTCCTTGGGTTTCATGGTTAACGTGGCTAAAGCCATGTTGATGCAAACCCAACATCGCAGGTGCTGTTTCCCATCGCGCCAGAAGTGTTTCGGCGAGCTTCTGAGTGGTGGCCTGCGGAATCACGGCTAGATCGAGCGGTAGCTCGAAGGCGTGAAAGCAGTCGAGTAGGTCGAACAGTCGCCCATCATCCCAACCGGCATCGTCGTCACGAAAGAAAATCTCAACGGCATGCTCTCGGGCATCCAATGCCATACGGACAGGTCTGAGCCAATCAGCAGGCATGGGCATACTCCTCTGGCTGAGATTCTGCGTTTGCATCGTGTTTGCTTGTCAGTAATTCCTGAATCAGGCGCACGGTATGGTCCGCGCCGGCCAAATCCAAGCCGGCGGGATTGGGCGAAAAATCCCTTAATTGCAAGATCTGCTCAGCCAAACGCGGGCCCGTCAGTTCCGCCGGATTCAGGTCTTTCACCAGACCCAATTGCGCTAATTTTTGCGCCCGCTGGCTTTGCTCGTCTTCCTGGCCGCGCACAAACGGCACAACCAGAGCCGGTGTGCGAGATTCGAGAATATCCATCACCGTGTTGTAGCCGCATTGGCTGACCGACAGGCTGTGCGCCGCCAACAGAGGTTGCATCGCCGGCACCGAGCGCAGCAAGGTCAGACCGTCCATGCCTTTGACTTGCGCCGATAATGCCTGCCAATCCGCTTCCGGTAAAAAAGGGCCGGCGACGATGGTCATCGGTAACTTTTCTTTTGCCCAATTGATAGCATGAGCCTGAACCGCCGCTTGAAACAAGGCCGCGCCAACCATGCCGCCGCCGGCCGATACCAACACGCCGCGCCGAGGCGGCTTTACCGCGGCGGGGATGCGGCCTGGGGCTACAAAGCCGGTGTACAGTAACGGGGTCTTCAGTGGATGGCGCGGGCGGAAGCTGTCTTCCAGGCGAGCGAAACGCGGATCGGCGTGTACCAACAGTCCGTCGAAATAACGGTCGGTAATCCAGCGGGCGCGTTCATCATGCCGGCTTTGATCCTTGCGGGCGTTGACCATGATGTCGCGCAAACTGCACAGCACTAGCGGCTTGGCTTGGGTATCGCGGCGCGCAGCTTTTAACAAAGGCAACAACTCCCCAGCCAGTTTCTTGCGGCCGAATGGGAACAGTTCGATTAACACCACTTCCGGCCTGAGCAACGCATAGGTATCCAGTATTAACTGCCGGCGCATCGCCAATGATTCTTTGACGCTGTAACGGTCGTCCTGGCTGTATAACCGATGGTCTTCGCCCATACCCAGCGGCGGCAGATTCAGCATATCGAGATCGGCTGTGTCGGCCTGATGGTCGGGGGCACGGCCACCGTTCAAGAAGGTTACCCGAAATTCACGGCTCAAGGCATTCGCCAAGGTCATGGCTCTAACCCAGTGGCCCATACCCAGAGAGTGCTGACAATACAAAAGTAATCGCGGTTTGTGTTGGTTCATGCGGCACGCAACCCGTGTTGGAGTTTATACAGTTCGTGATAATGCCCGCCGATCTGCATCAAGGCCTCGTGGCTGCCTTGCTCGACAATCACGCCTTGCTTCAACACTAAGATCCGGTCGAAATTGCGAATGGTGTGAAACTGATGGGCGATCACCAGCACGGTTTTGCCGCCGTGCAGATTGTCGATGGCGTCGCGGATCAGTGCTTGCGACTGGGCATCCACCGCCGAGGTCGGTTCGTCCAGAATCAGAATCGAGGATTTGCGCAATAAGGCCCGCGCCAGGCACAGGCGTTGCTTTTGACCGCCGGATAGATTGCCGCCGCTTTCGCCCAAGACCGTGTCGTATCCATCTGGCAAATTGCGGATAAAATCGTCAGCATGCACCAGGCGCGCGGCGGCTTCGATGTCTTCCAGCGTGGCATCCGGGCTGCCGTAGCCGATATTTTCGCGAATGCTGGTGCCGAACAGAATCGAATCCTGCAACACAACGCCGATTTCCCGGCGTAAGCCGGCGCGTTGGTAGCGTCCCACCTCGATGCCATCGATACGCACCGCACCCTGTTGCGGATCGTAAAGGCGGATCAGCAAGCGGGCGATGGTCGATTTACCGGCCCCGGAAGCGCCGACCAAAGCCACCCGCTCACCCGGTTGAATGTGAAAGGAAATATCCCGCAGGATAGGTTTGCCGGTCGGATAACCAAAATACACATGGCTGAATTCGATCTCGCCGCGCAAACCCTTCGGCAGCAATGCATCGGGCGGATCTTGAATATCCGGCTCGGTATCGAGAATTTCGCTGATGCGTTCGATACTGACACTGGCCTTGGAAAAACGGGTGGACAGGCGGGTGATTTGCCGAATCGGCTGATACATTTGGGCGATATACGAGCTAAATACCAGCACGTCGCCCGGCGTCAGTACCCCGGCAAACACTTGCAGGCAGCCGAACAGCACCACGATGCCGGTACCGATGGCGCTGATGATTTCGATCATCCGCGTCGCCCCGGCTTCGATGCGCGCGGTACGCACGCTTTCGGTCATCGATTGGCTGCTTTCGGCATCAAAGCGCTCGCGCTCGTAATCTTCCATGCCGTAGGTTTGCACCAGCGGCACCGCGTTCAAGAGTTCGCTGACCCGCGATGCCAAGCGGCCTTCGTTACGGCGTTGCTTGCGCGCCGAGCGTTTCACCCGGCGATATATCATCACGATCGCAAAACACAACACCGGAAAACTGGCCAGCACGATCAGGCTCAGTTTCACGCTCAGGCTGAACATGATCGCGAACATGCCCAGAACGGTCAGCACATGGGTGGTAAAGGTCAAGGCCGAGTCGGCGTAAACGTCCTTTAAGGTGTTGGTATCGCTGGTGAGTTTGTTCAATAACTCGCCGGACGGCGTACTGCTGTGAAACGCCAGCGACAGGCGTTGCAGATGGTCGAACAATTCGCTACGCAAGGTGTAGACCAGCAAGTAACCGATGCGCGAGGTCAGAAATAGTTGGTAATAGGAAAACACACCCTTGAACAACGCAATCACCACCATGCTGCCACAGAGAATCCACAACGCTTGTTCGCTACCGCCATACAGCAGCGGTTGCGCCGCTGCCAACTGAGCCGGCAACGGGTGATTCAAAAGCACATGATCGAAGATCAGCTTCAGCGGCCAAGGCACGATCAGGCTGGTCAGCGTGGAACCGAGAATACAGACAATAGCGGCAAAAATACTGCCTCGCACCCGGCGCAGATGTGCAAACACGATCTGCTTGAAGCGGCTTGTTGCTTGAATTTGGTTGTTCATACGCGGTTTTCCAGATGAATTCAGTTGGCCAGCGGCCAGGGACGCAAAGCCAGGGCAATAAAATCGGCAGCCCGTTGCGGCGCGGCCGATTTTTGCTGGATGAAGGTACGGTAAGCGCGGGTCAGTAATTGACCGCGCAGGTGCCAGGCAAAACGCTGTGGGTCGGATTGATTTCGGTCGAAAGACGCATAGTCGGCAAACAGCTGCTGGACCAATCGGTCTATCGCAGTAATGGGATAGGGATAATTGTATAAATCCGCCGCGAAGTTAGCTAAATCCTGCAACGGGTCGCCAATGCTTAATTCGTCATAATCGAAGAGCGCTAAACTGCCGTCTGGCAAAACCAGCAATTGATCGATATGAAAGTCACCGTGAATCAAACCCAGTATTTCAAACACCGGGCGATTTTGGCTCAATTCGGCCAGTAAGGAAGTCAGCGCCGACTGGATGGCGGGATAGGCGTGGCTCAATTTATCCGCTTTCTTGTGCCATTCTTGCAGCTGTTGCTGCGAGGTAACGACCGGCAGAGGCGGTGGCGTGAGTTGGTGAAATGCGACAAGTGCATTGGTTATTGCCGGGATTTTATCTGCGACACTGACTTCGAAATCCAGCTCCGCCAAAGCTTCGCCATGCAAGCCTTCCAACCATAAAGTATGCTGGTCGGCGATATACGCCAAGGCCTCAGGCATGATAAAGGCTGCGTCTGACTGGGACTGCTTTTGTAGCCCATGCAAATTGTCGTAAACCGTCCGCCCACGCTCATCGGCGTAAGTTTTACCGTAAGCCATTCGCGCCGGCTCAGCTTTGCTGGCCGCGAATCGATAACGCGCCGTGCAGCGAATTTCCGGCCGGTAATTGACGATCTCGATAGCGAACACTGGCTGCTGGCCCAACTCGGGAATCTGCCGGTTATCCATCAGTTGCGCCAGCCAGGGCATGGCCGGATCGTTCGGAAAGCGCCAGCCAACCATGCCCAGCTCGGCTAGATGAATGGCTTTTTCACCGCTGGCTTGGGCTTCAACAAAGGCCTGATGGCTGCGTTGGCCCAAATAGGCGCGGGCGTAGAGTATGCGCTGTTCGGCAATCGCGGATGGCAAACGCCGGCCTTGCAAGTGGTAAACCAGCGATAAAAACGAGCGCTCGCGGTTTTCGGCGAGACGATAGGTTTTATAGCGCGGATGTTGAATCTCGCAGCCAGTCACCTGCCAGTCGCCGGCCAGACATTCGGGCAAATGCCGTTGCAGGGTTGCGGCCATCCGCTCGGCATCGAGTAAGGGCGCAAATTGAGCCAGTGGATTGCTCATGTGCGCAGCCCTGGATATTGTCGGCCGTGGTGTTCGCCGCCCAGCCGAATCGTCATCACTTGCGGCTTGCCATGCCAATCGATGGCGTATAGGTATTTGTTTTTGACGTTAATCTCGGCTTCAACGCTAAAGTCGTTACCCAGCAGCCGGGCCAATATCACTTCGTTGGTATTGCGATGGCCGACAAGCAGAATCGCACCGCCGCTATTGGCCAAGATTTGCTCCACACTGCCCAGCACTCGGTTCGTGAAAGCCGAATAAGCTTCGGCGCCGGGCACCATGAAACCGTTTTTATCATGCGCTCGCGCGGCCCATAACCGGCAGGCTTGCGGGTCGCGCTCATCGACATGGCGGCCTTCCAAAATACCCAAGCCTATTTCCCGCAAATCATCCAGTGTTTGAATCGGCAGGCCGTGAATTGCGGCGGCGGGGCTGGCCGTCTGTATGGCCCGCGTCAGGCTGCTGCTATAAATCGCGCTCAAGTTTTCCTGTTTCAATACATCAGCCAAGGCCTGGGCCTGTTCCAGGCCTTTAGCCGACAGCCGGGCGTCGGCTTGACCGGAGATGCGTTGCTGAAGATTCAGCTCGCTTTGGCCGTGTCTGGCTAAATAAATGCGTAACGGGCGATCAAATGAGCGCATCGCCGGCTCCAGTTGGCTGTCTACTGCGCGCCAAGTAACTTTCGCTGAGCGCCAGATAACTTTGGATATGAGCGATACGCAACTCATCCATTTGCCGCAGGCTGCGGCGGGTAACTTCGTGAATCAACGCGGCGGCCACCTGCCAACGCAAGGCGGGCAATGAAACGGCATGGACGCTATGCGTCCGGTAAGCGCTAAGCAATCGATTCACCAGCGGGTGTACCTGCTCGACCGCATCGCCTTCCCGCAGGCCGTGCAGATAAAAGTTGGCGATCAGACTGGCCAAATCGGTCAACGGGTCGCCCAGGCAGACGCAATCCAGGTCGATCAAGCCCAGCTTGTCGCCATCGACTAAAAAGTTGTTCAGTTTTAGGTCGTGGTGTAGCGTCGCCAGGGCTGGCTTTGGCAGATTAAGTTCTTCCGCCAACAACCCTGCAACCGTACTTTCGATGCGTTCCGCCAGCTCCGGCCGGGTTTGTTCGGCAAGCCTAACGGTGGCCAGCAGGCCTTCGGTGACATCGCTTTGACTGAAACGCTGCGCGGTATCGATTTTGCAGGCATGCAATGCCGCCGCGCACTGGCCGATGCGTTCGGCCAAGATCAGGCCCTCGGCTGTTTGCAAATCTGCCCAGCACAATGTCGTGCCGGGAACGTGCGATTGCCAGAGCGTGCGGGTTTGTGCGTCGTAGGCCAGGGCCTTGGCGCCCCAACTAAATTGGCTGCTTAGTTGCCGCATCACCGCGAACACCTCGCCGCCGCTATCGTCGGTGTAATTTTTGGCATACAACAAGCGGGTTTCATCAGATCCGCTCAGCGACACGCGGTAGCGGATCATGCAGGAGCGTTCAGCCAGATAATGCAGCACGTCGGATTCGACAGTCTGGACCCGATCCTGCCCCGTTAAATCCGGCGCGCCAATCCGGGTTTTGATGGATTCCGCATCCAACAGGCCCGGCAAATGAACCAGTTTGCGATCATATGGAAACGCCCAAATCAGCATCGCCGGCTCATGCAAAAACGTCAGAGCGCCTGCCGCCAGATCCGGCCGTTTGCTACGTGCCAATTCAAACTCCCGACTCTCTGAGCCAGGTGGGCATAGGCGGCCGGTCACGTAGCGCGATTGGAGAACTTTGTTCGATTGGGATTTAAGCCGGTAACCGATCACCAGACTTTTACCGGGTTTATGGCGTTTTTCGCCGATGCAACATTCAACATGGCCGGGTGTAATGCCGGGCATGTCCAGCATCCAGCTCAGCAACGGCCCCATCACGGCGGGATTCAGCGCGTCGGCCATTTGCGGGAAACGTGGGTCGTGGTTCATGCCGGCACACTTCCGTCGATAGCATCGATTTGTAGCTGGCCCTTGGCGTAATTCAGGCAAACCGGCTTGCCGATGCTGTCCAGCAGTTTGCGTCCGCCAATTTCCAGCCATTCCGCCGCATAAGCTCGAACGCTGAGGATGCCGCCTGCGGCATCGCGGCGAATGAACAAAACTTGTGCCTGGCAGATGACATCGGCAAAGCGGTGCTGCGATGGGCCAGGTTGATGGGCGACGAAAAAATAATCCTGGTAACGCGTGGTTTTGGATTGAATATTGATGCTTAGCGCCAAAGCCTGCGTAGCGGGCGCGGATTGACCAAGACTCGTTACTGAAAGAGCCTCCACTCGCAAAGCCGGAGCGCTTTCTTTATAAGGATATAGAACGGTTTGAAACCAGCCGCTACCCATGCATTCCTGGCTAAAACTCACCACAGGCGCGGGTTGCTTGATGCCGTACTCCGGCGACACCCAGCCGGCTTTTAAACTTGTTTCAATCTCGGCACGCCTCGCTTGCGCGATCAACAGATTGGGTGCCCGAATGCCTTGGCCTTGCTCGGCTTCCAGCCATTCGGTTTGGCCCTGCGCTTCCGGTGCCAAATGGAAAAATTGCTCGTAACGATGCGCTTCGGTGGCAAGCAACAGATCGCTGATAATCCAATATTCGGCTTCAGCAAAGAAAATGCCGCGCTGATGCTCCACTTCATAACGTGGACTCAAGGCGCGGCCATGCACGAAATCAAAGCCTTGGTTCGATTCAAAGCTTAATACCGCAGCCCGCGGTTGCGGGCCGACCGGTTCATGACACTGGTAGGCCATTTGATCCATGCCATCGATCATGACAGTGTTGTGCGCGGCAGTGCCTTTGAAGGCGTGCCGCCAGTTGACGCCGTCGCTGTCATGTTCGTGGTAGGTATAACGGCCCGGATCGACGATCAACGAACGGCCGAAGGCGGCCATTTCGAAACTCAACAAATCATAATGGCCGTGGCTGCCAAAGCCCAGCTGGCCGCAGTCAAAAATCAGATAACGACCATTGGCATAAGGCAGCTCTGTCCAGTCGCTACGCAGAATGCTGTAGCCGCTGTCGGCAAACAGGCGCGAGCGTTGCGCCGGTGGCTTGCCTTGTTGGCCTTGGCTAAGCACGTAATTCAAGGCGTCGCTGGGATAGTAGCGCTCGGCTTTGCGCAGCAAGGACAGGTAACTATTGATATCGCCATCGTTGATGGCCGGTAGCCAGCCGTCGGGTTTGTGGGCGTGAATGGAAAACTCCAGGGCTTTGCGGATCACGTCACCGAACGCCTCGGGTAACGCCAATCCATTCAAATCGGCCAGCTCGCGGATCCGCAGGAAGTTCTTCAATACCGTATGGTGATAGTCGGTGGACAGCTCTTTTTGTACGCCGTCGGCCAGAAAATCTTCGCGAAGATTGGCCAGTAATTCGTGTTGGGCAAAGGCCAATAACTCGGCGGATTGGCTTAACTCCGGAAACACCAAGGCAACCGCGAAAATCGCATACAGCTCGATAGTGCGGTGATTGCCTTGCGGCGTTAAATTGTGGCTGAGAAACACAGCCTGCGACTGAATCGAACCCAACAAAGCCAGCAAGAACTCGGCGGTAATCGCCGAGCAGTGCCGACCCGGCACGAAGTAATGGTAAGCCAATAACCATTGCTGCAAGCGGCGACCGGTCACCTGGCTGTTCAAAAAACCTTCCGGCACCTGCTCAATCCACGAGCCAACCAAGGCTACCCATTTATTGGCATAACCCTCGTCGCCACTGTAGTCGTAAGCTAATGCCAGATCGCGGGAATAATAAAACTTGTGCAGCAGTATCAGCCATTCCAGATCGGGACTGGGGTTATGCAGCCAATTCAACGCGTCACCCAAGCGATGGGTTTCGTTATTCAGGGTAAATTCGTTGTTCAGAATCGGCTGCGCACTAGCAACGTGTTTGGCTTTGCCAGGCTTTAGCGGGAAATAGTTGGTAACAGCACGCTGGCGAAAATGCGTCAACAGCTCGGCGGGCATCATTGCCGCGAAGGGGGGCACCAAAAACACGGGCAATGAACTTGCCAACGGGTTTTGCGTGCCGAGAAACGCCAATGTAGCGGTGCTGGGGTAGCTAGGTTTCATGGCTTACCCACGCTGTGCCGCCGCCGACTCGGTTTGCCAGGCCAAGACTTGCCCCCGACTATCCTGGCGACGGAATAAAAACGCGCTATCGGTTTGCAGGTCCGCAAACTGGTAAGTCAGACCGGCCTGATGCGCCAGGAATAGCTCGTCGTAGGTCTCTCTTTGGGCTAGTCGGCTGTGAATCCGCACGGCGCTGGCGATGGAGCTGCCGACCACTTGACCGTTTTGGCTCACCGGTAATGGTTCCAGTGCAAGCTGCGGCGGCGTCGATTGATACGGAAACAGCACGGTCAAAAAACAATAATTGGCAGCATGCGCGGAAAAATTGACGACCGGCGCTGGGTATTTGCAACCGTAGCTGGGTGAAACAAAGCCTGGCTCCAGCGTCAATTGGGTAGCCGGTTGCGGCGCTTGCAGGATGATCAGATTCGGCGAATCGACCCTTAACCCGGTCGCATCGACCTGTGTCGTCGTGTGTTGTTCTGCCAGTGCATCCAGATGGAAGCGCAGTTCGTAATCGTGGTTTTGCTCGGCGCGCAGCATATCGCAGATCAGCCAGTATTCGCCCGCAATGAACATGATTTTGCGCTCGTGAATCACCGGATATTCATGGCTGGCGGCGATGCCGTGCAGATAGTCAAAACCCGGCCGGTGCAGCGCGCATTTAAATTCACGCGTCGGTTCCGGGCCTTGAATCTTGTATTTACGAATGTGCGGCGCATAAAAGGTCTGGTTTTTGCCGTCCACCTGCACCGTGTTGTGATAGCCGGTACCGCGAAACAGCACCCGCCAATTGGTGTCGCCGGATTCGTCGTAGGTATAACGGCCTGGATCGACGATCAATGAGCGGCCGTAAGCCGCCACTTCGATATTGAGTAAATCCAGATGACCATGATTACCGGCACCTAAAGGCGCGCAATCGAAAAACAGATAGCGTTCGTCTTCATACGCGTCGGCTTGCTCGCCCCAGCCACTACGCAAGATGCTGTAGCAGCTGTCTGCAAAGGTTTTCGAACACTTCGCTGGCGCTTGGCCCTGTTGACCGGCAGTGGCGACGTAAAGCAGCGCCGGATCGTCATATAGCTCATGGCCTTGCCGCAGCAATTCCAGGAAATTGGCGCTGTCGCCGTCGCTGATCGCCGGGATAAAGCCGTCGGGTTTATGCGCATGCAGGCAAAAGTTCAGGGCTTTTTTGATGGCCTCGTCCATGTCGGCCGGCAACTCGATGTTGTTCAGCATCGCCAAACGGCGAATGCCCAGGAAATTGCGCAACACGATATGGTGATAATCGGTCGATAACTCGCAATGCACGCCGTCGGGCAGCAAATCGGTTTGCAGATTGCGTTGCAATTCGCCAATTGAAAAAACCAGCCATTCATCAGCTCCGCGCAATTCAGGAAACACGACTGCGGCCAGGAAAATCGCGTATAGCTCCAGGGTGCGATGATTGCGCGCTGGCGTCAGGTTGTTGCACAAATAGGCGACCTGCTGTTGCAGCGAGACCAGAAAGTCCAGGTGAAACTCCGCATCAATCAAGGATTCGGCGGCCGCCGAGACAAAATAGCGGTAGGCAAAAATCCAGTTTTGCACGCGGCGGCCGGTGACATCGCTGGACAGAACATCGACCGGCACACTATCGATCCAACTGTGAGTCAGTGATTGCCATTTATCGCGGTAGCGGCGGTCGCCGGTTTGCTGGAATCGTCTGCCCAAACCGACCGCGTAATAAAACTTGTGCAGTAGAATCAGCCATTCGATATCGGAACTAGGGTTGTGCAGCCAATCGAAGTCATCATCAAGCTGATAAAGCTCGTGATTGAATTCAAAGCGGTTCCGCAAAATGCCGTCCAGTTTGTCCGGGGTGTTTTGCTCTTCGTCGATCACCGAAAAATAGCGGATCTGCCTGCGACCATGAAAATACGCCAACAAATCCACCGGCGTCATATTGCAGTATGGAGCAGCCAGCGCCAGCAGGCGCGGATCGGACTTAAGAGTGTTCAGCACAGCAGACATGGGCTTCCACCGCTTGACCTTCCAGGCAGGCGTCGAACAGTTTCTTCAGGGCGATGGTCGTGTGGCGGGAATTGAAATCCCGGCAGACGGTTTGCCGCGCGGCTTGACCCAAACGCAAACGCAAGGCTTCATCGTCTAATAAGCTTTGGATAGCGTCCGCCATGGCTTGAGCATTTTTTTCCGGCACCAACAAACCGTTGATGTGGTCCTGAATCAACTCCGGAATCCCGGAAATGTCGGTCGAGATCACCGGCATTTCCATCGCCATCGCTTCGACCAAGACATTGGGAATGCCGTCGCGGTCGCCGTTATCGACCACCAGACAGGGCAAGGCGAACACATCGCCTTGCTGATAAATACCGCGCAGTTCCTCCTGGGTCACCGCGCCGGGCAGGCTAACGATGTCTTGTAAATCAAGATCGGCGATGAGTTGTTTGATGACTTGCGCGTATTTATCCGCGCCGCCGACGATGCGGCAATTAAATTTGACGCCGCGATCGCGCAGAATCGCGCAGGCTTTGACCAGATAATCGAAGCCTTTTTTCTCGACTAAGCGGCCGACCGACAGAATGGTTGGAATATGCTCAATCCCGTATTGCTCGCGCGGTTCCGGCACAAACAGATCGGTATCCAGACCATGATAAATCCGGTGCACGGCAATATCGCTGCCTTTGCAGGCGTCAAGATGTTCCTGATTGGCGCCGGTGCAAGTCACGGCGAATTTTGCGCGGCGCATTTTGATTTGCAGCAAGTCGCCTGGATTCAGTTCGCGCAGATAAATATCCTTGGCATGGGCGGTAAAGCTGAACGGCAGGCCGCTGATGCGGCTGGCGAACATCGCAATCGTCGTTGCGCCGTGGCAGAAATGGGCGTGGAGATGCCGAATGGCCGGGTTCTGTAACACCGATTCAGCGATATAACCGGCTTGCAGAAACTCCTTGATGAAGACTGTGCGCGGCCACTCCCGCCAGCCGCTACGGTATTTGATGCTCATGCTAAAACATTCCAGCAACACGCCTAAATAGTTGATGGGCTTCTTCAGGAATAGCCGGCCGTGGCTTTGCGTGAATTTCGGCAGGTTTTCGCTCAACCAGGCCCAAAAACTGTGGCCGGTCAAGTCGCTAGCTTGCGGAAGATAATTCACCGGCGCGTGGATGGCGTCGACGACGGCGTGATGCTTTTGGCCTTCGAGCTGTTTGATCGAAAAGATCGACAGCGCGAGTCCCAGGGTTTCCAGTAAATGGATTTCGTTGCTGATAAAGGTTTCCGAGGTGCGCGGAAAGCCTTTAAGGATGTAGGCGACTTGCGCCGGGTTGTCATCAATTTGCATGTTAAAGTCCAAAGTAGTCCGGTCAGCGTGGTTCAGGCCGATCGATGTATTCAAAGTACGGGGTTAGTCGGCGCGGGCGCTGCGCGTCGAGGTCTTGGCCGGTTCCAGCATGTTTGCCGCGCAGTCGTACAGCAGGTCGCTAATTGACTGGCTGATGCGTGACAATCCACCCATGTCGATTTGATAGAGACGGCTGTGGTGAACATTGGTGCGTCCCAATTCTTCACGAACCGTATCCATCAGTAATTTAGGCGTCAGATGGTTGGGGTGAATGGCTCGCACCAGGCCCTGCTTGGCCAAGCGTTCGGCGCGGATCCATTGTTCCTGCCCCGGTTTGACGCGCGGCACCAGGATGGCCCGTTTACGCAAGGTCAGTAGTTCGCAGGTGGTGTTGTAGCCACCCATGCTGACAACCAAATCGGCGGCTTCCATGCAGGCCATCATGTCGGTGGTGAATTCCTGAAGCACGACGTTACGGCAGCAGCGGGCCAGCACTTCCAGTTGATGGCGGCGGCTTTCCGCCATCTCCGGGCCGCAAATCATCAAGGTTTTGGCATTGTGGCCCAAATCCTGCCGGCTAAGTCCTTCCAGGTAGCTATGCAGCAATTGGTAGCCGTCCTCGCCGCCGCCAGCGGTGACCAAAACCAGGTTAGCGTCGCCGCAGTTCAGTTGGTCGCGAATTTCGCCGGCGCGCTTGTCGCTGCGTTCGCGAGCGATATAGCCGCAAAAGCTGACCTTGTCGTGGCTGGCTATCGGAAATTCGTATTCCTTGCGCATGTCGTAAATCTCCGGCGAGCCGACCACCAACACCTTGTCGTAATGGGATTGGATAGCATCGTGGTAACCGTTTTTCTTCCAGACCGGTATCGTACTTTCCGGCGCATCCAGAATGTCGCGCAGCAATAACACCAGCTTGGCGCGGTGGCCCCGGCGTTGTATCAAATTAAGTGCCGCGCCCAATTCTTCGCTGACGCCGTAGGGTTTTTTGTCGACCAGGATCAAGTCGGGGTCGAAATCCAGCACTGCGCTGAGAATGATGTTGCTGCGCAGCTTGAGCAATTGCTCGTATTCCATATCCAGGAATTTCACCGAATAGTCGCCTTTGACGGTGCGTGACAGACAAGGTAATTTGATGTAGTCGATCCGGTCCGGAATTCGGAAAGCGTGCAGCATCGGCGAACCCGACAATATCAACACCGAGACGTTCGGATCGGCATCCACGAGGGACTGGGCAATGGCCAACATCCGGCGGATATTGCCGAGACCGAAGGTATCGTGGGAGTACACGATGATACGTTTTGGCTGGTTTTCAAAGGGCATGGGTCCATTTCCTTGTTGTTGTCGTGGGCCGTCTAAACATTGTCTTCCGAGGAAGGCAGACGTCCGGTTTTTGGCGTAACAAAACGGTAATAATTTGTTCACACGCGGTGTCTATTCCCAGCGACAGGACTGAGGTTCAACCCAGTTGGAAACTTAATCAGACTTTAATTTTCGGCGTCACGAGCAAGTCAAGCTTGACGCCATGAGTGGCAGATGGAAGATAGGGAGCGGCCAAAAGATGGCCGGGATTTGCGGAATGGGGGCGTGACGGGTTGTTTGGCGAGTGCCGGAACTCGCAGTAGGTAGACTCTGAACAGTCAGCGTTGCGGCATTAGCCGCAACGCTAAGGCGAGTTAACCGAACAAATCGTCCAGATATTTTTCGGCGTCCAATGCCGCCATGCAGCCGGCACCGGCGGAGGTGATGGCTTGTTTGTAATGCGAGTCCATCACGTCGCCGGCGGCGAACACGCCCGGTACGCTGGTGGCGGTGGCGTTACCGTGGATGCCGCTTTTAACCACGATGTAGCCGTGGTCCATTTCCAGTTGGCCGGCAAAAATGTCGGTGTTCGGCGTATGGCCGATGGCGATAAAGACGCCGTGCACGTCCAGTTCTTTGGTCGCGCCGTCCTGGGTACTTTTGATGCGCAGGCCGGTGACGCCCATGTCGTCGCCCAACACTTCGTCCAACTCGTGGTTCCATTCGATGCGGACGTTGCCGGATTTTGATTTCTCGATCAATTTGTCGGACAGGATTTTCTCGGAACGGAATTTATCGCGGCGATGGACGACGATGACTTCCGAGGCGATATTGGCAAGGTACAAGGCTTCTTCGACCGCGGTATTGCCGCCACCAATTACTGCGACAGGCTTGTTGCGGTAGAAAAAACCGTCGCAGGTGGCGCAAGCCGATACGCCTTTGCCTTTGAAGGCTTCTTCGGATTCCAGGCCCAGATACTTGGCCGAGGCGCCGGTGGCGATAATTAACGCATCGCAGGTGTAAACGCCGGCATCGCCGGTCAACGTAAACGGCTTTTGCGACAAATCGGTGGTGTGGATGTGGTCGAAGATCACTTCGGTGTTGAAGCGCTCGGCATGGCGCAGCATCCGGTCCATCAATTCCGGGCCTTGCACGCCGTCGACGTCGCCGGGCCAGTTGTCGACTTCGGTGGTGGTGGTCAATTGTCCGCCTTGTTGCATGCCGGTGATCATGACCGGATTCAGGTTGGCGCGCGCGGCGTAAACGGCTGCGGTGTAGCCGGCCGGGCCGGAACCTAGGATTAAAAGTTTGCAATGCTTGGCTGCAGCCATTTTCTCGATCTCCATGCGGGGTTAGTATGAAACGATTATATGGGCAATCCCCCGCGGTTTAAACCGGCAGAATGCCGGGATTTTGCGGGCTGCGCCGGCCAAGCTAATGTGAAATCGATTTTTATCATCTATAATCAGGTTTTAGTTAAGCTTTTAACGTGAGCCGTCACCCATGGTTGCTGTTGTGGAAGAGAGAGACACGCGAGGATATCGCGAAATCGCATTGCTGGGCTGTTCCTGTTTTGCACTGTTCTTTTTGATTGCCTTATTGACCTTTAACTCCAACGATCCGGGTTGGAGCCACAGCACGTCCTACCAATCGATCAGCAACGCCTGCGGCGTGTTCGGCGCCTGGCTGGCCGATTTCGTGCTGAGCTTTCTCGGTTTGATGGCCTACCTGATCCCGGTCATGCTGTTCTGGTACGGTTACATGGTCTATCAGGGGCCGAACCAACAACAGGCCAGCCAGTGGCTGGTCGCGGCGCGCTCGGTCGGCTTTTTGGCGACCGTGGTGTCCGGTTCGGCGATCTTGTTCCTACATCTGCATTTTCTGCGCACCAAAGTCGATCTGCCGGAGAGTCCGGGCGGCATTTTGGGCCGGGAAATCGGCGACGCGCTGGTGCATCTGTTGGGCAATTCCGGCTCGACCTTGCTGTTGCTGGCGATATTCATGACCGGCGTAACCATGTTTACCGGTTTATCCTGGCTGATGGTGATGAGTTTGATCGGCAAGTGTGCGATGAGCGCGTGTTCCGTGGTCGGCCGTCAGGCCGTGACCGGCGCCGAACGTTATCGCAGCAGCGAGAAGCCGGTGCGGGCCGAAGCCAAAAAAGTGCGGAGCAAACCGGAAACCAAAGCCGAATCCAGATCCGACGAAGCGCCGCGCGCCAAACCGCAAATTCAAGTCGTGGAAGCCGTGTCCGCCAAACCTGCCGAATCGGTTAGGCCGCTGCGGCGCAAAGACAGCAAAGTTTTGGAGAATATGGACGACAGCGCGTTCCTGAACGCCTTGCCGCCGTTGTCCTTGCTGGACAAACGCGATATCAAGGTCAAACGCTATTCCAAAACCGAGCTGGAAGAAATTTCGCGCCAGGTCGAAGACGTGCTGCAAGATTATGGTATCGCCGCCGAAGTGGAAGCGGTGTTGCCGGGTCCGGTCATCACCCGTTTCGAATTGCGGCTCGCGGCCGGCGTCAAGGTCAGCCGGATCAGCAGTCTGGCCAAGGACTTGGCGCGCGGCTTGTCGGTAACCAGCGTGCGCATCGTCGAAATCATCGAAGGCAAATCCGTCATTGGTTTGGAAATTCCGAACCAGGAGCGGGAAATGGTCTCGTTGCGCGATCTGCTGGTATCGGACGAATTCGAGCGGGCCAAATCCAAACTCAGCATCGCGATGGGCAAGGACATCGCCGGTACTCCGGTGGTGGCCGATCTGGCGAAAATGCCGCATGCGCTGGTGGCCGGTACCACCGGCTCCGGTAAGTCGGTCGCGATCAACACTATGATTCTGAGCTTGCTTTACAAAGCCAAGCCGGAAGACGTGCGGATGATCATGATCGACCCAAAAATGTTGGAGTTGTCGGTGTACGAAGGTATTCCACATTTGTTGACGCCGGTCGTCACCGACATGAAGGACGCCCAGAACGCCTTGCGTTGGGCGGTGGCGGAAATGGAACGGCGCTACAAGTTGATGTCGAAAGTCGGGGTGCGCAATCTGGCCGGTTACAACCATGCCATCAAGGAAGCCGAAGCCGCCGGCCAGCCGATCCGCGATCCGTTGTTCAATCCGCAAACCCCGATTCCGCTGGATGATTATCCCTATCTGACCACGTTGCCCAGCATCGTCATCGTTATCGACGAGTTGGCCGACATGATGATGGTGGTGGGCAAGAAGGTCGAGGAGCTGATTGCGCGTTTGGCGCAAAAAGCCCGCGCTGCCGGCATCCATTTGGTGTTGGCGACGCAGCGGCCGTCGGTGGACGTCTTGACCGGGTTGATCAAGGCCAACGTGCCGACCCGGATTTCGTTCCAGGTCTCTTCGCGCATCGACTCGCGGACCATTATCGATCAGGGTGGTGCCGAAGCTCTGTTGGGCAACGGCGACATGTTGTTCCTGCCGTCCGGTACCAGCATTCCATTGCGGGCGCACGGCGCCTTCGTCGACGATCACGAAGTGCATCGGGTGGTCGAGTTCATGAAAAAAACCGGACCGACCGACTACCTGGACGAAATTACCCAGGAGCGCACCGACAGCGGCGAAGTGGCGGGCTTGGACGGGGAAGACAGCGAGTCCGATCCGTTGTACGACGAAGCGGTGGCCTTTGTCACCGAGTCGCGCAAGGCTTCCATTTCCAGCGTGCAGCGCCGCTTTAAAATCGGTTACAACCGCGCGGCGCGGATTATCGAAGACATGGAAAACGCCGGCGTGGTCAGTCCGCCGGAAACCAACGGCTCCCGCGAAGTGCTGGCGCCGCCGCCGCGCTGAAGCCGATGAATCCTGCCATCGGCGCATTGCTGGCCATCCTTGCCGTATCGGCCTTGGGCGGCTGGTTGCTGTGCCGTAACAAGCCGGTCGAAAAGCCGGTTAAAGCCATGTTGTTCGTCGGTTACTTTTGGGGCTTGGCTTTTTCTTTATTGATATTAGCGGTGTTGGCCTACCTGGGCTGGCAGCGTTACGCAATCTAATGACTATGAATTCCGATTGGATAGGCTATCTGGCCGCAGCGTTGACGACGGCTTCGTTTTTACCGCAGGCGGTGATGACAGTCAAAACCCGCGATACCTCGTCGCTGTCTTTGGGCATGTACAGCCTGTTTACCTTGGGGGTACTGTTGTGGCTGATTTACGGCGTGTTTCTGTCGAACTGGGCGATTATCGTCGCCAACGCCGTAACCTTTTTACTGGCCGCGGCAATTCTGGCGGTTAAGCTCCATAACTCGTGGCGTAAATAGCCCCGGATTTTGCCGCTGCCACAGTCGGCTTAAAGCAGTGGCTATGCCAATAACTTGCTACAATGCGGGCCCTTTAACGGTCCGGATGGTAAAGGCTACAGCCAATGAAAGTAAGAGAAAAACGACACGGTCTGGTATTGGTACATACCGGCGAAGGCAAGGGCAAATCCTCCAGTGCGTTCGGCATGGTGTTTCGTGCCGCAGGTTGGGGCATGAAGGTCTGCGTGATCCAGTTCATCAAGGGCCAGTGGCAGACCGGCGAACAGAAGGCGGCGACCCGCTTCGACGAGATCGAGTGGCATGCCCTGGGCGACGGTTTTACCTGGGATACCAAAAATCCGGAGCAGGATATCAAGACCAGCCGCGAGATCTGGGAGTTTGCCAAACAAAAGATCCAGTCGGAACAATTCGATCTGGTCGTGTTGGACGAAATCAACTACTGCTGCGGCTACGGCTGGATCAGCGGCCAGGAAATCGCCGATTTCATTCGCCAGCATAAACCCGGTTGGCTGCATCTGGTGCTGACCGGGCGCAATGCGGCGGCGGAAGTGATCGAAGTCGCCGACACCGTCACCGAAATGACCCGTGTCAAACATGCTTTCCAGGCCGGAATCAAAGCCGAGCAGGGCGTTGAATTTTAAGCTGAAAAAAAACCGGGCTTCTGGCAAAATTGCCGCCTTTTTTAATCCAGGCTATGACCACTATGCAACAAGCAATCGAATTGATCAAAAAGTATTATCAAGCATTCAACGACGGCGACATGGAGACCTTCCTCAGCTTGTTGACCGACGATGTGGTGCACGATATCAATCAAGGCGGCCGTGAACAAGGTAAGGCCGCGTTCGGCGAATTCATGAAAAAAATGAACCACCACTACAAAGAGCAATTGGTGGACATGGTGGTGATGGCCAACGAAGACGGCAGCCGCGGCGCCGCCGAGTTCGTCGTGTTGGGTGAGTATCTGAATACCGACGAAGGCCTGCCGGAAGCCAACGGTCAGACTTACCGCCTGCCGGCCGGCGCCTTCTTCGAAATCCGTGACGGTAAAGTCGCCCGCATCACCAATTACTACAATCTGGGCGACTGGATTGCTCAAGTCGATCCGCAGGCCTAAACGCCCTGTAACCGGCGCATTGCCGCTACCGGCCATTTAGCTTAGAATCCGGAACTTAAGGTTTCGGATTTGCTTTGAAAATAACTAGAAACAGAGGAGAGCAACAATGGGCGAAATACAAAAAGCGATGATCGCTGTGGTGGGTGTGTTCGTGGTCGGTTTCATTCTGGTGGGCGCCAGCAAGGAGCAAAGCAACGAAGAGAAGGAAGCCGCGTCGCAGATCCGATCCTTGGTAGCCATGCAGGAAATGGCCAACCAAAAATGCCCGAAATTGATTCAAAACAAGACCGGTACCCAAGTGTATTTCCCGTCCAAAACCGACACGGATAAAGCAACTTACGTGACGATGGAATGGGTCGGCGAGCCGGGCTCCAACTTTAAAACCGCATCCTGCACGCTGCATTTGTCGCTGGGCGGCGTATCGAAGTTGATCATCGACGATAAAGTCCTGATCGACAAGAAAATTTAAGTGCGGACGGCGTTTATGCGGTTATGCGTAAACGCCGTTTCCGTATCGGCCGGTTCCGCGTGGTTTTTGCCGAAGCGGGGCCGTCTTACAACTTGCAAGCTGCTAATTTGCTAGCCTTTCGCCCCTTTTCCAGTACCGCGGGTTCGGCCGGAGCGATCCGGATTAACCGAATTGTCGCGCATTTCGTCCAAAATACGGGCGACGTTAGCCTGATCCTTGCTGCTGCAGCCGAGTTCTTACGTAGTCCCGTTCGTAATTTAAGAGGTGAATCGATATGGCGGATAACACCGTCCACAAAGGTATTTTAAAAACCTGGAAAGACGATAGAGGTTTTGGCTTTATTCAGCCGGATGGCGGCGATAAGGATATTTTTATTCATATTTCTTCGCTGAAAGGCATGGCGCGGCGGCCGCAACGCGGCGATGTGATCGTTTACCGCGTAGCTCGCGAAGCCGACGGTAAATTGAAGGCGGTTGACGCCAGCATCGAAGGCGTTGCCTATCAGGCCGCACCTTCCAAGCCCGTTAAATTCTGGCGTTGGCTGGTTGCGTTGTTGCTGGGGTTGATCAGCGCCGCGGCCGCCGCCTATTTCTACCGGTAACCCGGCCTGCCGGCGCATTACCGCACTATTTACAGGATTCCAGGGATTACAGATGGATTGGCTACATTATCTGCTCGACGTTTTGTTACACATTGATAAACATCTGGCCGAATTGATCGGCGAATACGGTGCAGTTACCTACGCGATCTTGTTTGCCGTGATCTTTGTCGAAACCGGTTTCGTGGTGATGCCGTTTCTGCCGGGCGATTCGCTGCTGTTTGCCGCCGGAGCCTTTGTCGCGGTCGATGCGCTGAATCTGCCGATGCTGCTCGGCATCATGAGCGTTGCCGCGGTCCTGGGTGACACGGTCAATTATTGGATCGGGCGTAGCGTCGGTAAACGTGCCTACTCGTTGAGCTGGGTCAATCGGCAACATCTGGAGCGGGCGCAAACCTTTTACGAAACCTACGGCGCTAAGACCATCGTATTGGCGCGTTTCGTGCCGATCGTCCGCACCTTTGCCCCGTTCGTCGCCGGCATCGGCCGCATGCCGTATGGATATTTCTTCCTTTATAACGTCGTGGGCGGCTTGGCCTGGGTCTTGATTTGCGTGTTTGCCGGCTATTTTTTCGGCAACATTCCGCTCATCAAACAAAATTTCGAACTGGCGATCCTGGCTATCGTGCTGTTGTCGATCACACCTATCGCCGTCGAACTTTTGAAAGCGCGTAAGCAGTCCTAAAACTGAATTCAGCGGAGAAACGGTATGGAGATGAGCGATTCGCAGAAGTGGTTGTTATTGGCCTTCGTTGCCGGATTCGGCGGTTTGCTCTATTTGCTGGCTCCGGTATTGATGCCGTTTGCGGTCGCCGCGATTCTGGCTTATCTGGGCGACCCTTTGGTCGATCGTTTGGAAACCCTGGAATTGCGCGGCTGGCGCCTCAATCGCACCCTGGCGGTGATCGTGGTGTTTTCCGGCATCATTTTTACCATCGCCGCCTTGCTGGTCGTGATTATTCCGGCGCTCGAATACCAGATCGGCGAGTTCATCGATAAACTGCCGTCCTATTTGAATTGGATCAACAAAGCCGTAATTCCTGATCTGCAGAAGTACTTCGGCCGCAGTATCCGCCCGCTGCGCGAAGAGCAATTGCTGAATATGATCCGGAATCACTGGCAAAACGGTGGCGTCGGCGAAAACCTGCTCGAATCGGTGTCGCATTCCGGCGCGGTGCTGATCGGTTGGGTCATGAACCTGGTGTTGATTCCGGTCATCACCTTTTATTTGCTGCGCGACTGGGACGAACTGGTCAGAAGAATCCACGATTTGTTTCCGCGCCGAGCGGCCGGGACCGTGGCGAAACTGGCCGCGGAAGCCGACGACGTGCTGGGAGCGTTCATGCGCGGCCAGTTTTACGTGATGCTGGCGTTGGGCGGCATCTATAGCTTTGGGTTGTGGCTGGTCGATCTGGAATTAGCCCTGGTCATCGGCATGATGGCCGGGTTGGTCAGTTTCGTACCCTATATGGGAGCGATCACCGGCATCGTGTTTGCCTGCATTTCGGCTTTGCTGCAATTTCAGGATGCAATGCATTTGCTTCCGGTCCTGATCGTGTTCGCCGTCGGCCAAAGCATCGAAGGCATGTTGCTGACGCCGTGGCTGGTCGGTAACAAGATCGGCCTGCACCCGGTCGCGGTGATGTTTGCGGTGATGGCCGGCGGCCGTTTGTTTGGGTTTTTGGGGGTGTTGCTGGCTTTGCCGGTGGCATCGGTGGTGATGGTGCTGTTACGCCACATCCACGAGCGTTATACCTTCAGCGGTTTCTACAGCAACGGTTAGCCGCTTTGCGCTTCCGGCCGGCGTTCGCGATATTCTGCTTGGCGGCAGCGTTGCCGGCCGCTGCCGGCGACCAGCGCCGCGAGCAGGATTATGCCGAACAAATTCAACGCCAATTGGCCGTGGGACGCGTGGTTTGGCTGCAGAGTTCGAACCGGCCTGTTCTTGGGCTCTATACCGATGCCGAAAAAACCGACAACCGTAGCGCGGTAATCGTGTTGCACGACATGGGCGGCCATCCGGATCAGCGCCCGGTGATTCGGGGATTGCGCGCCGCCTTGCCGAAACACGGTTGGGCGACCTTATCGTTACAAATGCCGGTGCAGGAGATCGGCGCGAACCTCGACGATTACATTGTACTGTTCGACGACGCGGCGGCACGCATCGATGCCGCGGTGGCCTATTTGCAGCAAGGCGGTGCCAAACGCATCGCCGTCGTCGGTTACGGCGTCGGCGCGGCAATGGCGCTGTATCGGCTCAGTGCCAAACCGGACGGTATCATGGCGTTCGCGGCTATTAGTCTGCCGATCGGCGATAATCGTTTACCGCAGGCGCAAAGCCTGGAGCAAATCAAAAACATTGGCCTGCCGTTTCTGGATGTCTACGCCGAATTCGACGTCGCGGCGGTGGTCGATAGCGCCTGGCAACGGCGCATGGCCGCAAAGGATAATCCGGTGTACCGGCAAATCAGGATGGAAGGCGAAGGGCGCGCATACCAATACGACGACAATCTGCTGATAAAGCGGGTTTACGCGTGGCTGACACTGACCGCCAACGAAAAATAATCATAACCACCACAGGGGGAAAACCGATGCTATTTAACGATGAACTGGTTGCGGAAATCCGGTTTCTATCGCTGTTCAATTTGGCCAGCGCACAGGAAGGGGTCAAGGTGCACGGCAATGCCGATCCGGCATTGATCGAAGCGGCCCGGCGCTTATTCGATAAAGGCTTGATTTCGCAGGCCGACGGCGGCTATTTGACCGACTTGGGAATAGAAGCTGCCGAACATGTCCAGCGGGCCTTGGCCGTATTGGCAACAGCGCCTTAAAGGCCCAATTCGAACAGCCATATCAGCGAGACGAAGCCGACCAGCGCTACCAATACGCTCAAGGCGATGAAACGTAGCGGCCGGGCCAGATTGTGACGCCAGAACCCGGCGGCTTCGCCGCTGTTTTTCAGGGCCTGGTAATGTGCACGTTGGTTCAGCGCACGTTGGGTTTGATAGTGTTCGAACAATTCATCAGCCAGTTGCCGATCCTGGTCGCGGTATAGCCAGATCGCCGGCAACGAGGTGCCCCAGGTGCCGGCCGAGGTCTCGTAAAAGTCGATGTCGTTATCGATCAGCAATTGTCGGACGTCCTCGATTTCATCGGCCGGAACGCCGCGTAACGAAAAAAATAATATCGCCATAGCCGCAGAGTTTAAGTTGGGAGGGACTATTATAAGCCAGCAGCCCACGTTAGCCGCTCGGCCGCTCAATAGCCGCGGCCACTTGGCGTAAGCGCAAATCATCCGTTCGATAGCCACTAATCATGCAAACAGTAATTGTCTTTTTCAGGGATGCCGGCCCCGACGCCGAAGTCGATCACTTGGAGCGCCAGATCATCGGCCAAGGCTACATTTGTCAGCCGGCTACCAGCGATGCGGAAGTGTTGGCCTTGGTCGAATCGCAACCGATCGATTTGTTGATCGTGGCTTGCCGCCATTGGCATTGGCAGGCATTGGCGGAGGTGCGCGAGGCTGCAGACAACTATTTGCCTATCGTGTTAATCAGCGAGTCGATTAGCGATACCTTGTTGGAGCGTTGTGCCACGGTTGATATCGATACGGTATTGTGTCGGCCGGTAAACTTCGGTTTGTTATTGTTCAAGATTCGGTCATCGTTACGTTTGAGCGAATTGTACCGGCGCGAACGGGAGCAGAAAAACCGGTTATTGGACTATTGGCAGATGTCCGATCTCGAGCAAGAGGTTGCAGCCAAATTGTTCAACAGTGTACTGAAAGCCGATTTTCTGGAAACCGACGCGGTTAGTGTGTCGATGTCGCCTATGGCCTTGTTCAACGGCGATTTGGTATTGGTGGCGAAAACGCCGGAAAACCATTTGCACCTGTTGCTGGGCGATTTCACCGGCCACGGCTTGGCGGCGTCGATAGCGGCGACGCCGCTGGCGGACATCTTTTACGGGATGACCCGCAAAGGCTTCGACATCAGCGAGATCGTGGTGGAGGTCAACACCAAGCTTCACCGGATGCTGCCGGCTAACCGGTTCTTGGCGGCGACTCTGGTGGCGTTATACCCCGAAGATTCGATGTTAAAAACCATTACTTGCGGTTTGCCGGACCACTACCTGGTCCATCGAGTCGATAAAAGCTATCGGGCCATCCGCTCCTCCAATATTCCGCTGGGGATTCAGGCCGTTATCGAGCCCGATGTCCAACTGCATCGCGTCGGCGAGCATGAAAGTTTGTATTTGCTGACCGACGGTGTGTTCGAGGCGGAGAATGCAAGCAACGAGTTGTTCGGCGCCGAGCGTGTGTTGCAGGCGATTCTGGAAAGCCGGGACAGCGACTTCGACATATTACAACGCCGGCTGGCGGAACATACCGGCGGAGCCGAGCGCAAAGACGACAACACGATGGTGGTGTTGCGTTGCGCGGTCGATAGCGTGCCGTGGGCCGGCAGTCAGGTCCAGGCCGCCGGGCATAAATTAGCGGCGATGACCTGGAAACAGATGATGGAATTCGACATCGACAGCCTGCGTTGTACCAACCCGGTGCCGGTGATCGTAAACACCTTGACTGAATTGCAAGGCCTGCAGCGCCATCGCCAAGCGATATTTCTGATCGTGACCGAATTGTTCGCCAATGCCTTGGATCATGGCGTGCTGAAGTTGGATTCCGCCGAGAAAACTACCCCGGAAGGCTTCCTGCGGTTTTACGAATTGAAACAACAGCGCCTACAAATGCTAAGCGACGGCAAAATCCGTTTGTTTTTCTCCCATCATCCCACCGAGACCGGCGGGCGGTTGATCGTCAAGGTCGCCGACAGCGGCAGCGGATTCGACTGGCGCCGCCACCGCACCGATTTACAACACAATGCCGGCTATAGCGGACGCGGTATTGCACTTCTGGAAAAACTTTGCAGCAGCGTGACCTACCACGGACGCGGCAACCGGGTCACAGTTGCGTTCGATTGGCAGGCCTGACTAAGGCCTGTCAGCTTTGGCAGCGGCTACAGTAGTAGCTGGCGCGCTGGCTGATTTTCGAATGCTGTATGGGTTCGGCGCAGGTCCGGCAAGGTGCGCCGTCGCGGTCGTAGACGGCCAATGCCTGTTTGAAGTAGCCGGGTTTGCCCTCGGCATTGGTAAAGTCGCGCAAGGTGGTGCCGCCCTGTTCGATGGCCTGGCCCAGCACGGTCTTGATCGCCGCGGCCAGACGTTCGAATTCGGCCCGTTGCAAACTTCCGGCGGCGCGGGTGGGCAACACGCCGGCCAGAAACAACGACTCGCTGGCGTAGATATTGCCGACTCCGACCACGATATGGCTGTCCATGATTAGGCTTTTGATGCACGCCGTCCGTTGGCCGGCGCGGCGTTGCAGGTATTCCGCATCGAAGTCGGCCGACAATGGCTCCGGCCCGAGCTCTGCCAGCAGCGGATGCTGCAGCGGATCGGCGGAAGTCCACAGTGCCGCGCCGAATTTGCGCTGGTCGTTGAAGCGCAGCACGGTATCGTCGGCAAACACGAAATCGAGATGGTCGTGTTTGCCCGGAATCTGCTGCGGATTGGTGATTCGCAAATTGCCGGACATGCCCAGATGCAGAATCAGCGTTCCGGTCTCGGCGCCCAGTAGCAAGTATTTGCCGCGGCGCTCGACCGCATTCAGGCGCTGGCCGGCCAGAACCGCCGGCAGGTCGACAGGAACCGGCCAGCGCAAGCGCGATTCTCGTACCGCTACCGTTTTAAACGTTTTGCCCAGAATGTGCGGCGCGATACCGCGCCGACTGGTTTCGACCTCGGGTAATTCCGGCATGGTGCTGCGTTAGATTTGCGTTAACAGGAACTCGGCTTCGTGGCGAATTTTCTGCCGCGCCAATAGCAGCTTCCAGCGGCTACCGCCGCATTGGCGCCACAGGTGGGCTGAGCGGATACCGGACAGCAGTACCGCGCGAATTTTATTGACCGTGCCTTGGTCGCCCAGATGCTGCGGATCGCCCTGGACCATGATCCGCGGTTGCAGCGTGCTGATGGTGCTGTGGTAGACGTCGGCCAGATTTGCCAGTACGTTTTCATGCAATACGCCGAAATGTTCGGCCTGGGCCTGAGCTCGACCGATGCCGGTCCGGATGCTATCCAACATGTCCGGCTTGCCGGCCAGCCGCTTTTGCAGGTAGACCAGTTGCGCGGCGTAACGGGCTTGTTCCGGATTGGCTGAAGCCCGGCTACCCAACTGGGTCTGCAATTGCTCCAGGCCGTGGCGGATGCCGGCCAGGCCGCCGTAGACGTCGGCGACGCTATCCGAGTCGATTTTCAACAGACTGCCGATGCTGGCTTCCAAGGCCCCGCTTTGGCAGGCACCGGCCGTTGCCAGTTGCTGTACCAGCGAACAGGCTTGGGCGATGCCGGCCAGCGCGATGGTCTGGTTGGTGATCGTGGACAGCGACATATCAATTGCAGGCGCTGGCCAGACAATCCGGTGCAACCGGCCGGCCGGAGCGGATCCAGGACTGGATGCCGTTATTCAAATGATAAACCTTGGGCATGCCGGGCTGTTCGCTGAGCATTTTGCCGACTTTGGCGCTACGGTTGCCGGAACGGCACACCAGAATCACCGGTTGGTCGGGCGAGGTTTTCAATTTCTCCAGATCAGCCAGCCATTTTTGCTGGTCGAATTTGCCGTCGGCATCGAACGATTGCAGCTTGTGGCTGCCCGGAATCAGGCCGGTAGCCTGCCATTCCTGCGGCGTGCGGATATCCACCACCAGCGCGTTTTGGTTTTGTTGCATCGTACCGAGTTGTTCGGTGTCGAGTTCGCCGAGTTCTGCGGCTTGCAAGCTGGCGGACAATAATCCGGCCAGCAAGAAAAAGGGTAATTTTCGTTTCATAGTCTATCCATACCAGTCAATGAAGTGTTATGCGGCCAGTAACGGCGAGATGTGGGTCGCCCACCAGTCGATGCTTTCCAAATAGATATTGGCGATGCGCTCCGGCGCGATGTTACGGTAGTTATTTAGCCCCGTTTCCCAGCGCTCGTAGGCGATACAGAATTTTAAGGTTTCGCCGGCAGGGCCGCGATGGTGGAGCACGGCGTCGTTTATGTCCTGCGCCAGCGGCAAGTGTTCCAGCAATTTCGGCAAGGGCGAATCCATCAGGCTGTCCAGGCCCGACAGCATGCCGATCAGGAAGTAATGCTCGCCGTCATCCTTAACTTCCCGCGCGAGCAGTTCGCACATTTTGGCCCGGATCAGTACGTTTTGCAGTACCGAGGAAGGTTTGTCCGACAGGGCAGATAGGGTCAGGATATTGAGCCAACGCTTGATTTCGACCAAGCCCAAACAGACTACCGCATGTTGTATTGATTCTATTTTGTACGGCAACGCAAAAAACGCCGAATTCAGGTAGTGCAGTAGCTTGAAGCTCATGCTGACGTCTTGCGAGACGATCCCGCTGATCTCGACAAAACTGGCCTCGGGTTTGTTGACTGTGGCTAGTAACTGCAGTGCCGTGGTTTGGCTGGCGCCGATGCGTTTGCCTTCAACGATGTTGGGCTTGCTGAAGAAAAAACCCTGAAATAACTCGCAGCCCCAATCGCGCAGGGTTTCGAACTGCTGATGGGTTTCGACCTTTTCCGCCAGCAATCTTAAATTATAAGGGGCGAGTTGTTTTATCAGTTCGCGGGTGGCGTCCAGCGTGCCTGCCATGACGTCGATCTTGACGATGTCGGCGAATTCCAGCAGCGGCAACCACTCCGGCGCCAGTACGAAATCGTCCAGCGCCAGCGTGTAACCGAGTTGGGACAGTTCCTTTAAATTGGCGACGATTTCGGCGTCGACGGTCACGCTTTCCAGTACCTCGACCACGATGCGGTCTTTCGGCAGATGCAGCGGCACTTTATCCAGAATGTTCTGGGTCGTGAAGTTGATGAAGGCTTTATGCGGCCCGACCAGTTGGTTCAGGCCGATCTCCAGCAAAGTATCGCTGATGACTTGTTTGGTGGCGTTGGCGGCCCCATCTTTTAGGTTAAGGTCGAAATCGGTGCCGCGGAACAGAATTTCGTAAGCGAAGGTATTCAATTGCCGGTCCAGTATTTGCTGCCGGCCAATTAGAAAATCTGTCATTTATTTACGGGCTCCCGATCATTGCACTATGATGCTGCTACGCCCCGCCTTATAACATGTAAGCCGAGATTTAGTCGAGTTCAGGCGCGGCGCATCTCTAACAACCCTAGGAGGAACAATGTCCGAATCAGCAACGCTAACGGTTACCGGCATGAAATGCGGCGGTTGCGAAAATAGTATCGTCAGCAAAGTGTCGGCGCTGGCCGGAGTCAAATCGGTCAAGGCATCGCACTTGGATAAGCAGGTCGGCGTCGAATTCGACCCGGCTCAGATCAGTCTCGACGAGATCGAAGACACCATCGTCGACGCCGGCTTCAAAGTAGAATAATTTTTCGCCGGCAGCCGGCGGTGCTGCCGACATTCGAGGAGGCAGGATGACAGATGCCCAACAGGTAGAAAGCGGCGACGTCCAAGAGATTCGGCTGTCGATTCTCGGCATGCGTTGCGCCGGTTGCGTCAGTGCGGTCGAAACCGCTTTGCAGTCGGTGCCCGGAGTCGCATCGGTCGCAGTTAACTTCGCCGACCATTCGGCAACCGTGCTTGGCGATCCCGACCGGCAGATAATGAAACAGGCTTTGAAGGACGCCGGTTACGACGCCGCGGTGATGGAAGGTCTGGAAGATCCGGCGGAAGAGGAAGCCCAGGAAGAGCTGCGTTACCGCGATTTGATGCGCAAGGCGGCTGTCGCCGGCGCGTTGGGTTTGCCGTTGATGTTGGGCGCCCATATCGATCTGTTCCCGGCGATGGGCACGCCTTCCGGCACGCTGTTCTGGTCCGAAGTTGCGCTATTGACCTTGGCGGTGTTGTATTACTCCGGCGGCCATTTTTTTCACAGTGCGCTCAAATTGCTGGCCGTGAAGCAGGCCAACATGGATACCTTGATTGCATTGGGTACCGGCTCCGCCTGGTTTTATTCCTGCGTCGTCATCGACTATTCCGCGCAATTGCCGTCGCTGTCGGCGCACGCTTATTTCGAAGCCTCGGCCGTGATTCTGGCCTTCATCAATCTCGGCAGCGCCCTGGAAACCCGGGCCCGCGGCAAGACTTCGGCGGCGATCAGAGCCTTGATCGGCCTGCAGCCGCGCACCGCCAGAGTCGTGCGCGACGGTCGCGAGCTCGACGTACCGATTGAGGAAGTCGGTCTTGGCGAGACCTTGCGGGTGCGGCCGGGGGAAAAGATCGCGGTCGACGGCACGGTGGCGGAAGGCCATTCCAGCGTCGACGAATCCATGCTCACCGGCGAATCGATGCCGGTCGAGAAAAATGTCGGCGACAGCGTCGCCGCCGGGTCGATCAACGGCCAGGGCAGTTTTTTGTTCACGGCCACCCATATCGGCCGCGACACAGCGCTGGCGCATATCATTCAAAGCGTGCGCCAGGCGCAAAACAGCAAGCCCGCCATCGCCAAACTGGCCGACAGAATTTCGGCCGTGTTCGTGCCGACGGTGGTTGCAATTTCTGTTCTGACCTTTCTTATCTGGCTGGCGATCGGCCCCGATCCTGCCTTCGGTTATGCCTTTGTTACTTCCATGACGGTTTTGGTAATCGCCTGTCCTTGCGCGTTGGGTTTGGCAACGCCGATCTCGGTCATGGTCGCGGTCGGTCGGGCGGCGCAAACTGGGATTTTAATCCGTAAGGGTGAGGCGCTACAGACGGCCGGCAAACTGACTTGCCTGATACTGGACAAAACCGGCACGGTAACCGCCGGCAAGCCGGCCTTGGCCGAAGTGCTGGGATTCGGTGATTACGACGAAACTCAGGTTTTGCAACTCGCGGCCAGTCTGGAATCCGGTTCCGAGCACCCGCTGGCGGCGGCGATTTTGGCTGCGGCCGAACAGCGTTCGTTGGCTTTGGACAAAGTCAGACGCTTTCAGGCCGTGGCCGGCCACGGCGTAATCGGCCGGATCGGTGAGCGGCAATGCCTGTTCGGCAACGCCGCATTGATGGCCGAACATGGGGTCGATACCGCTGTGTGTCGGGATAAGCTGGCGGAATTGGCCGGAAAAGGCCAGACGCCGATGATGTTGGCGGTCGAACAGGCCATAGTCGGCGTGGTTTCGGTAGCCGACCCGATCAAGCCCGACTCGGCTGAAGCCGTGCGCGAATTGCAAGGCCGTGGCGTCCGGGTCTTGATGGTGACGGGCGACAACGAAATCACGGCCAAGGCCATCGCCGCCCAGGCCGGTATTACCGAATTCCGCGCCCAGGTGTTGCCGACCGACAAAGCCGCGACGGTCAAAGCCTTGCAGCAGCAGGGCGAGTTGGTTGGCATGGTCGGCGACGGTATCAACGATGCGCCGGCCTTGGCCCAGGCCAATGTCGGCTTTGCGATGGGCGCCGGTACCGACGTGGCGATCGAAAGTGCCGACATCGTCTTGCTGCAAGGTTCCTTGCTGAAAATTCCGGAGGCGATCGCGTTGTCGCAATTGACTGTCGCCAACATCAAACAGAATCTGTTCGGCGCCTTTATCTATAACACCATCGGCATTCCGGTTGCGGCCGGCTTGTTGTATCCGCTGTTCGGCATCTTGCTGAATCCGATGATCGCCGGCGCGGCGATGGCGATGTCTTCGGTGACCGTGGTCAGCAACGCCAACCGGTTGCGCTGGATCAAATTGGATAGCGCCGCTAAGCGCCGATAAAACCTTGTTCCCGCAGCGTTGCGGCCGCGGGAGCTCTTACAATCTGAATTGGGAAATGGTTTTTTGCAGGTTACCGGCGATAGCCTGCAAATGATGAGCTTCGCGGGCGGTTTGTTCGGCGTCTGCCGTATTGTTGACGGTGGCTTCGTTGATAGCGACCACATTCTGGTTGATGTGCTCGACCACAATTTTTTGTTCCTTTACCGCATCGGAAATATGCGTGTTCATTTCCGAGATGCGTTCTACCATCGCCGAGATTTCGTCCAACACTGCCCCGGTGCTTTCGATCACCGCCACGGTTTCCTTGGTTTGGGTTTGGCTTTCCGTCATGGCTTTGACTGCTTGCCGCGAGCCTTGTTGCAGCTTCTCGATCATGGCCTGGATTTCGTGGGTCGACTCCTGGGTGCGGCTGGCCAGCGTGCGGACTTCGTCAGCCACCACGGCAAAGCCGCGACCTTGCTCGCCGGCGCGCGCCGCTTCGATGGCGGCGTTCAGGGCGAGTAGATTGGTCTGGTCGGCAATGCTTTGGATCACGTCCAGGACCGAGCTGACGTTGACGCAATCGTTTTCGACGCTACCGATCACCTGGCTGGCGCGATCGATGTTTTGCGAAAGTTCGTGAATCGAGCGTACGGTACTGGTTACGACTGCTTTACCGTCGTTTGCGGCCTGACTGCTTTGGCGTGCGGTTTGCGCCGCATCGGCCGTATTGTTCGAAACGCCGGTGACTGTCGCAGACAATTCGGTCACTGTGGTTGCGACTTGGTTGGCTCCCATTTGCGATTTGAAAATATCTTGTTGTACCCGTTCCGACATTTGGCTGAGCCGGCTCGACGAGACGGTCAACTGCTCTGATTCGGTCGCTACTTGCTGCATCAAGCCTTGCAGCATGCTGAGAAATTCGTTGAACAGTCTGACGATACTGCCGATTTCGTCGCCGCCTTCGTGCGGAATCCGCCGGGTCAAGTCGCCGCCGCCTTGTTTCATGTCCCGCAAGGATTTTTGCAGCGCATTCAGCGGCGGTTCGATTTTGAAATACAGCAGCGCCAAACAGATGACCACGAACAATAACAGC
The DNA here is from genome assembly GCF_056850255.1 of Methylomonas sp. Uni0011. Classification (NCBI taxonomy): domain Bacteria; kingdom Pseudomonadati; phylum Pseudomonadota; class Gammaproteobacteria; order Methylococcales; family Methylococcaceae; genus Methylomonas; species Methylomonas sp. Uni0011. The sequence continues at coordinate 104,954 of NZ_JBVVNO010000002.1, forward strand.
GCGATCGAAAAGGCGATGCGCGAAACACTGTAGTCATGCAACGACGAACTCAATACTTGTTTGGCCTGAGCCAATTCGCGGTCCAGTTGCTCGGTCAAGATCGAGAGCTCCGACGTCAGGCTGGCCGCCGTATCGTCCAGGCCGGTGCCGGGCGCTTTCATGGTCACCGTGCCGGCTTCGTTACCGAGTTTGATGTAGTCCCAACCCATTTTTACGCCGGCGGCGTGCATGGTCCTGATTTTGGTTTTCAGTTCGTCCAGTTTCGATTGCAGGTTCGGTTGCAGTTTGGCCGCGGCATCCAGATTTTTGAGCGCATCGGCCAGATTCTGTTCGGCTTCGGCGAAACCGTCTTCGGTATGCGTGGCGCCGACGTCGGTCAAAAATTGTTGAATTTGTACCACGTGAAAACGGACATGGGCCAGCGCATCGGAGGTGTCTTGTTTTTGGGTGGCGTCGGCGAGGCTGGCGTCGATGCTGGAGAAGGCGTGCCAGAGCGATGCTGCGAACAACAGGTTGGCGGCAAATAAGGAGGATGCGATATAAATCAGCGCGCTTTTGATTGTCAGGTCTTTGCTCATAAAGTTGGGTGGGTTATTTATCGAGTTTTTCCAATGCCGCCGCCAGATTGGCCAGCGCGGCAATCGTTTCGTGTTGGGTCGTGGACAAGTCGTTGCCGTTGTTCAACGCGCACAAGCCGATCTGCCGGTTCAGTTCGGTGATCAGACGCTGGCGCTGGTCGCGGCGGTCGCGCAATTTGCCGACCATCGCCGCAAACGACGCGGCCAGTTCCTGCAGCTGGTCGTGTTCGCGCAGATGGGTGACGGTATCCAGGTTACCGTCGCCGACCTCCCGGCACAGGGTTTCGAAGCGGTACAGCGGACCGGCGATCTTATGCGTGCCGTACAGCACGCCGGCGATGGCAATTGCTCCGGCCGTGACGATGGAGACGACATTGCCGATCATGATCGAGATTCCCAAACGCTCCGTCGCATTGACGATATTGGCGTGAGCGGACTGTGCCTGGGCTTGCAGATCGCCGCCGGTCATCCAGTAAATCAGCAGCGCCGAGCACAGGCCGGACAAAAGAATCAGGGCGAAGGCGCCGAGAATGAAGCGGCCCTGGAACTCTTTTTTAATGAAAATTTGCCGACGGGGTACGGTGTTGTTCATGGTTGAGCCTTAGTTGACGTTGTGACAGGTTAAACAGAGCTCGCCGTCGCTGTTGTTACGGCGCAGTAAGAAACTTTTGCGCAAGCGCTCGGAATTCATCAATTTGTCCATGAAACTGTGGCTTGCCTGCGGCCGGTCGCTATCTAACTTGCCATGGGTGTAATGGCAGGTCAGGCAGGTGATGTCGTTTTCCTCGTTTAACGGCAAATCCGCTGGCACCGGAAAATCGATGTTCAGACCCACTTTGTGGCCCTGGTTGGGGTTATGGCAGGACGCGCACATCGCCACGCCGTCGAGTTTGAAGGCGCTTTGATCGATAGTGATGTTTTTGCTGTGCAATATGTTGTCGTCTTTCAGCTCCGGAGCCGACAAGTGACAGCTGGCGCAATCGGATTGCATGTTTTGTTTGGCGATGACATGAGGGTTTTCGCCAGCCGTGTGTGCGGCGTGAGTATAAAGCAGCAAGCCGGAGCAACTGGCCAGTGCCAATAGCAGTGAAGTTATTCGTTTTTTCATAGTTAGAACGACATCACGATTTGAGCAATACCGAGTTTCCGGTCGAAGTAGCGTTCCGCCGTTTCGGTGCCAAGCGAATCGTCGTATTCGAACTTGACCTGCAAGTGGTCGCTGAATTTGTAATTGAAGCCCAGGCTGAGCATCGAAATATCGTTGATGGCGACGGTACTGCCGTCGAAGTCCAGGCCCAGATTCTGCGAAGGCTGCCAACGGCTGTAGCGGGCGAAGACAATGACCGGCATCTTGGTCAGACTTGCCAAATCCACGGTGAAGGTGGAGTGATAACCCAATTGGTGGCCCTTGCCGAAGGGATTATTGTTCGGGCCGACGACGATTATCGGATTGCCGTCGCCGTCCTGATCCAGAAACACTTGTTGGTGCGCATTCAACAGCATGAACTCGTTCTGCAAGCGCCAGATGCCGTAGCCGATCGCCAAATCGGCGCCGTACACGGTGTTGCGGATCCGGTTTTCGCCGTCCAGTTCGCTCAAATGCGAGATGCCGAATTCGATGCCTTCCGGGTGGGCGTCGTGGATTTTGTAGGCGTTTTGGCCCAGAGTCATACCGAGGCGGCCGCCGATGGTATGACCGTCGTTGGCGTACAAGGCATCGGTCCAAAATACCGAGTAATTGAACCAGTCGAAATTGCCGTAGGAACGCAAGCCGTCGGCGTTGTAGCCGCCCAGTTGCATGCGTGACGTGGTCAACGGCGCCGTGACCGTGACCCGGTCCTTGTTGGCGAAGTATTGGTAATCGCTGCCGAACGGCAAGTCGAAACGGCCGGCCTGGATATGCAGGCCTTTGTTGTTGAAAATCCGGCCCCGCGGCGGAATGCGGTCGTTGAACAGATGGTAGTCGACCAAGGCGACGGCAATGCCGGCCGTGGTACTGCCGCCGCTCAATGCACCTGGACCGCTGTTGCCGCAAAACACCGCTCCCGGTGCGCCGTAGTCGGCATTGGACGAGTTGCCGCACAGTACCAAGGCCGAGCTGGCACCGAAATGGTCGTCGTGAACGTAGTCCAGATCCAGTTCCACTGAGCCGACGCTGAAAGTCTGGTCGGTGGAGTTGCCGGTTTTGGCGTTGATGTCGAAGAAGCCGCTCATGACCAGACCGTTGGCTTCGGCGGCTTCTTTCAGCTCGGCCACCTTTTTGTCCAGCGCTTTCAGTTTGCTGTCTACCGTCGGCTCCGGCTTGGCATTGGCTGCGGCTTTTTCCGGAACCGCTGCCGGCGCGGCTGGCGGCAAAGCGGCAAGGGCCGGAGGCCGTTCTTGCTCCAGTTGCCGGATGCGAGCTTCGAGTTGTTCGATCTTCCGGTCCTTGTCCTGCAACATGGTTTGCACGATCTTGCGAATATGCTCGTCGTCTGCCGTTGCGGCATGGCAATCGGGTTGTGCTCCCAAAGCCAGTGCGGTCAATATAGATAGATATCGTCTTGGGGGCATCGGTTTTCGAAATGTAAGATAAAGACTACTTCTGCAATTGCTAAGGCCAAAGTTAGACATATTTGCCGGGAATACAAGCATATGGGTGCAGTTTGGCAAGCGGCTTATTCGCGCCCAATTCTGGTGATACAATGGCCGGCTTTTTATGCCCGGCGGAGTGTGGTAATTGGCCGGGAAACCGCGAATCGTGCTTAGGTCGTCTATGAGTAAATTGAAATGTGCCGTGATCGGCGCCGGATATTTGGGGAAGTTTCATGCGGAAAAATATGCGTCGCTAAAAAATTGCGAACTGGTGGCGGTGGTCGACATCAACGAAGACGCTGCGCGGCAGGTCGCCGAAAAACACGGCACCCAGGCCTTGACCGATTACCAATCCCTGCTCGGCCAGATCGATGCCGTCAGCATCGTGGTTCCCACCAGTTACCACCACAGCGTCTCCAAGGATTTTCTGCTCGCCGGTAGTCACGTGCTGGTGGAAAAGCCGATAACGGTGACCGTTGAAGAAGCTGACGAATTGATCGCCATCGCCCAGGAAAAAAACGTCATTTTGCAGGTCGGCCATCTGGAGCGCTTCAACCCGGCGGTGCGGGGATTGGAGACCTTGGACGAAAAACCGCTGTTCATCGAATCGCACCGTTTGTCGCCGTTCAACCCGCGCGCCAACGACGTCAGCGTGGTGCTTGACCTGATGATTCACGATATCGACATCATCCTGGCCCTGGTCAATTCCGAGATCGAAAAAATCGACGCCAGCGGTACTGCGGTACTGACTCAGGGCACCGACATCGCCAACGCCCGCATCACCTTTAAAAACGGCTGCGTCGCCAACGTTACCGCCAGCCGGATCAGCATGAAAATGGAACGCAAGATGCGCATGTTCCGCCCCAGTTCCTACGTCTCGGTCGATTTTCAGAATAGGGTGCTGGTCAAGCATAAAACCGGCGACAAGGAGATGTTTCCCGGCATCCCGGAAATCGTCACCGAGGAACTGACTTTCGAGAGCGGCGACGCGCTTCTGGAAGAAATCAAACATTTTGTCAATTGCATCCAAACCGGCGAAAATCCGCTGGTTCCCGGCGAAGCCGGCCGCAAGGCGCTGGCGACCGCGATTGAAATCACCAAGTTTTTAACCCATCGCTAAAGGACGGCCACTATGATCCCGATGGTCAATTTGCAAGCGCAGTACGCGGAAATTCAAGATGAAATCGTCGGCGGTTTCAGCGAAACCCTGAACAATTGCGCATTCATTCTGGGGCCGAACGTACAGGCGTTCGAGAAAGAGGCGGCCGAGTATTTGGGCGTCAAACACGCCATCGGTTGCGCCTCCGGCACCGACGCCTTGCATCTGGCCTTGTTGGCGGAAGGCATAGGCGCCGGCGACGAAGTCATCACCAGCGCCTTTACCTTCATCGCCACGGCCGAAGCGATCAAATATGTCGGCGCGACGCCGGTGTTCGTCGATATCGATCCGGGCAGCTTCAACATCACACCGGAAAACATCGAAAAAGCCATCACCGCCAAAACCAGGGCGGTTATGCCGGTACACCTGTTCGGCCAGCCGGCCGACTTGCCGGCGATCAAAGCCATTTGCGACAAGCATGGTTTGAAATTGATCGAAGACTGCGCCCAGTCTTTCGGTGCCACGGTTTACAACAAGCAGACCGGCAGTTTCGGCAATGCTGCCGGTTTCAGCTTTTTTCCGAGCAAGAATCTGGGCTGCTTCGGCGACGGCGGCCTGGTCACCACCGATTCCGACGCGACCGCGGCCAAGGTCAAACAATACCGCAACCACGGCTCGGAAGTGCGTTATTACCATGATGTGATCGGCTACAACAGCCGGCTGGACGAGTTGCAGGCCGTGGTGTTGCGCGCCAAATTGAAGCGCATCGACCAATACAACGCCGCCCGCCGCCACGCCGCGCATTTGTACTCCGAACTGCTGGCCGGTTTGCCGCTGACCCCCCCTTATGAGGACGGTATCGGCGTGCACGTTTACCATCAATACACTTTGCTGTGCGATCGCCGCGACGAAGTCATGAAAGCCTTGCAGGAGCAACAGATTGCCAGCGCGATTTACTATCCGGTGCCGCTGCATCAACAAAACGTGTTCAAGGCCGAATGCGCCGGCGTGTCGTTGCCGGTGACCGAATCGGTCGCGGCGCGCTGCATGTCGTTGCCGATCTGCGCCAACCTGAGCGACGACAACGTGCATAAAATCGCCGGTGTCATCCGCGGCGTACTCTCCGCCTAAATCAATCTTATCCAGGCAGGCTTGGTTTCAAACGGGCCTGCTGTCCTATCCGTTCGATGAATAGTCCGCAGCCACCCTATACGCTGTTGTTCAGCGCCGGCGAAGCGTCCGGCGACCGCCACGCCGCCAATATGTTTTTGGAAATGAAACAACGTTACCCGGCGCTCGTCGGCATCGGCATGGGTGGCACCAAAATGCGCGAGGCCGGGATCGATGTGCGCTACGATTCGGCCGGTATCGGCGTGATCGGCTTGGTCGAGGTTTTGAAACACTACGGCGAAATACGGCGTGCCTTGCGGCTGATGCAACAGATCGTGGCCCGGGAAAAACCGGATTTGCTGGTTTGCGTCGATTACAAGGAATTCAATCTGAAATTGGCGCGGTTCGCCAAGCGGCAGGGCATCAAAGTCCTGTTTTACGTCAGTCCGCAGGTCTGGGCCTGGCGGCAGGGGCGGGTCAAAACCTACGGTAAGGCCATCGATATGATGGCGGTAATTTTCCCGTTCGAAACTCGATATTACGAAGCGGAAAACGTGCCGGTCCGCTACGTCGGCCATCCTTCCGTCGATAAAGTGCATCCGCAACGCAGTAAAGCCGAGGACTTCGAGCTGTTCGGCCTGGATCCGGCCCGGCCGGTGGTCGGCATCTTGCCAGGCAGCCGAGGCAACGAGATCAAACGCATGTTGCCGGTGATGCTTGAAGCCGCCGAAAAACTGGCTGCAGTTCGGCCGCAGCTGCAATTTATTTTGCCGCAGGCGGATTCGATCGAAGATAGCGTGCTGGCCGAGCACTTGCAGCGGACCACCTTGTCGGTGCACGTCGTCAAGAGCCAGCCTTACGACGCCATTCAATGCTGCGACGCGGTAATGACCACCTCCGGCACCGCCTCGCTGGAAATCGCATTGCTGCAAGTACCGATGGTAATCGTCTACCGGCTGGCGGCGTTTAGCTATTGGCTGGGCAAACGGCTGGTGAAAATCCCATTCATCGGCCTGCCCAACATCATCGCCGGCAAGGGTATTGTCCGCGAATTGATTCAGGAACAATTGAGCGCCGACAACCTGGCTGCAGAAATTGGGCGGCTATTGGACGATACCGCTTACCGCGAGGGCTGCATTGCCGAATTGGGCGAGGTCAAACGCCAACTCGGCTGCGGCGGCGGTTCGCGCAACATGGCCGAGCTGGCCTTGGAAATGCTGCGTGGCCGCTAATTCGGCGTTCTATTCGGCAGCAGCCGGCGGCCGCATGCCGCGCAGCGCATAAAACTCGTCGGCGAATTCAGCGAAGCGGCCGGCTTCGATTGCGGCGCGGATGCCGGCCATCAACTCCAGGTAATAATGCAGGTTGTGGATCGTATTCAGCCGCGAACCGAGCATTTCCTTGCATTTGTCCAAATGCTTCAAATACGAGCGCGAATAATTGCGGCAGGTGTAGCAGCTGCAGTTTTCGTCTAGCGGCCGGGTGTCGAACTGGTACTGCTGATTGCGGATTTTGATTACGCCGTGGCGGGTGAACAGATGGCCGTTGCGGGCGTTGCGGGTCGGCATTACGCAATCGAACATGTCGATGCCGCGCCGCACCGACTCGACCAAATCCTCCGGCGTGCCGACGCCCATCAGGTAGCGCGGTTTGTCGGCCGGCATTTTCTGATGAATCGCATCCAGCGTCGCCAGCATTTCGTGTTTGGGTTCGCCGACCGACAAGCCGCCGATCGCGTAGCCGTCGAAACCGATGCCGGTCAGTCCGGCGATCGACTCTTCCCGCAATTGCGGATACATGCCGCCCTGGACGATGCCGAACAGGGCCGAATCGTTGCCCTCGTGGGCGCGTTTGCTGCGTTCGGCCCAGCGTAGCGACAGCCGCATCGAGTCGGCCGCTTCCTGAAACGTGGCCGGGTAGGGCGTGCACTCGTCGAAAATCATGACGATGTCCGAGCCCAGATCGCGCTGCACCTGCATCGACTCTTCCGGCCCCATGAAAATTTTGCTGCCGTTGACCGGCGATTTGAAGGTCACGCCTTGCTCGCTGATCTTGCGCAACGCGCCCAGGCTGAACACCTGAAAACCGCCGGAATCGGTCAGAATCGGTTTTTGCCAGCGCATGAAATCGTGCAGATCGCCGTGGGCTTTCATCACGTCCATGCCCGGACGCAGCAGCAAATGAAAGGTATTGCCCAGAATGATTTGTGCCCCCAGCGTCTCGAGATCTTCCGGCGTCAGCGACTTGACCGCGCCGTAAGTGCCTACCGGCATAAAAATCGGCGTTTCCACCACGCCCCGGGCAAACGCCAATTGGCCGCGACGGGCAAAACCGTCGGCGGATTTCAAGGTAAATTGCATGTCGTAATCGCGTATCGGCAAAAAGGCGGCAATTATCCGGCCTTTTCGGTTGTCAGGCCAGACGAAACTGTCTAACGGCTTGCGGAAAATAAGCTAAAGTAATTAGGTGGCGTTCACTGCTGACAAAGCCGCCCTGGATGGAGGCGGTAAAGTTTGCGAAGGGTTCGCGTTTTTCGCCGCGCCGACTCCGGGAATGAACCTCTTCGAATCAGAGAGAAATTTCGACAGTCTTCCCGAGTATTGTCTCGTAACAGGTTTGATTTTCGGCAGCGTTGCCGATCCGTTACTTCGTGAAGAGCGATCTATGCATAGTAAAAAAATACAGACCATATTAGTGGTCGACGATTCCCCGGAAAACGTCATCGTGCTTAGCGAATTGTTGCAGCCGCAATACCGGGTCAGAGTGGCGACTTCGGGGCTGCGCGCGTTGCAAGTGGTCGCTACCACACCGCATCCGGATCTGATCCTATTGGACGTGATGATGCCGGAGATGGACGGCTACCAAGTGTTCGAGAACCTGCGCGCCGAGCCGGCGACGAGTCAGATCCCGGTGATTTTCGTCACGGCGATGGACAGTATGGAATCGGAACTGCGCGGCTTGGATGCCGGCGCGGTGGATTACATCACCAAGCCGATATTACCGCAAATCGTCTTGGCGCGGGTGCGTACCCAGTTGGAATTGAAACAGGCCCGCGACTGGCTCAGCGATCAGAACGTCTATCTGGAAGCCGAGGTGACCAGACGGATGCGGGAAAACGAATTGATACAAAAGACCGCCATCCGGGCGTTGGCCCATTTGGCGGAAATCCGCGATCCGGAAACCGGAAACCACATCCTCCGCACCCAGGCCTATGTCCAGCATCTGGCCGAATCCTTGCAAAGCCACCCGCGCTTTGCCGGAATCCTGAGCGACCACTACGTCGATTTGCTGGCCCGGTCGGCCCCGCTACACGACATCGGCAAAGTCGGCATTCCGGACGTGATCCTACATAAACCGGGGCCTTTGACAGTCGACGAGTGGAAAATCATGAAAACTCACGCCAAATTAGGCAGCGATGCGATCGAAATGGCGGAACGCGACGCCACCCCCAATGTGGAATTCCTGGTGCTGGCCAAGGAAATCGCCCACTGGCACCATGAACAATGGGACGGCAGCGGTTATCCCGACGGTCTGGCGGGGGACGATATTCCGGTCTCGGCCCGCATCATGGCGATCGCCGACGTGTTCGATTCCCTGATCTCCCGCCGAGTCTACAAGCCGCCGTTGCCGCCGGCGGATGCCAAAATCATCATTGCCGAAGGCAGTGGCCGCCATTTCGACCCGGACATGGCCGAGGTATTCCTGGAGGACTTCGATTTCTATTGCGAAATCGCCCGCCGCAACCCTGACGGTCCGGAGAGGTAGCGGTATGAACACGGCACCGAGCGTATTGTTAGTCGAAGACGAAGAGATCATATCCATAGTGATCGAAAGCATATTGCAGACTCGAGGTTATCGGATAGACCTTTGCAGTAACGGCATGCACGCCTGGGAAAAGTTGCAAGCCGATCCGGCTGCCTACGATCTGGTATTGCTGGATTGGGGCTTGCCTAGCCTGAACGGCATCGAGTTGTTGAATTTGATTAAAAGCGACCGGGTGTTGGCTGACATCCCGGTGATCATCGAAACCGCCCGTAGCGATAAAAACAGTATTCAGCAGGGCTTGAGCCAGGGCGCTTATTACTATCTGACCAAGCCCTTTCAGCCCGAGGTGTTGCTGGCCGTTGTCGATGCCGCGTTGGAGCAGCGTAGCGAGTTGCGCGAAATGGTGGAAAACCTGCGCAGCGCGGAACGGCCGTTGGTATTGATGCGCGAAGGCCGGTTCAGCTTCCAGACCTTGGAAGACGCCCGGGTGTTGGCGACTCATCTGGCCAGAATCTGCCCTGAGCCGGAGCGGGCGGTGCAGGGCTTGCAAGAGCTGCTGATCAATGCCGTCGAACACGGCAACCTCGGAATTTCCTACGCCGAAAAAGGCCGTTTCGTATTGGCGGGAACCTGGACCGAAGAAATCGACCGCAGGCTGCAATTGCCCGAGTATCGGCAACTTTTCGCCGAGGTCTGCTTCCTGCGCGGCGACGACGAATTGCGCTTCACCATCACCGATCAAGGCAGTGGCTTCGATTGCTCGGGATACCTGGACTTTTCTCCGGAACGGGCTTTCGATATCCACGGCCGCGGCATCGCGATGGCGCGGCATTTGAGTTTCGACAGTCTGGAATATGTCGGAAACGGTAATACCGCCATCGCCCGTTTCAAGTTATGAGGATGCATCGGTACGTTTCGACCGGTTAAAACCAATGCTGCCCCGTTCCCGTTGCCTTGTTGTACGGTTTGCTTCGCGCGCGGAGGCGGCCGGCACCGCGCAATTTTTCGGGCCGGTCCGCTGCTCTCTTCCCTTCGGTTACCGCGCGAATTCCCATGTCCAGCCTCAAACGTAGCCGGACGATCATCCCTTATCTCTTCGCCGTGGCTGCAGTTGCGGCGGTGTTTGCAGTGAGCCAGGGTTTACCCGCCGCCGGGCAGACGCCGGCCAGTTTGCTGTGGCTGATGTTGCCGATCATTTCCTGCGCGCTGTTTTGCGGGCCGGGGCCGGGTGTGGCTGCAACACTGGCGGCCGCAGCCGTTATGGTAACGGGGGCGGCGGCGGGCGAAGCCGGCCTTTCCTTCTGGCTTTTTCTGGCGAATGCGGTGTTGGTTTGCTGGGCAGGCTTGCTGCTGCAACGGCGCCGCAACCGGGAACTGCAAAAAGCCAGAGCCGAGGCGGCCAATTTGGTGGACGAAGCCTTGATGGCACAGCAGCGGGCGGAGCTGGCCAGCACTGCTCTGCGCGAGAGCGAGCAACGGCTGCGGATGGCGCAAGAGGGCGCACACGTCGGTATCTGGGATTGGGACGTGGTCAACGACGTGTGCCATTGGTCGCCGGAATGCACCCGGCTTTACGGGCTGGAACCGGGCGACTTACGCAGCAATGCCGATTGGCTGTTGCGGGTGCATCCGGAGGATCAGCCGTTGATCGAGGCGCAATGGCGGGAGCGGGTGATGCAACATCTGCCGATCGACATCGAGTTCCGGTTTTTGCACCGTTCCGGCGAAATCCGCTGGATGGTCAGCCGCGGCCAGGCTCAGTACGACGCCGACGGCAAGCCGATCCGCTTGTTCGGCGTCAATCTCGACATTACCGAACGTAAAACGGCGGAGCAAGACTTGATGAAACTGGCTCAGGTCGTCGAACAGAATCCGTCCGGCATCATCGTCACCAACGCCGACGGCAAAATCGAATACGTCAATCAAGCTTTTCTGGCTCAAACCGGTTACAAGCGCGAAGACGTCTTGGGCGCCAACCCGCGGTTTTTACAATCCGGGAAAACCCCGCGGGTGGTATTTCGGGAAATGTGGCGAACGCTGCAAGAAGGCCGGGTTTGGAAAGGCGAATTCATCAACCGCGACAGACGCGGCCGGGAATACACCGAGTTTGTCAGCGTGATACCGATCCGCCAACCCGACGGCCGCGTCAGCCATTTTGTCTCGGTGCAGGAAGACATCACCGAAAAAAAACGGATCGGCGCGGAATTGGACCGGCATCGCCATCACCTGGAAGAATTGGTGGCCAGCCGCACTGCCGAGTTGGCGGCGGCCAGAGCGCAGGCAGACGCGGCCAACCAGGCCAAGACGGCGTTTTTGGCCAACATGAGTCACGAGATCCGCACGCCGATGAATGCGATCATCGGTCTGACTTACCTATTGCGGCAAAGCCGCGTCGACGCCGAGCAGATCGACCGTTTGGATAAAATCGATAATGCGGCCCAGCATCTGTTGGCGGTAATCAACGACATCCTGGATTTGTCCAAAATCGAAGCCGGCCGCTTGGAATTGGAACACACCGATTTTTCGCTGCCGGCGCTGCTGGACCATGTTCGCTCGCTCATCGCCGATCAGGCCCGGCTCAAAGGTGTGAAGCTTGTGATCGATCAGGATGGTGTGCCGCAGTGGTTGCGCGGCGACCCGACCCGGTTGCGGCAGGCCATGTTGAATTACGCCAGCAATGCCGTGAAATTTACCGAGCGCGGCGAGATCCGGCTGCTGGCCGAGTTGTTGGCGGAAGACGCGGACGGTTTGACTTTGCGTTTCGCGGTCGAGGATTCCGGCATCGGGATCGCGGCGGACAAAATGCCGATGTTATTCGAAACCTTTGCCCAGGCCGACGTCACGACCACCCGCAAATTCGGCGGTACCGGCCTCGGGCTGGCCATTACCCGGCGTCTGGCGTGGATGATGGGCGGAGAAGCCGGTGCCGACAGCTGCGCCGGACAGGGCAGCCGGTTTTGGTTTACGGCTCGCTTGCAGCGCGGACACGGGGAGGGCGAATGTAGCGTCGCCAAACCCAGTGGCGCGGAAGACGCCTTGAAGCTCCAGCATCCGGGGGCCCGTATTCTGTTGGTGGAAGACAATCCTATCAATCGCGAAGTCGCACTGGAGTTGCTGAACGGGATGGGCCTGGCCGTGACTACGGCCGAGAACGGCCGGGTTGCGGTCGATAAAGTCTTTGCCGACCGGTTCGATTTGGTGTTGATGGACGTGCAAATGCCGACAATGGACGGCTTGGAAGCGACCCGACTGATCCGGGAGCGGGCGGAATTTGCCAAGTTGCCGATCTTGGCGATGACGGCAAACGTGTTCGATGAAGACCGGCAGGAATGTCTGGCCGCGGGTATGAACGGATTCGTGGTCAAGCCAGTGGTTCCCGACGATTTGTATCGGGCGTTGTTGGACTGGCTCGGGCGAGGTGTTACCCCGGCGCCGTCCGCCGAGCTGCCGTCTGCCGGATGCTCAGCCGACGCCAAGCGATCGGAAGCGCCGATTGCGATTGCCGGTTTGAACAGTCTGCAAGGTCTGGCCGTCGTCAGAGGAGACGGGGCAAAGTACCGTCGGTTGTTGCGGATGTTCCGAGACGCTCATCGCGACGATACGAAACGGATAGTCGATGCGCTGCTGGAGCAACGCCGGGCCGAAGCCCGGGCCTTGGCCCATGCTTTGAAAGGCGTCGCCGCTACACTGGGGGCCTTTGGCGTAGCCGCCGCGGCTGCCAGGCTGGATCAGGCCTTGCATGAGGAAACCGAGCTGGCCGGCTGCCTGGATTTGGTGCGACTATGCGAAGAGGAACTGAATCCGTTGTTGGCGGGAATCGAGGCCATGGGCGAAGCCGAGGAGATTGCCGACGCAGATGCCGCTACCGGCGTTCGCGCCGACGCCGCGATTGCCGAATTGCAGAATCTGCTGGCCGAGGACAACGCGTTGGCCTGCCGTCTGGCCAAAAAGTACGCCGCAACCTTGGCCGCGGTGTTGGGGCAGGATTACGCCGAATTTAGCCGGCAAATCGACGGCTTCAATTTCGTGGCAGCGTTGGCGTTGCTGAATAAGGCGACCGGAAATTCCGGCCTGGGCGGGGAATCCGGCCCGCTGTAACTGCGGTAATGCGGCGGCCGGGTGAGCCATCACGCGTGTTTTAACACGCGTCGGTCGGGAGCTGAAACGGTCGACCGCCCTTGATGGCGGGCTGGTCGAACCGCAAGCCGGCTGAGTGCGTTGCGAGTGCGGTTAAATCTGCGATTGCAGATAGTTTTCCAAACCGACCATTTCGATCAAACCCAGTTGTTTTTCCAGCCAGTGGGCGTGGTCGATTTCGGTATCGTCCAGCATCACTTTCAAAATTTCCCGGGTTTGGTAGTCGCGGACGCTTTCGCAATAGGCCATGACCTTACGTAAATCGGCCACCACTTTTAACTCCACCGCCAGATCGTTTTTCAACATGTCCGGCACTGTGGCGCCCACCGCCAGCGGTTCGCGTTTCGATAAATCCGGCGTGCCTTCCAGAAACAGAATCCGCTTGATCAGCGCGTCGGCGTGGTTGGTTTCGTCCTGGACTTCGTGGTTGATGCGTTCGTACAGCTTGTCCAGACCCCAGTTTTGGTACATCCGCGAATGGATGAAATATTGGTCGATGGCCGTCAATTCGCCGGCCAGTAATTCGTTCAAGTAGCTAATGACTTGTTTGTCGCCTTGCATGGTCTGCCTCCCGCTGAATGTCTGCAATTACGCTGCCTGCTATGGTAATACAAATAACCTAGCCCCGTATCCGGTTTTCGTCGTAAAACCCGCCCGCAGCGCCGGCTTGGGCGGGATCAGCGCTAGATCCGCGTGCCGGTTTCCGTGCCGAAAGCCTTGCTCAGATCTTCGGCCAACGCGTCGGTATTCCCGTCGGCGATGAATACCAGGCGCCCGTAGCGGTCGCCGTCATCGCGCGCTGGCAACACCTGGGGCGGATACAAGCGCTCCCCGGCTGCCTGCACCGCAACCGGCTCCGTACGGTCGGCGAGATAAACCACGCCTTTGATACGCAGCAATTCGGGGTGGCCGGCGAGCAGTGAACTGAGGATGGATGCCAACCTTGACCAGGCCGGCGCAGCTGCCAAGGCCACGGACAGGCTGTTGAAGCCGTGCCCAATCGGCGCGGCGCCCGGTAAACGCCGCAATTGCGGCGTGTCCAGGCCGAGTATCTCCGCCGGAAGGTCCGTACCCGGTTGCAAGGTCAGAGTCGGCGTCGCCGGGGCCAATGTACGCAGGCGTTGCGCCAACGCATCTCGTTGCCCGGCAGCGGCCAGATCGGCATGCGTCAGCAGCAATCGGTCCGCCCATGCGACCTGGGCCGCGGCTTCCGGGAAACGTTCGATTTGTTGGATCGCCGACGGGATCGCCAGCGTCGCCAGCACGGCCTGCAGCCGGTAACGGCCGGCCAGCCAGCGCTCGCGCAACAGGGTATCCAGAATCGGCTCCGGGCTGGCGACGCCGCTGGTTTCGATCACGACGCGGGCGAACGGTTTGTCTGGCGCGGCGTCCCAGGCCATCCGTAAATTTTTCAAGGTTGGCGCCAGCGCGCCTTTTACCTGGCAGCACAAACAGCCGCCGGACAGCACCGTCAGCGGCGTGTCCTGGCGTTGCAGCAAATCCTGGTCGACCGGCTCCGCACCGAATTCGTTGATCACCACCGCGGTGTTGATACCGTCTGCCAGCAAGCGGTTCAGCAAGGTCGTCTTGCCGCTGCCGAGGAAGCCGGTGATCAACACGACCGGGATTTTGGGAAGAGGAGCGTTGGTTGCAGGTTTAAGCAAATCGTTTAGGTTCCGAGGTTGGTGACTTAGTCACTGAGGCAGCGGCCGGCCGGCGCTACATTGTAACCGCCTTGCGGCCGGCTGAGCCGGTCGAATAGGACAACTCTAACAACAAGATGGTAGGTATCGGTTATGAAAGAACTCATTTTCGGTTTTGCTTCGAACATCCTGCAGATGAATCTGCGCGATCCGCACGACATCCCGTTTGCATTGCCGCTGATGCTGGCGGCGGGCTTGGGTTTTATCCTCGGCTTCATTTTTATCCAGTTGGTCGGTAACGAGCAGCGCCAACAGCGCGACGACTAATCGCCGGCGGACAGCATGTCGCGTAACGCGGCGGCGTCGACGATTTCGATGCTGCCGCGGCTTAAATTCAGCCAGCCCAGGCTTTCGAAACGCTTCAAATGCCTGGATACTACTTCCCGCACCGAGCCCAATTCCAGCGCCAGTTCCTGGTGGGTTTTCCGGATCGGATTTGTCTTCTCCGCCAACAGCGTTTGCGCCAGCCGCTGGTCGATACTGGCGAAACTCAAGGCCGCCATCCGTTTGATCACGTCGGCCAGCCGCCCCGAAAAATTGCGAAATACGAACTCGCGGAAAAACGCCGATTGCTGCAAACAACGGTGGAATACGTGGGCCGGAATCGCGAACGCGCTGATGTCTGATTCGGTATAACCCTCCGCCGGATAGGCACTGTCGCCGAGCAGGCAGGAGGTGGTCAGTACGCAGGAGTCGCCCGGTAACACCCGGTACAGCAATACCTCGCGGCCGTCGGCCGACAAAATCTGCGCCTTGACGCTGCCGGACAGCAGCAATAAATAATTCTCGCAAGCCTGGCCCGGATAAAACACCTGCTGCCCGGCCGGCACCGTCACCAGCGTCGCCGCCGCCATCAACTGCGCCACCACCGCATCCCCGCAACCGGCGAATTCCGGGAACTGGTCTTTCCAGGCGTTGGCGTGTTTGAGCATGGGGTGTCCGGTGGGTTTTTGCGTTTTGGGATTATAAGGCGGTTTGGAGATGGATGGGCTGTAGAAGGGGGCTTGCGAGACGTTGATTGATGAGGGTAGTTGACAGGTTTGTTAGAATGCTAGGCAAACAGTTATCTGTTTACAACGGATGGTACCCCCAACTATTTTTTTGTATTTGGCCTCCCTGTAGTGGGCATTATGGATCAACAGACTCAATACCAAATTGCTAGCATGCAAGAAGCTTTTAAGAAGATTGCGGATCAACAGCAGCGAATGATCCAAGAGGAACAACAGCGTCGTCAACAAGCTGCCGCGGACAAGATGGTCGATACGTTGGTGAAGATTCTATCGAGCTCTTACGAAAAAGCGACCGCATATAACAACGTTGTTATTGCTGCCGGCTATGCCGCATTCTTTGCCATATGGGGAGCGACCAAACCTGCTTTGACTCACTGGATTTCCATTTCATCGGCCCTTTTGATGGTTTCATCGGCCACAGTATTTGTGCTATTCGAACTATTTAAAATGGTTCAGGGTGCCAGGGCATTGATGCAGCTTCAAAACATTGTTGCAGACGAAAATGTGCGCAAAGACCCTGAATTGTTTCAGGCGAAGGTAAATGCATGTGAAATGGTGCAGCGAAAAGCCTCACTACGTTCCGTTCGAGTTTGGGTGGCTGTACTCGGTATCACCGTATCAACAGCCGTTACCGCCATAGCGCTACTAGTGTACAACTATGTTTGCGTCCTTCTTGACCGAGTTCCATTCTCTATATAGACCACAGGATGTGCTGAACAACGTGAAGCGCATCGATAGAGTAGAAAGGCGCCAGCTCGTTTAAACGCTTTTTGTTTTAATGGTTTCACGTCAGCGAAGGCTAGTTTAAATGTCGGGTTTCGGCCCGAAAGCCGAGTTTCTTTTTTTGCTTGGCCAAAAGAAAGAAACCAAAGCGCGAAGAGCCGGACAGGCCGCTCACTTCCGCGTTGGGTACACTAGGAGAAATCGTTGTAATGCCTACAATTTCAATGTTCTACGGCATCCTTATTCGAATGTTTTTCTATGACACGGATAAGCACAACATGCCGCATATTCATGCTGAATATCAAGGGCAAGTAGCCGTTTACTCGATTCTCGATGGAACCGTCTTGGCCGGTGAACTTCCAGCCCTGTAGGCCGGAATAAGCGAAGCGTTTCCGGCAAGTTTTTAAATTTGCCAGAAACGCCGTGCTCGTGGATTTCGCCGGAAACGCTTCGCTTATTCCGGCCTACAATGTTTGGAATGATTTACCCCCTCCGGAAGCTCGGAAAGGCCGATGAGCGATTATCGACGCGTTTACATACCCGGCGGCTGCTATTTTTTCACGGTGGTAACTTACCGGCGGCAACCGATTTTTGCTGACGAGCGAAATGTGGCATGGCTTCGGCAATCGTTTAAAATTGTGAAGGCCAAGCGGCCGTTCGAGTTAACTGCTGCGGTCGTCTTGCCGGACCACTTACACAGTATTTGGCAATTACCGGACGGCGATGCCGATTATTCGACACGCTGGCAAATGGTTAAAACCGCCTTCTCTCGCTAGCCCTGTAGGCCGGAATAAGCGAAGCGTTTCCGGCAAGTTTTTAAATTTGCCAGAAACGCCGTGCTCGTGGATTTCGCCGGAAACGCTGCGCTTATTCCGGCCTACAATGTTTGGAATGATTTACCCCCTCCGGAAGCTCGGAAAGGCCGATGAGCGATTATCGACGCGTTTACATACCCGGTGGCTGCTATTTTTTCACGGTGGTGACTTACCGGCGGCAACCCATTTTTGCTGACGAGCGAAATGTGGCATGGCTTCGGCAAGCGTTTAAAATTGTGAAGGCCAAGAGGCCGTTCGAGTTAACTGCTGCGGTCGTATTGCCGGACCACTTACACAGTATTTGGCAATTACCGGACGGCGATGCCGATTATTCGACACGCTGGCAAATGGTTAAAACCGCCTTCTCTCGCCAGCTCTCGGTTCCGGTCAGAAGCGATGGCACCAAATCGGTCTGGCAGCCGCGTTTTTTCGAACATTGCATCCGCGACGAAGCCGATTTTCATCGCCACCTGGATTACATTCACTACAATCCGGTCAAGCACGGATTGGCAGATGCGCCGGCGAGTTGGCCGCACAGTTCCTTCCTTCATTTCGTCGCCCGCGGTTGGTATCCGCTAAATTGGGGCGACGGCGGTATCCCCGCTAGCGCGGATTTCGACCGCGAATAACCTGATACCGGCTTCGCACTACCGGTTCCCGTCGACCAAAACCCACTGAAATTATGCCAGTCCAAACACTCAAAACCTGCCTTGCCGTTCTGCTGCTCGCCGTTTCCGCGGCCGACCCGGCGCATTCCGAAGACCAAGCCTTGGCCAAGCTGTTTGCCGAGCAAGGCCTGGAGGGATGCGTCGTGATTTCCTCGGTGCGGACCGGCCGGACTTTTGTTCATAACGACGCCCGCGCCAACCGGCGCTTGCCGGTCGCATCGACCTTTAAAATCCTGAACACGCTGATTGCGCTGCAGGAACGGGCGATTGCCGGCAAGGACGACACTTTGCACTGGGATGGACAAATCCGCGATGTTCCGGACTGGAACCGCGACCAGACTTTGGCCTCGGCGTTCAAGGTGTCCTGCGTTTGGTGTTACCAGGACTTGGCGCGGCGGGTCGGTGCCGATACCTATCGCCGATATTTGCGGGAAACCGAATATGGCGAATTGCGCGAGCCGTTCGGGTTGAGCGAGTTCTGGCTGGACGGCTCGTTACGGATCAGCGCAGCGGAACAGGTGGAATTTCTGCGCAAGCTGGTCCGGCGCTCGCTGCCGTTCGATGGATTCGCTTACGACACCTTGCGCGAGATCATGCTGGCCGAGCAAACTCCGGATTATGCGCTGTGGGCCAAAACCGGCTGGGCGGCGCGCGTCGATCCGCAAGTCGGATGGTACGTCGGTTACGTCGAGAGCCGGGGCGAGGTCTGGCTGTTTGCGCTTAACATCGATTTGCGCGGCAAGGACGATTTGGCGCTCCGGCCAAAGCTGGCCCGCGCGGCTCTGGCAGCCAAGGGTATCATCGACTAGCCATCCACCCAGCGGTTACGCGTGGCCGGGTATCCAACCTTTCGCCGCTGAAAACGAGCCCGTCGGTGCATGCCGAAGTTCCTAAACAGCGGCTGCACCGACGATTGACACTAGACTGCTTTCACCGCATGCTGTGCGCCGCTGCGGTGGGCCGTTATGGTTGGCGTTCTCGGAACAACCCGGCGGACCGAGCAAACAGCCCATTGGATAAAATAACGAGAAGAGGACTTTCATGTCGATACGTAAACACGTGCCGATCGAACACGCCGAATGGTCGGTACAGCCGCCAGCCGACTGGGTGCAGCAACGATCCGTGGATTGGGCCTGGCGGCCCGGCGAGGGCCATGGCTTCGGTTATTTACTGATCGACGAGCAACACCATGTCGCTAGCCAGGCGCTCTATGCGCGCACCGTCAAGATGCTGGCTGCGCTGTCTGCGGTGCAGACCCAAAGCCAGGTGGTGGTCGAGTTCGATCCGGCCGCCCAGCGCTTGCAACTGCATGAGCTGGCGATCTGGCGCATGGCCGCCGACGGCGCCTGGCAAAAGCGCGAGCCGGTAGCCAAAGAGGCGTTTCTGCTCAGACAGCGCGAGCAACAGTTCGAGCAGCAAATGCTGAAAGGCTATGTCTCGCTGGTGGCGTTGCTGGAAGACGTGCGGATCGGCGACGTGATCGACTTGTCCTGGACCCTGTCGCCGCGCGAACCGCTGCCGGGCCTGCGTTTCACGGCCCTGCATTTCCTGGCCTGGAGCGTGCCGGTGGCGACTTATTATCTGGCCTTGACGGTGTATTTCGGCCAGGACCTGCGCTGGCGCTTGCTGGTGCCGGACGCGGTTGCGGCCCCGGCCGAGACGGTAGCAGCGGATCGCGTCACCTGGCAGTTCGAGCGGCCGCCGCTGTTTCAGGCCGAAGGCAACGTGCCGGGTGGGCATTGGCCGTTTCCGGTATTGGAAGCCACCGCCTGGCAGACGTGGGGCCAAGTTTCGGCCTTTTTCGCCGAACTTTGGGCTGACGCTGCAACCGAGGATTCGGCGAGTATCGCTGCGGAAGCCGAGCGATTAGCCGCCGGAAAAACCGCTGCCGACGCCGCGCTGGCCGCGTTGCGCTTCGTCCAAAACGAGATCCGCTATTTGAGCGTCGATTTCGGCCACGGCGCCGGCATGTTGCCGAACGGCGCCGGCATGGTGTTGAGGCGGAGATTCGGCGACTGCAAGGATAAATCGATCTTGTTGGTGGCCTTGCTGCGCGAGCTGGGTGTCGCGGCGCGGCCGGTATTGGTCGCCAGCACTTGGCGCGACGGCATCAAACGCTTGATGCCGTCCACGGCCTGTTTCAACCACGTTATCGTCATGTTCGATCTGGACGGCCAACGTTATTTCGCCGATCCGACCGTGGTTGGCCAGGGCGGCGATCTGGCACACCTGAGCGTGCCGCCGTTCGCGGCCGGCCTGGAAATCGATCAGGCAACGGCGGGTTTACTCGACTTGCCGCCAGCGGCGCTCGCCGAATTGACCTTGACCGAAACCTTCATACTGGATCGGCGCGGGGTTAACGGTGCCGTCGAGCAAGTGCTGGAGGCCGGCGGCTGGCTGGCCGACGACATCCGCGCGGCAATCCTCAACCAAGGCCAACGCCAATTTGCCAAACATCGGGCCGACGCCTTACAGCAAAATTTCCCGGCACTGCAACCCAATCCGGACAGCCTGCAGATCGACGACGACAGCGACGGCAACCGCATCGCATTACGCAGCCGCCACGGCTTGCCGACCTGGGGCCAGACCGGACGCAAACCGCCCGACTTTTTCAGTTACGGCGCCCACGGCCTGTTTTTAGCCGTGGAAACCATCGATCCGCACCAGCAACGCGCGCAGCCCTTCCAATTGCGCCATCCGCTAACGGTCTGCCACAGCGTCGTCGTCCGCGGTAAAACGGTGAAGAAGCAGAAAGCCGGCGCGTTCCGCCACGAAGGGCCGGGCTTCCGTTATCGGGTCGATATCCAGTCGCGCCGGCGCGAAGTCCGTTTCGATTACCTGTGGGAAAGCACTGCTACGGAAATCGGCGCCGAACAATGGCCGGCTTATTGTCAGCAACGCGCCGTCGCGCTGGAACGGGCCGGCGCTTTGGTGCATACCCCGGCTTTCAAACCGCTGACTGCCGGGCTGAGCTTTTTTCCGGTTCTCGCCGTGGTCGGCGGCTTGGCGGCCGGCTGGCTCGGTAATGCCGGGAATAACCGCATCGTCCGCGAAGCCGGCGGTATCGAAGCGGCCGGCTCAAAAGCTTTCGAACATGCCAAACGCAGCGAATTCACCCAGGGTTACCAGTTGGCCGCTGCCGTTCAGTCCAATTACCGCAACAATTTCGATTTTCAGATCATGTTTACTGAAGCCGCACTCCGTACCGGCCATTTCGCCGAAGCGGAGCAGGCGCTGGAACAGGCGCGCAGCCTGCGGGTTGGCGACATCCTGCCGGAGCAATTGCAGGCGGCGTTATTCGAGGCGCGTGGCCAATTGCCGCAAGCGCTGGAATTGCTGAAACGGTTGGCAATCCAGGCCGGCGCGCCGGAACGGGTATACGCCGATTTGGCGCGTATCTCGGAGCGGATGGGTGAATTCGGCGGCGCGCGGACTGCCTGGGAAACGGTGTTGGCGCGGCATCCGGCGGAGCCCGAGGCTTTGTATAGTCTGGCGCGGCTGATGTGGCTGGCCGGCGAGCGGGAGCGCGCGGATAGCCTGATTACCGGCGTGATTGCCGCGCAACCCGTGTCCAGCGCGGCGCTGGAGAGCGCCTTGGCGCGCTATTTTTCAGTAACTGGCCGGCCCGAACGCGCCATCGACCCGGCCCGCCGCGCCGTCGAGCGCGAGCCGGGCGACCCGTATTTGGCCTACAAGCATGTCAGGGCGCTGATCGAAAGCCGGCGTTACGACGAGGCTTTGGCTGTGGCGATCGGCGTTAACGAAAAATTCCCGAAACAGCCGATGGCCGCCGCCGCGTTGGCGACGGCCGCGGCGATGGCCAACGACAACCTGCGCGCCGAACCGGCATTTAAAGAATGGGTGGAGCTGGCGCCGGATAATCCGGATGCGGTATCGAGCTACGGCTTTTTCCTGCATCGGGTCGGCCGCGATTTGGAGTCGCAAACCGTGCTGGAGCAAGGAACCCGCAAATTTCCATCCCACGGCAACCTGTGGCTGAATTACGCGGTGACGCTGGAGGCCCTGCACGACCCCGCCGCCGCCCAAGCCCGCCAACAAGCCGCCCGCCTGATGACCGACGAACAGCGGGCGACCTTGGTGAGGTGATGGGGCATTGTTGTTGATTTAACAAACGCAAGTTACCGCGGCGGGGAATGGTCAATGTCTTTAAGTTAAGGATGGTAGGAGCGGGCCATGCCCGCGATCAAACGCCTTCGGTCGCAGGCATGGCCTGCTCCTACAGGATTTGAAACAGCCGGTCTCTTCCTTAACTTAACGACATTGGGGGAATGGCGGGGGCTAGTTGCCAAGGATGGCGAGATTTTCCATATCTCTGCCGGAATGGTACCCAACTTACGGTGGTGGCTACCACGCGATGCTTAACTTTGCCGGTGAGTTAGACCTTGCCGGAAACGATGGCGCTTATTCAGGCCTACGTCACTTGTGGACGTCGCCTTGACGGAGGGGTTAGGCATCATTTTCTGGCGTGGCCGGTGAACATGTAGTTTTGCGTCGGATCGTGAAAGAACACCTCACGGAACACGCTTCTAGAGACCGAATCCATGACTCGCGTCATTAGTAGGTCCCAGTCGTTTGGTGTGTAAAGGTTATTGAGGATGCACTGGACAACGAGACTGGTGTTATCGGGATAACGCTTTGCTGTCTTCTTCTCAATTTCCTTGACTATGAGCGTTCCGAAGTACTCAACGAAGTCTTGGCCGTTGTACACGACAGGTTCAGATATGAGCTCACCGCCTGGAAGTCGGCGAATTCCTTCAAGCCCGAACGTGCCACCCTTTTTCTCCAGATGCTCGCGCTGCATATGCTCTTTGGGGTGTACGACATTCGTAACTTCCAGGAATGCGATCGACGGGAAATAGCCGTGGTCTACGTAGGAGCCGTATTGACGTAGTTCAGCATCAAAGGGCTGGCTCCCGCTGTGCCACCGAACGTGGATGTATCGGCCGGCACGATAGTGACGCTGAACGTAGGCTGCGATTGGGAGCAGTTCTTCAAGCAATCGCTTCTCAACGAGCGATGGGCGAAGCCGCAGGCGTGTTGTTCCGTCAGGTGCTTGCCGGACTCGTTCGAACAGTTCGTAGGCTTTGGCCGCGAACTGGAGTCCGTCCAGCTCGATTCCATCAAAAGGAAGTAGTGCGTCGTGGTTCGTCATGCAGCCTAACTAGGAATTAGATAGTTAACGGTATATCTTCTGGAATATGCGCGGCGATAAGGCGACGCATTGATGAACATCATGTTTTCTTTCTGGATATCGTTTTTGCATCGGTAAAATCGGGGTTTGAAATAAACTAAGCAGGTCTGAAAACTCTGTCGGTTAGATTCATCCGGCGAACCGGTTTCAGCGATACTAACCCGATTTTTTGAATCAGTCTAACCAATGAACAGACCCGACAAGCCAACCGCAATACCTGACGCCTTCGCTATCCTGGAATGCCTCCGCCAAACCGCCGAGCAAACCTTGGAACGCAAACGTCGCTTGGGCCATTATGCGGTGATTTGGCAGGACGGCCGGACGGTGTTGGTTGGGGACGACGCTCCTGAATCCGATACGGATGGCGATCCGAGCTTGTAGTGTTGCCGCCGAATTTCGCTAACGACCCGTTTAATTAGCCGCGTCAATTCCAGTCAGGCAAACGTCCGGCCATATCCGCTTTGCGGGCGATCAGTTTTTCCGCCAGGTTGAGCGTGCCGCCGTGTTCGAGGACGGTTTGGCGTATAGATTCGTCGGCAATCTGCGTAACCACCCGAATCGCGGCGGCGATATCAGCCGGCGTCATGCCGCCGAACAGCGCGACGGCGTGCGGGTTGTCGGTGTCCTGTCGTAATTGATCGAGTTCGGCGACCCGGTCGGCGAAGGCTTTGCCTTTTGGGTCGCCTTGGGCGCGGAAGGCCAGTGCACCGCCCAGGTCCAGCGTCAGCACTCGGCCGGCGGCCACGCCCTGGTTGTCGCCGTGGTAGCCGGCGGCGTCCCAGTTGGCGGTCCAGGCGTGGACGCCGAACCAGCGTTGCGCCTGTCGGCGTTCGTCGGCATCGAGATGGGCGACGCATTTCTTGTCGAGTGCGAGCCACTCGGTGGCAATCTGGTCCGGCGCCCGTGTGGCGACGTAAGTCAAGGTCGGCGCGCCGGCCAGTTGATAGAGCTGGGCGGCTAGCCATTCGTTGCGGGCGTGGGCTGCCGATTCCAGCGTCTTGACGTAGTAGCGCTTGCCGGATGGGTCTTGAAAGATGCCGGCCGGGTTGCTGCCCAGTGGTCCGCCCACCCGTTGCAGCGCGGCGGTGTCGATGGCCGGCAAATCCGTGCTGATCGCCATGTACCGGCTTAGGGAATGGGCAGGGTGCGGCGGACCACGGCCAGTTGCGCCGGGGTTTCGATCGCGCCTTTACGCGCGCCGCGCACGGTTTGAATGGCAGCGTCCGGCGGCATGCCCAGTTCCGCCAGCAGCCGGGCGGCGATCATGCCGGCCCGGCCCAGGCCGCCTTTGCAGTGCACCAACACGTCGCCGCCGCTGCGCAATAGTTGGCGGATGTCCCGGCCGTGGCTTGCCCATTGCTGCTCGAAATCGTGGCCAGGTACCGAAAAGTCGGCGATCGGCAGATGCCGCCAGTCGATGCCGCGGCGTTTGATTTCGTGGCCCAGTTGCGGCACCTTCAGGGCGATCAATTCCGCCGGTTCGACCAGGGTCAGCACCAGCTTGGCGCCCCAGGCGGCGATGGCGTCCAGATCGATGCCCAGGTCGCGCTCCCAGGCGCCGGTATGGGCGAAACGGTCGTGTTTGCCGGGACAAAAGGTAATGCCGATCCGGCCGTGGGCCGGGCTGGCCCGGACTTCGGCGATTTGCAATGGGTGGCTATGGCTGGTGCGCACGGTGGTCATGTTCGATCCTGACGAGTTAATGACGCTCGGGATGCGAGTTTAGCATGGCGCCGGGCCGGCGCTCGCGGTCACCCGTTCACAGGGATATGGAATCTGTTACGCCATCCATGGCGGTATTTTTCCAGCCGGGCTGACTAAGCTAAGGGCTTTGGATTCAAGCCTTCGTGCGCTCCGGTGGCGGTTCCGTCAAGCCGGTACTTGGCAAGATTCCAACGCGGCCAACATGTCTTCCCGCGGCAAATTGCGGCCGATGAAAACCAGATTCGATTCTTTGTTTTCGTCGGGCTGCCAAGGGTTGCCGAAGCTTTCGGTCATCAGCATGTGCACGCCTTGGTAGATGACTTTTTTGTCGCAGCCGGCAATATTCAAAATGCCTTTGTAGCGTAGCAGGTCGTTGCCGTAGTCGCGCACCATGATGTCCAGAAAGGCCAGGATGCGCGCGGCGTCCAGTTCGCGCGCGGTGCGGAACACGAACGAACTGATGTCGTCTTCGTGTTCGTGGCTGACGTCTTCCAGAAAATCCGGTTCGATTTTCAAAATGTCGTCCAGGTTGAAGCCGTCGATGTCGAGGATGTCGTGCAGCTCGGTGGCGCCGAAATGCACGCGCTTGATCGGTGCCCTGGGGTTCATCGCCCGCAAGCGGGTTTCCAGATCGGCAACCACTTCGGCTTCCTGCAAATCGGTTTTCGACAACAGGATGCGGTCGGCAAAGCCGACTTGCTCCTGGGCTTCGTGGTGTTCCTGCAATTGTTGATGAGCATGCACCGCATCGACCACGGTGACGATGGCATCCAATTTATAGTTTTCGGCGATGTCCGCTTCGATGAAGAAGGTTTGCGCCACCGGGGCCGGATCGGCCAGGCCGGTGGTTTCGATGATGACCCGCTCGAAGTGAATGTCGCCGGTTTCACGTCGCTCCGACAATTCGCCGAGGATGCGCACCAAGTCACCGCGCACGGTGCAGCAGATGCAGCCGTTGTTCATGGTCACGATTTGTTCGTCGGCTTGTACCAGCAGTTCGTTGTCGATACCGGTTTCGCCGAATTCGTTTTCGATCACGGCGATACGGCGGCCGTGGTGTTCGGTGAGTATGCGGTTCAGCAGCGTGGTTTTGCCGGCGCCGAGAAAGCCGGTGAGGATGGTGACCGGCACCGGGTAGTTCAATTTGGCTGTAGCGGACATCGGTAGTCTCCGTTCAAGGGGCGTGGTTAACGGCGGGTCGGGAAGCACAGGCGCAGGGTGCAGCGGGCTTGGGCCAGCTTGCCGTCCTGGACGTTGATGGTGCCGTTGCCGTCCAGGTCGCGGACGTCGTTGGCGGTCGCCTGCGGGCTTTTACTGGCTGCGGCCAGAATCAGCGCGATGTCGATCCGGTCGATATCGCCGTCCAGATCGATGTCGCCCAAGGCCGGCACGCTGAAGGTGACTTCGTCATAGCCGGGATTGGCGCCGTCGCTTACCGTCAGTTTGAAGGTGTAATTGCCGGTTTTAAGCGGCAGGAAGCTCGGCGTCGCGGTCGCGGAACCGACCAGGGTCACGGCCGGGCCTTGAGTTTGCTGCCAGGCGTAGCTGAGTGGACTCGGGCCGGGTTGCGGATCGCTGCTGGCGCTGCCGTTCAGGCCGACGCTGCTGTTCAGGCGGATCACCCGATCGGCGCCGGCATTGGCTTTTGGCAGCAATTGCGGCGGCGGGGGCGGGGGCAGGGTGTCGACCAGATCGAGCAGGGCGGCGGAATAATCGGCGGCGCTCAGGCCGGCGTTGAACAGCACGTAAAACGGTTCGGAGGCTTGGCTGCGCTGGTTGGAGGTGACTTGTAGCTCCACCAAATAGGCGCCGACCGGGCCGCCGGCCACGCCGATCGCGCTTTCCAGAAAGAAGTTTAAATGAGTGTGCAGGCTGCCCTGGTTATTGGCGGCGTCGACGATCATTTCGGCTTTGCCGCCGATGCCGTTACCGGAAAAGAAGGTGAAGCTTTCCTGGCCGCTGCCGGGTGTGAAACAGAACAGTTGGCCGCCGCATTGGTTGTAATCGGTGATGACCGTGGCCGGATCGATACCGCCGGCCAATTTGATGCGGACGTTGCCGGGCGCGTCGGCCCAGGCGCCGGCGGCAGTGCTCCAGTAGCGCAATTTGCCGATGGCCCGGTAGCGCACCAGTTCGGCCGGATTCAACATGTTTTGCACGGCTTGGAAGCCGGGATTGGGGGTTTTGTTCGGGCCGCCGGAAAAGTCGCGGAAATCGCTCAAAAACACCATTTGGCCGGTGGCGCCTTCGATCGGTAGGGTGTTCGGCGGCAAGTTGAGGCCGGCGACCAGTTGCGCCAGATCGCAGCCGACCGCGCCCGGCGTGCGGCAGAAGCCGGCTTGCATCGCATTGCCGTCGCCCCAGATTTCCACGTCCAGATGCACCGCTTGTGCCGGCGCGGACAAAGCGAGCAGCAAGGGCAGAGCGGGGAGCCATGGGCGGGTGGTTAAGAATGATCGCTGTATCGAAGCTGGCATGGGTTTAACTCCTGGATGGCGGTAGGGTTGACTGAAACAAGGGTGTTGTCGCTAGAACGTGGCGCGGAAGCCGAGCACGACGCTGCGGCCCGGCTCCGGCGCGAAGTTGCGTAAAAACGAGACCGAGCTGCGGATTTCTTCGTTGAGCAGGTTGTTGGCTTTGGCGAACAGCCACAGATCCAGCGGCTCCAGGCCGCGCCAGTGGTAATCGGCGGAGGCGTTGAGCAAGTGGTAGCCTGGGGTGGCGGTCTCGTCGTTGCCCGGCCGGTTTTGCATTTGGCCCCTGGTGTAACGTAGCGCGGCGTTCCAGCGCTGGTCGCCGAAGCCGATTTCCGCGCCCAGCCGCAGCGGCGGCAGGCGCGGCACGTCATCATCGACAAATCGGCCGCGGACGAAATCGGAGAACAGGGTCAGCTTCAATTGGCCGAAGCGGGTATCGGCCAGGGTGGTCTGGGCTTCGGCTTCGTACCCCAGGAATAAGGCGTCGCGCTGGTTGTAGGCGTAGACCGGCAGACACTCGATCAGGTTGACGCAGGCCGGGTAGAACTGGGCTTCGTGGTAATTGTAAAAAACCTCGGGCTGGCGCTTCTGGTAAATATAATTTTCGGTCCAGTTGGCGTAGGCGTTGAATTTCGCCGCCAGCCTTTGGCTATGCCAATCCAGGCCCAGGTCGGCCAGATTAGAGGTCTCGTTGCCGAGACGCACATTGCCGATCTCGAAGTTGCGGGTCGACAAGTGCGGGCCCAGCGCCAGCAATTCCTGGATATCGGGCGAGCGCTTGGAGCGGCTCAAGGACAGGCTCAGTGTGGCTTCTGTCGTGGCTTGCCAACTAGTGGTCAGCGAGACCGAGTCGGCGCGGAAATTCAGCGAGTCCGGCAAGGCCACGGCCGAGTAGATCGGCACTTGTCCCGGTGGAGCCGGAAAGGCCAGTTGCGTCGCCGTTGGATTGATACGGCTGCGTTCGGTACGCAAACCCAGTTCGAATTGCCACTCGCCGAATTTCAGCTTTTGCAGGCTGAACAGGCCCAGCGTGTCGCCGTTGGTGGGTGGGACGAAGGTTTCTACGCCCAGCGCCGAAAAATAGCGATCCTGCCATTGGGCGCCCAGGGTGCCGGACCAGGGTTCCAGAAAATGGTGTTCGATCTCGAAGCGGCCCTCGCCGACCTGATTGTTGAAGGTGGTAAAAGGCAGTCGGCCTTCCCATTCGGTGTGAATGTAGTCGACCAGACCGTAGCGGAACGCGGCTTTGTCGATACCGCGTACCGGCGCGTACCATTCGCTTTTGAAGTCGTAGCGGGTCTGGCGCATGTCGATCCGAATGTCGGGGTTCAGGGCTTCCATGCTGAGAATGTCGGCGAACTGCTCCAGCAAGGCCGGGTCGATGTCCGGCAGGATCAGTTCCAGACCGTCCAGGCTGCTTGCGTCGACGCCGTGGCTGCCTTTCGGGATGCCGTAGCGGTTGGTGAAGTGGCCGACCGACATGCCGGCCATGCCGTGATCGCCCAGCCAGGAGGCACCCAGAAAACCGCCGACGCTCTCGCTGTCGGTATTGGGGATGGTGCCGCGGGCGTTCAGAATCTTGCTCAGGCCGAATTGTTCGCGGACCGCGTCGGCGGCGATGGCTTCGCCGGGAATTTCGGTGTCGTTGCGGTTGCGGTGAAAACCGCCGATTTTGAACGCGAGCTGGTCCCGGCCCAAATCCAGTTTGAAGCCGGCGTTGGTGCCGTCGGCGTTGGTATCGAAGCGCTGTTCCAGCGCGCCTTGCAGCAAGCGTTCCGGCACCCGCTCGGGGATGCGGTTGTCCTTGACGTTGACCATGCCGCCGATGGCGTTGCCGCCGTAGCGGATGGTGTCGGCACCGCGCGCGACCTCGATTTGTTCGGCGAACAGCGGCTCGATGGCGCTGGCGTGGTCGGGGCTGAGAAACGACGCGTCGTGGCTGCCGATGCCGTCCTGCATGATTCTGACCCGCGAACCGGTCAGGCCGCGAATCACCGGCAGGCCCACGCCGGGGCCGAACGAGGCATTGGCCACGCCCATCTGGTTTTGCAGGGTTTGGCCCAGATTGTCGGCTTGCTGCAATTTGAGCGCGTCGCCTTTAATCGAGCTGAAGCTGGGCGTGATGCGTTGTTTGGGGGCGTCGGCAGTGACTTCTACTGCCTCCAATTCCGTTTCCGGTTCTGCCGCAGCGGCCGAGACCGGATCCGGTTTGTCCGTTGCCGCGGCCGGCAATGCAGCGGATGCCGCCAGCCACAGTAGTCCTAAAGCGTGTGCTTTCATCGAGAATGTTGCATTGTTCCATGTCGCAAACGCGTTGCCGGGCTTGCATAGCCCGACAACGCTGCTGCGTGTTTGCTTGGTTCACGCGGCCGATTTGCGGCGGCCGAAACCCACCAGGCCGGCGATTGCCGGAGCGAACAGCCAAGCCGCGCCGGGCAGAGGTACTGCTGCGGCAGCCGATACGGCCGTTTCGAAGGCGTCGTGGGTCAGTCCGCGGTTGAATACTATGTGGAACGGTGTGGATGCGGTTGAGACCGGTGTGGTGCTGTTCGGTAAGGTTTCGAACAATTGCAGGGTGATCCAGTAGGCGCCGACGCTGCCTCCCAGGGCATTGGAAGCGTTGCGGATGGCCATGTCCAGGTGTTCGTGGATGTCGCCGGTATTGCCGAATTGGCCGATCACGCCGGGGCCGTTTTGCACGCCGGATGTGGTGAACGTGGTGACGTTACCCAAGGCATCGGAGACTTCGATATGCTCGCCGTTAGGTGCCGAGTTCGACCAGATACTGCCGTCCCAGACTTTCAAATTGCCCAGGCCGCTAAACCATAACCAGTTGCCGGCACCGAAGGCGCCCAATGCGGTGTTGGCGTCGTAGCCCGGATCGTCGGTGCGGTAAAGTCCGCCCGACAAATCGCCGAAATCGGCTTCGAACCAATCGCCGTTGACGAAGATTTGACCATTGGCTTTCCAGGGCTGAATGTCGCCGTCGTGTTGGTCGGCGGCCGACGCCGCGGTTAAATTCAAGCTCAAACCCAGTGCCAAAATTGGTGCTATCCATTGATTACGCATGAACGATCTCCTTAAAACAAAAATAAAAACCTGACAAAAAATACGAGGAAGTGTGAGGTGTCTCACGATGCAACAATATAACATTACTGATATGCGATGCAATCGGGAATTTGCCTCAATTCATCTTGTGCTCTGCCGAGTTCAGTATTAGCAAACCATAAACCGATATGTCTCGGCAGCGGCCATAGCCGTGGTCCTTAGCGCTAAGGATGGGTTAGTCGTTCGATGCGGGCATACGCGGAATGGTTGTGTATCGACTCGAAGTTTTCCGATTCCACTGTGTAGGCGCCGATGCGCGGGTCGGCGTCCAGCCGGGCGGCGACGTCGCGCACCATGTCCTCGACGAATTTGGGGTGGTCGTAGGCGTATTCGGTGACGTATTTTTCGTCCGGTCGTTTCAGCAAGCCGTAGATTGGCGACGAGGCTTCGGCTTCGACCAGCGCAATCAGCTCTTCAAGCCAGATAAATTCGCTGGCTGCCACGGTAATCGTCACATGCGACCGCTGGTTGTGGGCGCCGCGCTCGGAAATTTCCTTGGAACAGGGGCACAGGCTGGTGACCGGCACTACGATTTTGACTTTGATCCGGCAGCCGTTGCTGTCGATTTCGCCGATGAAGCTGACCTGATAATCCAACAGACTGCGTACGCCGCTGACCGGCGCGGCTTTTTCGACAAAGTAGGGAAAGCGCATGTCGATATAGCCGGATTGGGCTTCCAGTCGCTGTAGCATTTCCTGCAGCATGACCGGAAACGAGGCAATGCTGATCTCCCGGTCGTGGCTATTCAAAATTTCCACGAAGCGCGACATGTGGGTGCCCTTGAAGTCGTGCGGCAGATTCACGTACATATCAAAACGAGCCACGGTATGTTGTTCGCCGCAGCTCCGGTCTTTGACCCGCACCGGATGCAGGATGTCTTTGATGCCGACTTTGTCGATGGCGATGCGGCGACTGTCGGCACGGGCTTGGATGTCTTCGATGGGGATCATGGGTTTTAATGGCTGTTACGGTTTTGTGGTGTTTTGCAGGCTGGGTAGAGCGAAACGAAACCCAGCGGATAGGCTTTCAATGCTGGGTTTCGTTTCACTCTCTCCAGCCTGCATTCGATATTGTCAGTCATGCACCTTAAACCTGGGCCGCTCGCCGAAGTCGGCGTCGTTGACCGCGTATTGGCCGAGTTTCAGGCTGTAGAAGCGATCGAAGTGGTGTTTGACGGTGCGGGCGATGCCGGCGTCGTAGACCGGGGCGACGGTTTGCGCCAAGCCGGCCGGGCGGTCGAGAATTTGGCCGTCCTTCACCACCAGCTGGCCGTTTTTGAACAGCAAGGCCGCGTCGGCGAAGACGGCCCGGTAGTCGGGGCGAGCGCCAGCGTGCTGGCCCGGATCGTACACGGCAACGTCGGCCACGGCGCCGGGGGCGAGATGGCCGCGATCGTTGAGACCCAACAATTTGGCGGCGGCGGAGCGGGTCATGGTTGCAACTTCGCTCAGGCTCAATTCGCGTTTCAGGCCCGGCAACAAGGTTAACGCCAAGGCCTCCTGGTTCAAGCGCGCCATACATTGTTGTCGATAATCGGCGTCCATCAGCAAACGCAGCAGTTCCGGGTAAGCGGTGAAGGGCGCGCCGTTGGGATGGTCGGTGGTGAAGAACAGGCGCTCCGGCGCCTCGGCCAGTAAAAACAGTTCCAAACCAATCGCCCATTGCAGGGTGTTGACGAAGCTGGCTTCGCGGTAGCGGTAAGGCACCACGCCGCCGGAGCCTTCGGTTTCGGCGTCCCACATGACATATTTGCTCGGGCTGGCGTCGGCGTGGCGGCTATATTGAGCGATAACGTCGCCGGAGATGGTCACCGTTTGGCCGAACAACACTTGGCCGACGTCCATGGTGATGTTGGGGTGGCGGTTGAAGGCCTCCAGCAGCTTGGCTGCCGCCGAGGAAAAGCCTTTGGCGCCTTCCGTGCCGTAAGCGTAAAACTGGACGTGGGCCAGATGCATCGGCAGGCCTTGCGCGGCTTCCATGGTCGCGACGATGGTATCGACGTTGCCGGGAATGCCCAGGTTGTTGCAGTGAACGTGCGGTGGATGCGGCACGCCGAGCTGATGCACGGCCGTTTGCAGGGTTTGCAAAATCTGCCGTGAGCTGACGCCGTAATCCGGCACGATATCGTCCAAACCGAACTGGCGGACGTTGCTTTTAAAGGCGTTGGCGCCGCCGGCGTTGATGATTTTCAGACCCAGGGCGCGGGTGGCGTTCAAAGTCCAGGCCACGTAATCGTTGATCTGGTTCTGGCCGGCCTTGGCCCGCATCAAGCGCAGCAGTAAATCGTCATTACCGAGTATCGCCAACGCGGCGGTATCCAGAATCGGAATATCGGCCATTTGCAGGTGTACGTCCAAGGCGCCGACCGGCAGCATCGCCGGCTCGACCACGGTGGTGTAGCCCATGCGGGCGTAGCGGTAGCCGGTGTCGGTGCTGGACCATTTGGCGGTGGAAAAAGGGTGATTCAGCCGCCGTGCCATATGGTTGCGGTGCTGCTCAGGCAGCAACAGCCGGGCAGTGTTGACGTTACCGCCGGCGATGTGGCTGTGGATGTCGATGGCTCCGGCCATCACAATCTTGTCTGTCGCGTCGTAAACTGCGTCGAGACGGGCATCCGGGCCGGGATCGGCGACGATCACGCCGTCGCGGATGAACAGGTCGCCGGCTTGGCCGTGCAGGTTTTGGCTGGGATCGTAAATCGATCCGTTGTGGAGTTTGATCAGCATGTGGGGGTACGCACCAGTGGCATTAAGTTAAGGCTTAACCATTCGTCCTTCGACAAACTCGGGATGACCGGTTAAGCCTGGCGACATTGGGGGATACGCATCGCGTAACATGTTCAAGGTTACGGATGAATTGATGCTCAAAGGCTACGGACGCATGCCCTACGCTTTACAACATATCCAAGGTCAACAACAGCCGGCGCGGCTGCACCGCGGTCGGGGCCGGCGAGCGGTGCACCAAGCCGTGGCCCTCGTTGCCTTCCCAATGTTCGCCCTTCATCAGTCCCACCGCATAGGCCGGCATTTGCTGAATCGCGGTCGGATCGGCAATCAGGCCGGAGCAGTCGTCGGGCTGGCCGCAAGCGCCCATGCCCAGCTTGGTGCGGTCAACGGCGTATTCGGGCAGCCATTCGGTGCCGATGCCGCCGTAGCTACAAATCAGCCGGGCCGGCACTCTATCGACGTGAAACCGCGGACACATGGCCTTGTCCAGGGTGCGCAGGCGCAGGCCGGCCTCGCGCTGGCCGAACAGTTCGCAGAAGGCGGCGGTCAGCAGTCGCAGGTCGTCCAGCCAGGCTCGGTAACCGGACAATTGCGCCGCTTGCGGCCAGAGCCGGTCGAAGTCGTAACGTTCGGGATCGACCAGGGCACTGAGTTCCACGCCGACCTTACCGGTCAGCGCGGCATATACGAAGGTCTCGATGTCGCGCGGCAGCGGCCGCTCGATCAGACACAGGTTGACGTCGTCCTCGTAAATCCGCGCCAAATCGGCGAAGCGGTTGGAAATCACGGTTTTGGTGGCGGGACGTATCGCCAGCGACCGGAATGGGCCGGAAAATAGCGCCGGCGCGGCGGCAGGCTGGGCAAGAGGCACGCGAGAAAACATGGGAGCTCCTTAAGGGGTTAACAGGGATTGTTCGAACAGGACGATGCCTTGCATGAAGGCAATGCCGAGCGCGAACGAGGCGCTTTGGCCGCCGAGATGGCGGAAGCTGGAACGCTCGTGCAACACCGGGATCAGATCCGAAGCGGCGATGTAGATAAAGCCGCCGGCGGCCACCGGCAGCAACACCAGCAAGGACGATTCGGCGACTTGGCTGAGCAGCAGTGTGAACAAGGCACCCGGCAGTACGCTAAGCGAGCAGTAGAAGTTGTACAGCACCGCTTGCCGGGGCCGGTAGCCGCCGCGCAGCAAGGCGCCGACATCGCCGAGTTCCTGCGGCACTTCGTGGGCGACGATGGCCAGCGTGGTGGTCCATCCCAATATCGGGTCGGCCAGAAAACTGCCGGCGATCAAAATGCCGTCCACGAAATTGTGGATGGCGTCGCCGATCAGGTTCATTTTCGCCAGCGGTAAAATCTCGGCGCCGGGCCGGGTATCGACGTTGTGGTCGTGGCGCCAGCGCACCAGTTTTTCCAGCACGAAAAAGCCGAACACGCCGACCAGCACGGTCAAACACACGTCGCTGACCGAGCCGTGGCGGGCGACCGCATCCGGAATCAGATGAATGAAGGCGTCGCCGAGCAACACGCCGACCGCCAGCGCCACCAGAAACGGTACGATGCGTTTCAAGGTTTCCGCGGGCAGCCATAGCGCGAAGGCGCTGGACAACGAGCACAAGCTGACGGCGAGACTGGCGGCGATGGTGGCGAGATAAATAGTCATGGCGGCGTTACTCCTGGCGCGGTAAGGATCGGTATTCGCGATGCGTGCCGTAGACGAAATGAGCGAAACGGTCGGGCAGGATATGTGAAACAAAATGGGCTAACAGGATGCCGAGCACGAGCAAAAATGCGCCGGACAGTGCCCGTTTCGCCGTTTTTTCACTCTGCAAAGCCATGGTTATCCCCAGGATGGCCAGCACTTCCAGCCCAATTAGATGCAGGTAAGTGTCGGTATCGACCATGTTCTAATCCATCGCGTGTCGAGATAATCAGCCGAGAATGCCGCCGTCGCGATGCGACGGCGGCAAGTCGGTGCCAGCAAGCGAACAGGAGAATCGGCTGCCGCTACTGGCCGACGCCGCAATCTCACCCTTGGGCAAGCTAACACGGCGTTGCATCGGGATTATGCCGACAGCGGCTTAGCTTTGCGTTTCAATCCCAGCAATCCGATCAGGCCGGAGCCGAACAGCCAGGCTGCCGTCGGCACCGGCACTGCTACCGGGGCGAAGTCGAAATAGAAACGGCCGGAATTGATGCTGGCGTCATTCAGGCCGACCAGACGAAATTCCGCCGTATAAGTGCCGGCCGGAATGTTGGCGGCAGTCCAGAAGATCGGCGCGAAGCCATCGTCGAGAAAGCTATCCAGGCTGATGGTGTCGCCGTTGGCAAACAGATTGGCGGTTTGGTGGTCGCCGACGAACAAACCGGCGGTGGCGGAAATCAGTTGCAAGCCGATAGCAGTATTGCCCAACAAGGTCGACCAGCGGTTGCCGCTGCTGCTGAACAGGATTTGTTCTTCGCTGCCGGTTTCGTGTCCGGCCAAACTGTCTACCTTGGCGAAGGTCAGGTTACCGTAGTCTTCCGACGAATTGTTTTGGGACGTAAGTTTGCCGCTATACAGGCTGCCGCTGCCCCAATTCAGCGCCAATGGCGCATCCAGCGAGGAAATTTCCGGAACGCGGTTGTTGGTATTGGTGTCGTTGGTCGTTGGCGATCCTGCCGGGCCACTGTATGCGTAGGCGCCGATGCCGTGGTAGTGGTCGCCGTGGTTTAACAGCAAGGTCAGATTGCCGTAATTGGGATTGGCAAGACCGTTGTAAGTACCCGAGGTGATGCCAGCTCTGCCGTCGATGCCGATGTAATAGCCGGCCAGACCGCTTTCGTGAGCTTGAGACTGAGCGGATACAGTCAACCCCATGCCAATCAGGGCGACCGATAACAGCTGGTTTTTTTTCATGGTATTGCCCTCCAAGGCAAAAGTCCAAAAAGTAGGCCGGCAAAACGAATTGCATCGCCGGCGGGTGGAACCGTTAGGTTGCGCGTCATTCCGCGAACCAAAGCGGAAACGGGTCTGAGTATTGGCGCCAAGCCGTCGGTCCTGCCGCCAATTCCGCGTCGTTTAGCAGGCAGGCATCGAGTTCGCGACAGACTTGTTCGGCATCGACGTTTTGGCCGATGAACACCAGCTCCTGGCGGCAATCGCCATAGGGTTCTTGCCAATGTTCGCGAATGTCTTCCAGGTACTCTTCCGGCCATTGATCCTCCGGCACCGACGCCCACCAGCGTCCGGCCAGACCGTGGCGCATGATGCCGCCGGCTTGCGACCAGTTGCCGGCGTGCTCTGGTCTGGAAGCCAGCCAAAAAAAGCCTTTGGAGCGCAGTAGGGTGCCGTTTTCCCACTCGCCTTCGTGCAAATGCCGGTAGAAGCGTGTTGGGTGGAAAGGGCGGCGGGCAGCGTAGACAAAGCTGCTGATGCCGTATTCTTCCGTCTCGGGAACATGCTCGCCGCGCAATTCCTTGAGCCAGCCGGGTGCCTGTTCGGCTTTTTCAAAATCGAATAGCCCGGTATTCAATACTTTGCCGAGGTCGACTTGACCCATGACTATCGGCACGATTTCGGCGTCGGGATTCAGGCTGTGCAAGATGGCCTTGAGGTTGACGATTTCGTCACTGCTGATCAGATCGATCTTGGAAATCAGGATCACGTTGGCGAATTCGATTTGATCGACCAGCAGGTCGGCGACATTGCGCTCGTCGTCTTCGCCTAAAGCCTCGCCGGCTTCCTTCAGACTCAGGGCTTCCTGGTAGTTGCGCATGAAGTTGACCGCGTCTACCACGGTTACCATGGTATCCAGTCGGGCGATGTCGGCCAGGCTGGCGCCGGTTTCGTCGCGAAAGGTGAAGGTTTCGGCGATCGGCAGCGGCTCGGCGATGCCGGTGGATTCGATCACCAGATAATCAAAGTGGCCGTCCCTAGCCAGATTGCCGACCTCGATCAGCAAGTCCTCTCGCAGGGTGCAGCAAATACACCCGTTGCTCATTTCGACCAGTTTTTCCTGGCCACGATTCAGTTGCACCTCGTTTTTGACCAGCGCGGCGTCGATGTTGACTTCGCTCATGTCGTTGACGATCACCGCCACCCGCCGGTTTTCGCGGTTATTGAGAATATGATTCAGCAGCGTGGTTTTGCCGGCGCCGAGAAAGCCGGACAACACGGTGACAGGTAATTTGGATGCGGCGGATGGATTCGGTGTCATGGGTGTAGATGTTATATTATAACAATTGGAATTTCAAAAAAAGGCGCGTTTTCCGGCGCGCCTTTGTTAACGGGCTTGGGTTTAATAGCTCAACCGAAACCCAACTTCGGCGCCGCGTCCCGCTTCCGGCGCGAAATTGCGCAGGTACGAAGTGGCGTTGCGGATGTTTTGGTCCAGCAGGTTGTTGCCTTTGGCGAACACCATCAGTTTGGCGTCGCTGGCGGCTTTGATCTGGTAATTGACGCCGACATTGAGCAGATAGTAACCGGCAGTCGAGGTCTCGAACTCGCCGACATGGGCTTGGTCGTCGGCCCGAGTCAGGCGCAGGTAGCTGGAGAGTTTGTCCCGGTTGTAGTCCAGCTGCAGGCCGTAACGCAGCGGCGGCATGCGCGGCACGTCGCCGCCATTCACGAATTGGCCGCGGGTGTAATCGCTGAACAAAGTCAGTTCCAGCAGGCCGAAATGGTTTTCCAGCATCGGGAAAATCAGCTTGGCTTCGTAGCCTTTGAAAATGGCGTCCTGTTGGCTGCTTTGCAGGACCGGTACGCAGTGTTCGGTACCACAGTGGTCGCTGTCGCCCTCTTCGTCGAGGAATTCGCCGGTGCGGCGCTGGTAGATGTAATCGCTGGCCCAGTTGTGGAACAAATCCAACTCCGCTCGCATCCAGTCTGCCTTGAAGCGATAGCCCAAGTCCAGGTTATACGAAGTTTCCTCTTTCAAGGCGGTGCTGCCGCGCTCCCAGCTTCGGGTGGCGTGGTGGAAGCCGTCGGAAAGCAATTCCTGCACTTGCGGTGCCCGGGAGGATCGGGTCACGGCCAGATTGAAGCTGTTGTGCGGGTCCAATTTCCAGAGTGCCGACGCCGAGGCACTGACTGGCGTGTAGCTGAAGCCGTCCATGCTGTCCGGGCGAATGTCGGTTTGTTCGACCCGTGTGCCCAACTGGTAAGTGACCGGGCCGGCATCGAAGGATTCCACGGCAAATACGCCGTAACTCTGGATGTTCGAGCGGGGGACGATGGCTTCGATTTCCGGCTCGCCGCCGGCGTGTTCGTGGCCGTGCATGTGCAGGCCGAGAAAGTCGCTGGACTGGGCTTGAAAACCGACCACGCCGCGCAACGGGCCAATATCTTCGTGGGCCAGTTCCAGTCGGCCTTCGTAGCTTTGGTTGCTGAAATGGGCGCCGACCTCGCCGTTGGCGATTTCATAGTGTTCGTAGTCGGTATAACCCAGCCGGGTACGCAAGGCTTTGGCAAAGGCGAACGGCTTAACAATCTCGCTTTTGAAGTCGTACTTATTCTGCCGCATCGCAATCCGCACGATTTCCTCGCCGGTACCGTCCGGGGCGACACCGTAGTTGTTGTTCAGATTGTTGATCGATACCCCGGCGAAGCCGAAGTCGTCGATCCAGGACAAGCCGGCCGAACCGCTGATGGCTTCGGCGCCGGTGTTGTTTAAATAGCCGCGCGGGTTGTCGACGATTTCCTCGGCCAGCTCCGCATCGTTGAGGGCGATTTTGGCGGTATCGATGGCTTGGCCGCCAATGTCCATGTTGTTGCGGTGGCGATAAAAGCCGTCCACGTGGTAGGCGATGTGATCCTTGCTGCCTTCGACCTTCATCGTGGTGCTGGTTTCGTCGCTGGTCGAGTCGAAGCGTTGTTCAAGTGCCGCGTTCAAAGCTTTATCGAACGCCCTGCCCGGAATCCGGTTGTCGATGACGTTGACCACGCCGCCGATCGCGCCGCTGCCGTAAAGCAAGGTCGCCGGGCCGCGCAAGACTTCAATGCGTTCGGCCAGCAGAGGTTCGACGCTGGTGGCGTGGTCCGGGCTGATGGCCGAGACGTCGTTGGCGCCGATGCCGTTATTCAATACCCGCACCCGCGGGCCGGCCTGGCCGCGGATGACCGGTGTGCCGACGCCGGGGCCGAAGGATTGGCTGGAAATGCCCAACTCGTTTTTCAATGTATCGCCGATGCTGTGACCGGTTTTCAGACGCAATTCGTCGTCGCTCAACACGGTGACCGGAGAACCGGCATCGGCTTTGCTGACCGGCAGCGGTGCCGTGACGATGATTTCGTCCAGCTTGTTGTCCGTTTGGGTTTCCGCGTGCAGCAGGCTGGCGGGTAGCAGCAACAGAAAGGGCGACAATTTATTCATAACCAGAGTTGGACCAGGAAAGCGGGTCAAAAATGTTATATTGTTGCCATTGATTTTGCAACACTATAACAAAGCCACTTGCTGCGAAGCTTGAGTCTGTATGCTGCCGGCGCTTCAGGCAGATCAGGTCGGCGCTGTCTACGCAGTCCGGCTATGCAATTTCATTCCGTTATCGGCGCCGCGGAGGCTGGCGATTGAACGGCCACGGCCGGGGTATTGGCTGATTTCGCCACACACTCCGCCGTTTGCAAGGCGATTTCCAGCTCTTCGTTGGTCGCGATCACCATGACCGCAATCTCGGAGTCCGGCGGACTGACGATTGCGGCGGGTTTGGCCGGCGCGGCGTTGAGCGCCGGGTCGACGGCGATGCCTAGGGCCGCCAGGCCGGCGCAGCAGGTCTGGCGCAGCCAGACGTCGTTCTCGCCGATGCCGCCGGTGAATACCAGCGCATCGACCCGGCCCAGCACTGCGCAATAGGCGCCAATGTATTTCTTGATGCGGTAGGCGTACATCGCCAATGCCAGCTTGGCCGAGTCGTCGCCCGCTTCGGCGTTGGCATGGATCGCCCGCATGTCGTTTTCGCCGCAAACGCCGAGGCAACCGCTGGCTTTGTTGTAAAGCTGGTCGATCGCATCCAGTTCCATGCCCAGCGTGCGTGCCAGATAAAAGGCGATGGCCGGGTCGATGTCGCCGCAGCGGCTGCCCATCATCAAGCCTTCCAACGGCGTCATGCCCATTGAGGTATCGACGCTGATGCCGCCGGCAATTGCGGCGACGCTGGCGCCGTTGCCCAGGTGCAAGGTAATCAGGTGAGTGTCGGCCAATGGTTTGCCCAGGAAATGGGCCGCCTGCTTGGCAACGTAGGCGTGCGAGGTGCCGTGGAAGCCGTAGCGGCGCACGCCGTACTCGGTGTACAAACGGCCGGGTAAGGGGTAGCGGTAGGCGTAGTCCGGCAGCGTCTGGTGAAAGGCGGTATCGAACACCGCAACTTGCGGCACCGTGTCCAATAGCTGCAAGGTTGCTTCGATTCCCAGCAGGTTGGCGGGATTGTGCAGCGGTGCCAACGGACTGGCCGCTGTGATGTGGGCGATGACCTGACGGTCGATCAATGCCGGTTCGCGGAAAAATTCGCCGCCGTGGACGACGCGGTGGCCGACGGCGGCCAGTTGCCTCAAGTCCGGCAGTACCGTTTCGGTTAACAGGCCGAACAAAGTCTGCAACGCGTCACGGTGATGCTCGCAGTTCAATGACTGTTGCTGCGGATCGGATGCGCCGATCCGGAAGCGGTGGCTGGCGCCGGCTTCGCCGATGCGCTCGATCAAGCCGCTTAGCAATGCGGTTTGCCCGGCCATGTCGAACAGGCTGTATTTCAGCGACGAACTGCCGGCGTTTAGAACCAGAATTTTCATTTGGAGTCGATCACCCGTTTTTGCGGCGGAGGCGGCGAGTAGCGCTTATCCAAATCCCGGTCGATTTTCAAGGTCAAGCTCTCTACCGCTTTGCCGGTCAGACCGACATTCGGGCCTTTGGATTCGGTGATGTAATCGCCGATCAAACGGCCATCGCTTACCCGTATCAGATGCGCCATCAGGTAGGCGAACAGAAAGCTGGGCTTATGCAGGCGACCGACCACAATGTAATCGGCATCGAAGCCCTTGCCCAGGGTCGCCGCGGCGTCGGCGTGGTCGAACAAGTAACCGACGCCGCTGTCCGCCGCTTTCCTCGATTCGGCCGGAATCTCGACGATTTGGTAACCGGCCGATTGTAACTCCTTGGCCAGTAACGGCTTGATCGAGGCGGTGCGGGCGATTTCGGCCGGGATGCCGGGCGCCAACGTCAGGTCTTTTAACTCGAAATCGAGCACGGCGACTCGGGTTTCCGCTTCGGCCAGGGGGGCGGCCAACGCCAGCAACAGGGCAAAACAGCTGCGAATTATGGACATGATTTACCGCCCTCCTGAGCCTGAATTGCCGTGATAATCACGGTGTTGACGATGTCGGTGACGGTGCAGCCCCGGCTCAGGTCATTGACCGGCTTGTTCAGGCCTTGCAGAATCGGGCCGACCGCAATCGCGCCGGACGAGCGCTGCACCGCTTTGTAGGTATTGTTGCCGGTATTCAAGTCCGGGAAGATGAATACCGTGGCGCGGCCGGCGACCTGGCTGTCCGGCAATTTGGTTTTGGCGACGCTGGCGTCCACGGCGGCGTCATATTGCATCGGGCCTTCCAGCAGCAGATCCGGACGTAGCGCCTTGGCGATTTTCACCGCTTCGCGCACCTTGTCCACCGCTTCGCCCTTACCGGATTCGCCGGTTGAATAGGACAGCATCGCGATGCGCGGTTCGATATTGAATATGCGCGCGGTTTCGGCGGCGTTGATCGCGATGTCCGCCAGTTGGGCGGCGTCCGGATTGGGAATCACCGCGCAGTCGCCGTAGACCAGTACCCGGTCCTCCAGACACATGAAAAAGATGCTGGAGACGATGGACGCACCGGGTTTGGTTTTAATAATCTCGAAGGCCGGCCGGATCGTGTGTTGGGTCGAATGCACCGCGCCGGAGACCATGCCGTCGGCGTAACCCAGATGAATCATCAAGGTGCCGAAATAGCTGGGGTCGGCCATCAAGTCGTAAGCGGTGTCGTACAAGATGCATTTGTGTTTGCGCGCCTGGTAATAGGTTTCGGCAAACAACGGCCGCAGTTCGGAGCTGACCGGGTCGATGATGTTGACCGCATCCAGCTTTAACGCCATGCTCTGGATTTTTTGCCGAATCTCGCTCTCGTTGCCCAGCAGCGTGATTTTAGCCACGTCACGTAACAGCAG
Source organism: Methylomonas sp. Uni0011 (assembly GCF_056850255.1). NCBI lineage: Bacteria > Pseudomonadati > Pseudomonadota > Gammaproteobacteria > Methylococcales > Methylococcaceae > Methylomonas > Methylomonas sp. Uni0011. The sequence goes on from NZ_JBVVNO010000002.1 coordinate 147,539, forward strand.
AATTTCGGCGGCTAATAGAATCCGCTCCTCGTTGCCTTCCGGCAGCACGATGTGTTGCTTGCGGGCTTTGGCCCGTTGCAGCATGTCGTATTCGAACATCAGCGGCGTGGTTTTGTGGCCGACTTTGCTGCACAACCGCAGCCGCAGCTCGACCATGTTGATGTTGCTTTCGATCAGGCCCAAGGCCGCGGCGATCTTGCGCTCATCCTGCGAATGCAAGCTGGCCGGTACCTGGCTGACTTGCATCGCGGTGGTAAAGGTATCGGAATCGACCGCCAGCACTGCGAACGGGATGCCGCCCAGGCCGTCGATCAGTTTTTGCACTTGCGGCGGCGGTTGCTGGTGGCCGGTCAGAATCAAGCCGGCGATCTGCGGATAGCTGGCCGAACTGTAGGCCATGATGCTGGCGAGCAGGATGTCGGAACGATCGCCCGGGGTGATGATCAGATCGCCGGTTTCGACGTAATCCAGAAAATCCGGAATCAGCATCGCCGCAACCTTGTAGTGGTAGACTTCGCGACTCATCGTCGCGGCCTCGCCGCACAGTACTCTAGCACCCAGGGCTTTGGCGATGTTGCCGACGCTGGGTTTTTCCAGCGAGGCTTCGGCCGGGACCAGGTAAATCGGGAAATCCTTGGCGGAGTTCAGGTCGTGGCGCAGGCCGGCCAATTGGTTACCGGCTACGCCCATCACGACGCTGGCTAGCAGCTCGCAATCGTTCTCGTGCAAGGAGTGTTTCAAACTGGCGATGCTGCTCAGCAGTTGTTCGTTACTGCGGTTTTGGCCTTGAATCACCGGCATGATCAAGCAGCCCAGGTTATTGGCGACGTCGGCGTTGAAGTCGAATTCGAATACCGCGTTACCGTGGCTGTAATCGGAGCCGACGCACAGTACGTGCAGGCATTGCCGCTTCAAGGCCCGGAATTTGCCGAGAATGGTTTTGACCAGTTCGTCGTATTGTTCGCTGGCCAGCAATTCGCGGGCTTCGGCGCTGGTACAGCCGTACATCGCGGTGTGCGGTACGTTGACCGGGTAGCGGTGGCTGATGAACTGGATTAAATCGTCTTTATCCGGCGTGCTGTGGATAATCGGCCGGAAGAAGCCGATATTGTCGGCCAGGCCGGACAGCATTTCCATCATCGCCAGCATCACCAGCGCTTTGCCGTTACCTTCGTCGAGGCTGGCGATGTAAATGTCTTGGGCAAAACAGGCGGCGTCGGTCGTGGAATTCATGGTCGTTGCGGATGGCTGTTTACGCTAAAGTCTAAACCAGTACGGCGATGGCGTCAGAAACTTTACCCGCTTACTCGATTGCAGGCATTGTAGTAATTTCCGCTAGCGCGTGCGGTTTGGTCGATACTTGAAATTAATCTCGATTAATCTGCAAGCTTGGCTTTAGTAGCTATACTACTAGCCGGGCGCAGGGAATTACCAACCAACAGCGATGGCGAAATTTACCGTTTACTTCAAAGATAAAGCAATCCACACAGGCGTTTTTGATTCCGGCATCGTCCGTATCGGCCGTGACGAAACCAACGATTTGGTGGTGGATAGCTTGGCGGTGGCGCCGGCGCATGCCGTGGTCGTGATCAAAAACGGCAGTTGCGTGATGAAGCAAATGAACGAGAAGTTTCCGCTGGTGGTGAACAATCAGCCGACCAAGGAATGTCATTTGCAAAACAACGACATCATCAACATCGGCAAACATTACATCGTGTACCACACGATCGACGCGTTTCCCGAAACAGTGCTGGTCAGTTCGTTGGGGAATTCGACCGATGCCGATCTCCAGGCCTTGAACGAAAAACTCGAGGAAACGGTAAAAACGCCCGACGCCAGCCTGCAAGTTCTGAACGGAGTCCATATCGGCCGTATCTTGCCTTTAAAAAAAGCCATGACCCGGCTCGGTCATGAGGGGGCTGGCATTGTCGTCATCGCCCGGCGCAAGGACGGCTACTATTTGTCGGCCTTGCAGGGTCACGACGGGCTTGCGGTGAACAATGAGCCTTTGGGCGATCGTACCGTGCATTTGCAAAACAACGACGTGGTCGTGGTCGACCATACTTCCATGCAATTTTTCCTGGATTAAGCGCATGAGCGAAAAAACCGAAGAAAAACGCCGCTTTCACCGAATTTTCTATCATGCCGACGCCCAAGTGGCAGCGACCGGCGGCCAGTCTCAGAGCTGCAAGATTGTCGATTTGTCGTTGCGCGGCTGTTTATTGGAACTGTCTGCGCCGCTGGCCGAGATCAGCGACCAGTCTTATGAACTGACATTCGAATTGTCGCCGGAAGCCGTGATTCGGATGGAAATCGTCGCAACGCATACGGAAGGCAATCTGGCCGGATTCCGCTGTGCGCATATCGATATCGACAGCATTTCCTTATTGCGGCGTCTGGTGGAGTTGAATCTGGGCGACAGCGAACTGCTGGAACGCGAGCTGTCGGCGCTGGGTAATTTTTCCTAAGGTCTGCGGTTACGGCTTAGAACAGTCCCGCCAACCACAAACGGGCTTTGATGCCCCATTCCGAGGTATAACCGGCCGTGGCGAATACTATGCTGCCGTTCCGGTCGGTGAAAAACAGGGCCGGCACGGCTTTGACGCCGTAACGCTGGCCAATTTCGCCGCCGTTGTCGTTGACGACCGGCCAATTCAAATTCTTGTCCTGCAGATAGCTTTGTAGTTTGGCGTCGTCGCCGGACCGTATGGCGACGGTCGCCAGCGGGTGGGCTGTGCCGACTTGGGTCACAGAGTGTTGCATGCTGCGGCAGACGCCGCACCATTCCGCCCAGAAATAGATCAAGGCCGGCCGCTTGCCGAGTGCCTGCAAGGCGGCTTCGCCGTTCAACGCGGTTTGTGTAATCGGCGGCGGCGCGCCGGTGATTAAATCCCGATGCGCCAGAAATTGGCCGCCGAAAATAAACAGTGCGGCGAACAGGTAAAACGCCCATTCCTTTTTCGGCATCACAAACCCCGCATCAAGCTGGCGCCGTGCTGCTTCAACCACAAGCGGCGCTGGCGGTAATCCGGCACATGTTCGGCCACCAACTCCCAAAACGCGGCGGAGTGGTTTCTGTGGCGGATATGGCATAACTCGTGAACCACCACGTACTCCAAAGCCGTCGGCGGCGCCAGCAGCAACAGCCAATTCAGGTTGATGTCGTTGTCCGGGCCGCAACTGCCCCAGCGGCTTTTCTGCGTTTTGATGCGGATGCTGCGTGGGTAAAGGCCATGGCGCGGTGCGTGTATGTCTACGAAGTGTTGTGCCTGCTGGCGGGCCTGGCTTTTCATCCAGCGGATCAAGGTCTGGCGGACCAGTTCGGAATGCTGATCGGGTGCGATGGCGGCCGGCAATTTGGCGCAAAACCAGGCGTCGTCGCGCAACTCCAAACGCGGGGTTTTGTTGCGGCTGGTTTCGATGCGCAGCGGTAGCTGCCGGCCGAAATAGGGAATGGCGACGCCGTCGCGGTAACTGGCCGGCGCCAATGTCGGCACCTCGCGGGTTTTGGCCGCGACCCGGCGCAACGCCGACTCGATCCAGTCCCGTTGCGCCAGCACGAAGCTATGGATGTTGCGTTCCGAAACCTTGGGCGGGGCCACCACTTCGATTTGGCCGGCTTTGACGACGATACGGGTATGTTTGGCGCGGCTACTGCGGCGCAGGGTATAACTTGGGGCGTTCAAAAAGGCGATTCCAACATTCTAGACTTGAGTTCTGTCCACAGGCTTAACCGGTCCGAACCGCCGACATGTTGCCCGGAACCCCGGCTCTTGGCAAGCCATAAACCGGTACCGTTGAAGCTGTAGACCGGCTGCAGATCGCTACGTTGCGTCGCCGGCAGAATCGCCGGTTTCAGATTGTCCAGCACCAGCGGCGGCGAGCGCATCGATTCGAAATAGGTCAGCACCATGTGGGCTTGGTTCAGTTCCAAGGCCTTGACGTAAGTGATGCGCAGTTTGCTCTCGTCGACGCCCATTTCCACCAGCGTGAAATATTTGGCGATCGAGTAATCCTCGCAATCGCCGGCGCCCTTGGCCAGAAACTCGGTCGGCGTTGCCCAATAATCGATTTTGTTCCACAGCATAATGTCGTCGACAAACTCGATATTGCGATTGAAGAAATCGTTGACCCGGCGCAATTTCTCGGTATCCGACCAATCTTTGCCGGTTTCGATCAGGTTTTGCCAATCGACGAAGCGCTGCCGGGCTGCAGCGCCGTATTTATTGCCGACTTTGTCCAGCAATTCTTCATCGAAAAACAGGCTGCCGGCCAGGGCGATGCCGCAGCATAGGCTGACGGCAAAAACGGCGAGAGCGGCGAGGTTAGAGCGGCCGGTGTTAACGGCTGGCACCGGCGATGCCTATGCCGCGCAGGGCGGCAAAGTCGGAATCGGCTTGTACGTTTTCGGCCAGCACCGAAATATCCAGCAAAGCCGCCATTTCGGCAATGGTTTGCACGAAAGCGTGGGTTTGCTGCGAGTCGGCGATGCCGTTGCCGATGTCGCGCGCCAGCCGGATGTAGTCCGGTTTCAGTTGTTTGATCAACTCGGCCGACATCGATTGGGTTTCGAAGCGTTTGATCATGACTCTGGCGCCGCATTGGTGCACCACCTCGATAAAGGCCTTGTAAGCCTCGATGTCCTTGACCACCGCATAGGCCGACAAGCTGAACACCAGATATTTGGCCGCCCCGGCATTGCGCTGAATCAGTTTTTCCAACCAGACCCGGAAGTCGCCGTTCTTGATGGTGCGGGTCGAAACGTTGACGGCAATCGCATGCTCGACGTGGTTATGCAGAATATGGTCGATCACCATACCGATCACGCCTTTGTCCAGATCGACGATTTTGGCGAACTTTTCGGCAATCGAAATGAACGGGCCGATCGCCACCAGTTCGCCTTGTCGGTCGTGGACCTGAATGAAGGCTTCCTCCATCATCAGCTCGCCGTGTTTCATACCGTGGATCGGGCCGATGTACCAGATCGAATAAGCGGTGTTGTCCACGCAATCGAACACCAGTTCCTTCCAGGTGGCGATGTCGCGGGCGAAATTGTCGCTGCTGCGGATGAAATAACTGTTGGCGCCGATCAAATGGGCTTGTTCGTAGGCTTCGTGGGCGGCTTCCAACATGCTTTCGCTGGTAGTCAGCGGATTGAACGGCACGACGCCGATATGGGCCAGATCGGCCTTTTGGTATTGCTCGCCCAGTTCGCCCAGGCGGTTGCTCAGCGTTTTAGCCAGCAATTCGATTTGCGGCCGGTCTGCGGTTTTGACCAATAGAGCGAATTCGGCGCCGTAGAAACGGTAGGCCTTGCCGGCGTCGCTACCAGCTGTCGCGGCGACGTGTTCCAGGGTGGCGGCGACGGCTTTGATGAAGCGGTCGACGGCATCGCTATCGAGTTCTTTGACCAATTCCAGCAAACCGTCGATTTTAACCAGCACGATAAACGCTTCGGCTTGTTCCAAGGCCAGGTGCTTGATGTCGGTCTCGAACACCGACTTTTTGTAGAGGCCGGTCAGGTCGTCGCGCAACAGGCTGGCGCCCATGCTGTCCAGCTTGTTGTGTAGGCCGGCGATGGTGGTTTTGATTTTTTGCGACATCGTGTTCATCGACATCGCCACGTTACGCACCTCGCGGGTCCAGGGCAGTTCGGCAATGCTCTCGAACTGGCCGTCGCTGATCTGCCGGGCCAGTTGATCGATCCGCGACAGCGACGCTAACGTAAAGCGCAAGGTCAGCGCCAGCAGGCCGATCGAAACGATGAACGCCGCCAGCGAATAATAAAAGCCGGATTTGGCTTGTTCGTACAGTTTTAAATAGCCGTAGCCGGAATTGACGGTGACGTAGATCACGCCGCTCAGATTCCAGCCGGAGCTGATCTCGCTTTCGGCGGTCGCGGAAGTCATCGGCAGCAGATCCATGAACCAGTCCGGCACGCCTGCCACCGCCTTGTCGCTGACCAGCGCCACCAATTCCTTATTCTCGGCGTCGACCAAACGGATTTCCTTGTAATAGCCCATGTCGAAAATCGCCTTCATCATGGTCTCGATGACCGGGTCCTTGTCGTTGGCCATGTAGGGGCTCAACGAAAGGCCCAGCGAGGTAGCGGTATCCTGGGCGTGGTTCTTGGCTTCGCCTTCCAGATAATCCTTGATGTTATTGACGCTGAGCGCGAAATTGACGCTGAAAATCATCAGGAACAGCGCCGAAATCAGAATTAACAGTTGTTTGGATAACGACATGGCGTTCAGTTTTCCGTGGTTTCTTGGTTGATCATGTGCGTGGCCAGTTGCTGCAAGGCGGTGCGGATGTTTTCGCGCAGCCGGGAGTCCATCGTGATTTCGTCTAAGGCCTTGTTCATGCACAGCATCCATTGGTCGCGTTCGGCTTCGCCGATCGCAAATGGAAAATGGCGGGCGCGCAGCATCGGATGGCCGAATTCCTCGATAAACAGATTGGGACCGCCCAGCCAGCCCGACATGAATTTGAATAGCTTGTCTTTCGCGGAAGCCAGATTGGGCGCGTGCATCGCCCGGATGCCCTTGGCTTGCGGCAGGATATCCATATAAAAGTAAAATTTGTCCACCAGCCGTCTGATGCCGGTTTCGCCGCCGATCAAGTCGTAAGGCGTCGTGCTCATGCTTGAATTAACCTCGTAGCTGCATTTTGTTTAGGTATACTAGCAGACGGCGCCGACAATGGCGGGAAACTCCGGCCCATTTGCGCGGTCACAGTTTCGTTCGTAACTTTCAAAGGACAATTGACCATGAGATTATCAACTGCAACCACCCGATCGGAAGCCAGTGTACTGGCGACCAACAAGGTCTTGAGAAACACTTACATGTTGTTGGCGATGACGCTGTTGTTCAGCGCGGCGACGGCCGGCTTGTCCATGGCATTGAATCTGCCGCATCCGGGCATGATCGTCAGCATGGTGGGCTATTTCGGTTTGCTGTTTTTGACCACCCGGTTCAGCAACAGCGCCTGGGGCTTGGTGTGGGTATTCGCCCTGACCGGCTTTATGGGCATGACCCTGGGTCCGATTTTGAACATGTACGTCAACGCTTTCAGCAACGGCCACCAATTGATCATGACCGCGTTGGGCGGTACCGGCGTGATCTTTTTGGGCTTGTCCGGCTACGCATTGACCACCCGTAAGGATTTCAGCTTCATGGCCGGATTCCTGATGGTTGGCGTGCTGGTCGCGTTTTTCGCCGGTTTGGCCGCGGTCCTGTTCTCGGTACCGGCCTTGTCGTTGGCGGTTTCGGCGATGTTCATCCTGTTGATGTCAGGCATGATTTTGTTCCAAACCAGTGAAATCATCCACGGCGGCGAAACCAACTACATTTTGGCGACGGTATCGTTGTACGTATCGATCTACAACCTGTTCGTCAGCTTGCTGCAATTGTTGGGCGTATTCGGCGGCGACGATTGATGCGCTAGCACCGGACCTGCCCAGGCGGCATAGCCTGGCATAATCGGCAAAAGCCTCCGCCAACCGGCGGGGGCTTTTTTGTGTCTGCGGAGGGTAAACACGATGGGATTCGAAGATCGGGATTATTACCGGGAGCAACTGCGCAAACGGGCGAGCCGGCCGCGCGATGGCGAACCGCGCCAGCAGACTGTCGCATCCGGCCGGCGCAGTTCGGCCGGTACGTTGCGGTATCTGCTGATGCCGCTGGCGGCCCTGGCCGGACTTTGGTACGGCGCGGATGTGCTGTTGACAAAGCAGGCCGCGGCCCGCCACCCGTTACCGGAAATTGTGCTGCCGGCTACGGCGGACGGCGAGGTCGGCGGTACAGGCGCAGTTCGCATCAAGGCCGACAGCCAAGGCCATTTTCGCGGCACCTTGTTGATCAATAACGTGCCGATGCCGTTCATGATCGATACCGGCGCCACCAAAACCTCGATTCCGGAAAAATACGCGCGTGCTGCCGGTTTGCCCGTCGGCGGCGCGGTGCAAGCTGAAACCGCCGGCGGCCGGGTAACCGACTACCGGACTCGCATCGCCAGCCTGAAACTCGGTAACCTCGAATTGCGCAACCTGGACGCCCATATCAACCGCTATCTGGACGAAGTGCTGGTCGGCATGAATACGTTGAAATATTTCCGGATCGAGCAGAACGGAGATTCTTTGGTGTTGGTGGCGGGGGCGTAGTAAGGCGTGGTCAGAACCTTCGGTTGGAACACGTAGTGCCACGTCATGTGCCTGTCCCCTTGAACTTCGGCCACTGGTTGTAGCCGATGGCAGGATCATTTGAGCGATGCGAGAGGATGAACTCGACTTCTTTCTTATTGACTTCGCTATCTTTTGCCGTTGCTGATTCCCATAGAATCTCTTTTGTGACCGTTAGTATCCGGCGTTGCTCGGGCGTGAAATCCTTTTCAACCAAAGCGCCATTGGCGCTACCAAAGTAAGTGAAGGTGCCGGTTAGGTCCTTCCCGATGTATATCTTCCCGTTTGGGTAGGTAATCTTGTAGATGACCTTCGTTCTCATGCGCTAAAGCTCGATATAGACGACAACTGATGTTTCAAAATTCCTCGCACCTGTCGTATGACTGCAGTGGCCGTGTTTTATGAGTACCTAGTGGGTGGAAGCAGGCGTTGCCGGTTCAATTCAATCGGGACACAGGATTTTCGTCTTCGCCAAACAACACGCCCTCGACCAGCGGCAAGGCTTCGCGCATGTGTTCGAAGCCGTGGGAGCCGCCCTCGAAGCAAACCACGCGGGCCTTGGCTTGGTATAGATCGCGGGTGGCGGCCGAATCCAGCAGTTCGTCGCCCAAGTCCAGCAGTAGCGTCAAGTCCAGTTTTTGCCGGTTCGCCGCCAGTTCTTGTTCGAATTTCGGGTATTGGTCGCAGTGGCTTTGCTGCCAGTCGTAAGGTTCGCCGGTTTCGAAATTGGCGGTGACGCCGATGAACTGCGGCAGCAATGTGCTGGGGCTGACGGCGGGGTTGATCATGATCGCTCTGGCGCCGGTCTTATAGGCCAGGTATTCGCTGCTGAAACCGCCCATCGACGAGCCCATGAACACCACGTCGTAACCTTGGTCCAGCAGTTGGTTCCATTCGAACAACAGGTCTTCGATCAGGCCTTGGAAGTCGCGGTAATCCAGGTTCGGCGCGTACAGCATTACGTCGCGTTCGTTACAGAAGGCTTGCAGCACGGCCAGCTTTTCTTTGGCGGTTAAGAGATTGCCGTGCAAATCCAGCGACGCCGAGTTGAAACCGTGCAGGTAGACGATGGCCCGTTTCATGGCTAATAGCGCTGCTTGATGAAGTCCAAGGCTTTACCGGCCAGGTCGTCGGAGTCGTGCCATAGGTTGCGCCAGACGCAGAGGGTGTTGGACAGTTTGGGATCGACGATTTCCGACGAAAACGATTCGAAGGTGATCGGGCCGCGGTAATCGATTTGTTTCAACGCGGCGAAGAAACTGGCGAAATCGACATTGCCGGTGCCCAGGTAGCCGCGGTGGCTTTCGCCGATATGCACATAACCCAGCCGGTCGCCGGCGGCCAATACCGACTTGGCCATGCCGTCTTCCTCGATGTTCATATGGTAGGTGTCAAGATGCAGGAAGGCGTTCGGCCGGTCGACTTCGTCCAGAAACGCCAGGCCTTCCAGGCCGGTGTTCATGATGTTGGTTTCGTAGCGGTTCACCACTTCCAGATCGATATTGATGCCTTTGTCGGCGGCATAGTCGGCCAGACGCTGCATCGCCGCCACCGAATTGGCGCGGTTTTCCCGGGATGCCGGGCCGGGATATTTGCCCAGCGCGCAATAGATCACGCCGCACAATTCGCTGCCGCCCAATGCGTACAGCGCATCGGTGGCCTTGCGCAACAGTTCGTCGCCTTTGGCGACGATGGCCGGGTCGGTGCTGGTGACGTCGGTGGTAGCCGACAAGCCCAACGAGGCGTGGGCGCGCAGATTGTATTCCTGCAACAAATCTTTGGTCAGGGCGACGTCTATTTGCCACGGGTCGAGCAGGGCGATTTCGATGTAGTCGTAACCGGCGCGGGCGGCGCCGGCGATGGCTTTGCGGGCGCCGGCCTCGGACCAGTCGCCGGACCAGACCAATGCGTGGCCGCCGTATTCCAAACGTTTGGGAAATGCCATAGCGGGTCTCCTGTGGTTATCGTTTTATGTTAGCGACGCTCGCGCGCTCAAAGCATCGGCACCAGATCCAACGCAAACATGATGGCGTCTTCCTTGCCGTTCTTGGCCGGATAGTAATTTTTGCGGATGCCGATTTCGCGGAAGCCGCTGCTGCGGTACAGATGGATCGCGCCGGGGTTGCTGGGACGGACTTCCAGATAGAGGGTTTCGGCGCGGGGGCGGGCGTATTCGATCAAATGCTCCAGCATCTTGCGACCGACACCCTGGCGTTGAAACGCCGGGTTGACGCTGATGTTCATGATGTGGGCTTCGCCGGCGGCGACCGAAATGATGGCGTAGCCGGCGATGGTCTCGTCCGGCGCTTCGCAAATCCAGTTGGTGTAATTCATGGCCCGGAAGCAATCCTTGAACACGCCTTCCGACCAGGGAAATTCGTAATTGACGGTTTCGATCGCCATCACGCCGGGCAGGTCGGCGTGGTCCATTTTGCGCAAGCGCAGCAGGTCGCGCGCCTCCACCGAGTCTGGAAACACTTTGGCGTAAAACTCGCGGTCGGCGTCGTAGACCACGGCTGATTTCAGTTTATGTAACAGTTTCCACATCGTTGTTATTGTTCTAGTGATTGGTAAACGGAGAGCGCGAATTGCAGGTCTTCCCAAGCTTTGGCTTTTTCGGGCAGCGAGCGTAACAGATAAGCCGGGTGGTGCACCACCGTCAGCGGAATGCCTTCCAGTTCATGGCGCATGCCGCGCAGCCGCGACAGCGGTTGCTGGGTATGCAGCAGGTTTTGTGCGGCGATGCGGCCGACGGCCAGAATCAACTTGGGCTGGATCAGTTCGATCTGGCGTTTCAAAAAGCCGTGGCAGGCAGCGACCTCATCGGCCTGCGGGTCGCGGTTGTTGGGCGGCCGGCATTTCAGCATATTGGCGATATAGACTTGCTCGCGGCGCAGGCCGATGGCGCGGATCATTTCGTTCAACAACTGGCCGGCGCGACCGACGAAGGGTTCGCCTTGCAGGTCTTCGTCGCGGCCGGGCGCTTCGCCGATCAGCAGCCAATCCGCATGTTTGTTGCCGACGCCGAACACGGTCTGGGTGCGGGTTTCGCACAACGAACAAGCACGGCAGATCGAGACCTGGTGTTGCAGGTCTTTCCAGGCGTGGTCGTCGGTATGGGGTTTTGGGTGGTGCGGTGGCGATGAAACTAGAGCGGGTCCGGTCGTCAACTCCAAGCTTATACGAGTTGGCGGCGGAGTGGGAATGGTCTCGCCGCCGGCCGTTGCAGATACGGTGGTTGCTGTAGAGATCGCGGGCGAACCCGGTTGGCTGGATGCGTCAGCGGCCGGATGCTGGGTATCGCGATGCTCAATCCAGCCTACGTTCTGGTGATTGACGGTAGTTTCGTTTTTGGCCGGATGTTCCGCTGTTGGCGCAGCTTTGTTGGCGGGGGAGCCGACGCGGTCGGCTTCGCTTGGCGATGCCCTCCCTACAGGGGGGGCAACCGCTTGCTCGGCGACGACGGGCGGATGTCGGGGAACCCAGACATCGATGCCCATCGCCTCCAAATATTGCAAGCGGACCGATTCTTCCATCGTCAGCGGCTAGACATCGCCTTTCTGCGGATGCTGGCGCTGCTCGGGACTTTGCAGCTTGTTGACCGCGTTGATGTAGGCCTTGGCCGAGGCGATGACGATGTCGGTATCGGCGCCGGAGCCGTTGACGATGCGGCCGGCGTTTTCCAACCGGATGGTCACTTCGCCCTGCGAATCGGTGCCGGTGGTGATGTTGTTCACCGAATATAAGGCAAGGGTGGCGCCGGTTTGCACCAGGCTTTCGATGGCCTTCAGGCTGGCGTCGACTGCGCCGCCGCCGCTGGCGCTGCCGGTCATTTCCTTGCCGTCCACCAAAATGGTCACGGTGGCGTTCGGTACTTCGCCGGTTTCCGAGCAGACCTTTAAGGCCACCAGTTTGATGTGCTCGTCTTCGGCTTCGAAGCTTTGTTCGGAAATCAGAGCCTGTAAGTCTTCGTCGAAAATCTCGTGTTTCTTGTCGGCCAGTTGTTTGAAACGGTAAAAAGCGTCGTTCAAATCGGTTTCGCCGGCGAACTCCACGCCCAATTCCGCCATCCGAGTTTTGAAGGCGTTGCGGCCGGAATGCTTGCCGAGCACCATGCGGTTGGTGGTCCAACCTACGTCCTCGGCGCGCATGATTTCGTAAGTCTCGCGGTTTTTCAGCACGCCGTCCTGATGAATGCCGGACTCGTGGGCGAAAGCGTTGGCGCCGACGATAGCCTTGTTCGGCTGCACCGGAAAGCCGGTGATCGACGACACCAGTTTCGAGCAGGTGACGATTTCGCGGGTATCCAGGCGGGTATCGCATTGAAAGAAATCCTGGCGGGTGCGGATCGCCATCACCACTTCTTCCAGCGAGGCGTTGCCGGCGCGCTCGCCCAAACCGTTGATGGTGCATTCGACCTGGCGCGCGCCGTTCATCACCGCCGCCAGCGAGTTGGCCACGGCCAAACCCAAGTCGTTATGGCAATGCACCGAGAAGATGGCTTTGTCGGAGTTCGGTATCCGCTGAATCAAATTGGCGATGGTGGCGCCGAACTGTTGCGGCATGCTGTAACCGACGGTGTCCGGGATGTTCAGGGTAGTGGCGCCGGCGTCGATCACCGCCTCCAAGATCCGGCACAGGAAATCCTCTTCCGAGCGGCCGGCGTCTTCCGGCGAAAACTCGACGTTGTCGGTGTACTGGCGGGCGCGTTTGACCGCGCGGACCGCGTACTCGATGACTTGGTCGGGCTGCATGTTGAGTTTCTTCGCCATGTGGATCGGCGACGTGGCGATGAAGGTGTGGATGCGCGAACTTTTCGCGCCTTTCAATGCTTCGCCGGCGCGGTCGATGTCCTTGTCCAGCGCCCGCGCCAAGCCGCAGACGGTGCTGTCTTTAATCGCATCGGCGACGGCTTGGACCGCCTCGAAATCGCCCTGGCTGGCGGCCGGGAAGCCGGCCTCTATGACGTCGACCTTCATCCGCTCCAGCGCCCGCGCGATGCGGACTTTTTCGTCGCGGGTCATCGACGCGCCGGGGCTTTGTTCGCCGTCGCGCAAGGTGGTATCGAAAATAATCAATTGGTCTTTCATGAGGGCTCCGTTCATGAAACGTTCGGCCTCGAGCCGAGAATATGGAAAAGGGTGATTTTACTTGATAAAGAAAGATTGCACGCCCCTCAGGGCAGCAGTCTTAGAGGCAGCCCGGACGGCAAGCGGGTGGCAGCCGGCGCGCGGCTTGCTGTGGGTGCGGTAAACATCGGCCGAATCTTCATGCCGCGGCACTATACTGCATTGCCCGATGGCGCTCAACTGCGGCGGTATCTAAATATCCTCGGCCTTGGCTATCGCCGGACTACGGGCGCTGGCGTCCGCCGTTTTGGCCCGGTCACTGTTAAAAAAGTCACCGCCGGACAGTGGTGCGCGTCACCGACAAACACCACTGCCACCATTACCCTTGATCCAAGCCTCAATTCCCGGCTCATGCCAGGCCTGCTAAACCGACCCGGATCGATACCTGGATTTTCGGTGTGAACAAGGGCGGCGGATGGCGCCGGAGTGATGCGAAAATTGCGCCGGTACGAGATGCCGTAAGCCGTGACGGCAGGCCGTCACGGAATGGGCCGCCGATAATGCCGACCAGGATTTATGATTCTGATTTTTATAGGGGTTTTTCTGCTGGCGCAACTAATGCATTTACTTGATCGAATTCGATCAACAGCCTCGGGAGAGTGTCATGGAAACTATGCATCAAACTAACGAAATCAACAATTTGCGGATTGTGTTCATCGAAACCTTGAGCCGGCAATTCATTGCCATAACCGGCTGCGGCATTTATGCCTTTTTGAATCCGGTTACGATCAATGAATTGTTTAATCACTATCTGGACAGTAACGTGCCCATCAATGCCTACGCCCGGCAATGCGTCCGTAACGTGGTGGCCTGATTAGCATCAAGCACTTAGGCGCGCGAGGAGAACTCGCCGGTTTCGCTGTTGATCTTGATCAGTTCGCCGGACTCGATGTACTCCGGAATCTGCACTTCCAGGCCGGTGGTAAGTTTGGCGGTCTTGGTCCGCTTGGTGGCGCTGGAGCCTTTCATGGCCGGCGGGGTTTCGACGATTTGCAGCGTTACCGTGGTCGGCAACTGGATGCCCAGCGGCGCGTCGTCCATCAGCAACATGATGATGCCGTCCAGACCGTCGGTCAGGTATAAGGTTTGACCTTCCAAATCCTCGGCCGACAGCGCGTATTGGTCGTAGGTCTCGCTGTTCATGAAGTAGTAGGTGTCGCCGTCCTGGTAGGAAAACTGCACGTTGCAGCGCGAACAATCGGCCGCTTTCAGCATGTCGTCGCTTTTAAAGGTTTCGTCCAGCTTCTGCTTGGTTTTCATGTGGTTGAAGCGGACTTTATACAGCGTCGTCGCGCCGCGCGAGGTCGGATTGCGCACGTCGATGTGCTTGACCACATACGGTTCGCCGTTGATTTCGATCGCGGTTCCCAGTTTCAGTTCGTTGGCTTTCGGCACTGCTTATTCCTCGTTGATTGTATGATTTGAAAGGGGTTGCCACCGGTCGCGGATCAAGCCCTGCAGCGGCTGATATTCGATTTTGTAGCGCATTTTACGACAGTCTTCGATCCAAAAGCCCAGATAAACGTAAGGTAAGCCCCATTGCGCGGCGGTTTCGATTTGCCATAACACGGCATAGACGCCTGGGCTGTAGTCGGCAAACTCGGGATCGAAGAAGGTATAGACCGCCGATAAGCCGTCGTCGACGATATCCACCACCGCAACTGCCGCCAGTCGGCCGCCGATCAGAAATTCGACGAAGCGGGTATCGCACCAGCGGCTGCCGAGAAAATTCAGATAATCATCCGGTTCGATCGGTTCTTTGTGCGGATCGTCGTGGCGGGCCGCCAGGTAACGCCGGTATAAGTCGAAATGGCGGGGGTCGAACTCGGCCGGCTTGATGACGCTACGGGTATCGGCGTTACGCTTGCGGCAACGTTTCTGCCGGCGGTCGGGCGCGAACGAGGCGACCGGCAGCCGGGTCGGCACGCAAGCTTTACAGGACCGGCAGTAAGGTTTGTAAACGTAGTCGCCGCTGCGGCGGAAGCCGAGCGCGATCAGTTGCCAGTATAGTTGCGGCGTCATTGTTACCGACGGATGCACGAAGCCGGAGCGGGCCTGCCGGTCGGACAGGTAGCCGCACGCGCGTTCGTCGTCCAGCCAAATCGGCAAGTTGCCCATCAGTGCCAGGCCTCGGCCGCGGGGGCTTGCCGGCAAAGCTGTTCCAGCAATTCGGCGAAGCGTTGGCGCGGAATTTCCTCGGCACCCAGGCTGAGCAGATGTTCGCTGCGTACTTGGCAATCGATCAAACGGTAACCCCAGCCGCTCAGACGTTCGACCAGATTGACGAACGCCACTTTCGAGGCGTCGGTTTCGCGGTGGAACATCGATTCGCCGAAGAAGACCTGGCCGATGGCCAAACCGTAGAGGCCGCCGGCCAGCTTACCGTCCAGCCAGGCTTCGCAGCTGTGGGCAATACCGAGATGGTGCAAGGTCTGATAAGCCCGGCGCATGTCGTCGGTGATCCAGGTGCCGCCGCTGTCGCTACGCGGCGCGGCGCAGGCAGCAATTACTTCTTTGAATGCCGTATCGTAGCGGATCTCGAACCGGCCTTTGCGCAGGGTCTTGGTCAGGCTGCGCGAGACTTGCAAATGCTCCGGAAACAGCACCAGGCGCGGGTCCGGCGACCACCACAGGATGGGCTCGCCGGGGTTGAACCAGGGAAACGCGCCGTGGCGGTAGGCATTGACGATCCGTTTCGGCGACAGGCAGCCGCCGAAGGCGAGCAGGCCGTTGGGTTCTTTCAGTGCCTTATGTAAAGGCGGAAAAGCCTGTTCGGGTTGGTCGGAGTCGAGTAAGGTGAGTTGCATTCGATAAGCCGCGGCTGTCAGGTACGCGGATTATAGACAATTCGGCCCGGCCGGTCTGCGCCCGGCCGGCTTGAGGCAGGACTTAGGGCGCTTCGAGTTTGTAGCCGAAACCGCGCACTGTTTTCAGCAGTTTTTGTTCGTAATCGTCGTCGATTTTGCGGCGCAACTGGCGGATGTAAACGTCGACCACATTGGTCAGCGGGTCGGCGCTGTAGCCCCAAACCTGCTCCAGTATCCGGGTACGGCTCAAGACCTTGCCGGGCATGCGCATGAAGCATTCCAATAGCGCGAATTCCTTCGGCGTCAGCTCGATCGCGGTATTGCCGCGGCGTACTTCGTGGGTTTCGCCATTCAATACCAGATCGGCGATGCGCAGTTCTTTGGCTTCCGATTTGATGTCGCCGCCGCGGCGGCGTAGCAGTACTTCGATCCGCGCCAGCAATTCCTCGAAAGCAAACGGCTTGGTCATGTAATCGTCGGCGCCGGCGCGCAGACCCGAAACTTTATCCTGCACGGTGTCGCGCGCAGTCAGCATCAATACCGGCGTATCGACGCCGTTACCACGCAGGCGTTCGCAAATCTGGCGACCGTTCATGTCCGGCAGCCCCAGGTCCAGCACGATCACCTGGAACGAACCTTCGCCGCCGAGGGCAATCGCCTCTTGGCCGGTACGAGCCACTTCCACGGAATAGCCTTCCGCCTTCAGGCCGCGCTGGACGAAATCGACGATGCGTTCGTCGTCTTCCACCAGCAGCACGCGCATGTAGCCCATGCCGCTCAAATTACCGGATGATGTGTATTTATCGCTCATGTGTGCTTATTCCTATGTACTGGGTAGCAACGGCAAAGTTACGGTAAAGGTCGAGCCGAGGTTCTCCCGGCTGTCCACCGCAACGCGCCCGCCGTGCGCTTTTGTAATCGATTTTGCCATCGGCAGGCCCAGGCCGGAGCCTTCGTCGCGCGAACTTTGCGCGTTATCGCTACGGAAGTGTCGCTCGAAAATGCGTTCCAAATCTCCGCTGGGAATACCGATCCCCTGGTCGGTAAGGCTGAAACTCGCTTCCTTACCCTGCACCCATAAGGCTACCGAAATATGCCCCCCGGGATTTGAGTAGCGGCACGCATTTTCTCCCAAAATAAATAGCACCTGTCTTAAGCGCTGCTTATCGCCGCGTACCCAGACCGGGTGCTCCGGACCCGAGAACGATACGCTGAGCGAACGCTCCTCGGCCATGACCTGAAAGTCCTCGACCGCATTGCCGACCAGCTCGGCCAGATCGACCTTGCCCCACTCGAATTGGAGATGGGCGGTTTCGGCACGGGCCAGAAACAGCAAATCGTTGACGTATTTGCCAAGCTGCATCGCCAGCTCGACGATGCGTTGTAATGCATCCTTGTATTCTTCGGTATGGCGATCTTCGCCGCGTAAGGTGACTTCGGCCTCGCCGCGGATTACCGTAATCGGCGTCCGCAATTCGTGGCTGATGTCGGCCAAAAACTCGCGGCGGGCCTTGTCCATCCGCTTCAATTCCTCGTTCAGCAGATTCAATTCCAAGGTCCGTTCCGCTACCCGTTGCTCCAGTACCGCCCGGCTTTCGCGCAACTTGTTTTGTTGAACTTCAAGCTCTTGCGCCATTTGATTAAAGTGGCTGGCCAGATAAGCGAATTCGTCGCGGGTATAGAGTTTGATCCGGTATTCCAGATTGCCGCTGGCGATTTCGTCGGTACCTTTCATCAGAGCCTGGATCGGCCGGCGGAAGCGACGCATCAACAGGATGCCGGACATCAGGCTGAACAGCGCGGCCGTCACGGACGCCAGGATAGCGGTCAGCCGCGACTGGCGGACCAGGCTTTCCAATTCGCGCTTGGCTTGCTTGGCCTTTTCGCGTTCGGCGTCGATCGCGGCATCGATCAAGGGCTGAAATTTGCCGTCGATTTCCTCTTCGGTAAATTTGGTCAAGGCCTGCACGGCGTTCGCCAGTTTGCCTTGCAGGCGCAAGCGCTCCACCTCTTCGAAGCGGTATTCGCTGGCTTCCAAAAACGCCGTCAAATGGGCGACGCGTTCCAGCTCGGCCGGCTTGTCGACCCAAGTCTCGCCGCCGATCACCGGTTCCTTGACCGCGGTGTCCCTCAGCGCCTGGATCGCTGCTTGCAGCCGCCGCTTGGACGATTCGACGCCGGTTTCCGAATTCGGATTCGCGGTAATCAGCCGGTCCATCCGCTGTTTGAAATGGCGGTAGGCTTCCTGCGACAACTGTTCGTAATCGTCGAAGGTTTCGTAAGCAGTCTGGCTGTGCTGGAAGTGCAGGGCCATTTCGTCGGCGCCCAGATACAGGGCCACGCCCAGGCTGAGGACGAAGCCGAACGAAATGAACATGACGATGGCCAGCCGAAACCGAAACATGGCTGCTATTTGGCGTCGCCGGTTTCGTCCAACTGTTTTTCCATGGAACGGATGGCTTCCAGCTTTTCCCGCAGCAGGTGCGATTCGGTTTTTTTCGAACCGGCGGTTTCCTTGGCATCCAGCACGTTCTGCACCGATTTTTGCTTGCGTTCCAATGATCCGACTTTCTTGTTGGTGCTGTTGATCCGCTTCAAGGCTTCGGTATGGATCGCCACCAGTCGGCGGGTGCGGTCATCGGCGTAGCTTTCCGGCGGGATGTCGGCCAATTCGTCCAGGATTTTCGGGATGTCGCCGCAGGCGTCCGACAACAGGCGGCCGGTCATCAATTGCAGGGTTATGGTCTTGTCCGGGTTTTCCTTATGCCGTTTCGCCAGGCCGCGGCAGGTTTCGCTTCGGCCTTGGCTGTTCATCGCCGCCAGGTTGGCGCCGAAATCCAGCAAATCCTCGAAGTCGGAATGGACGGTCGGTGCGGCGGCGGCCACCGGCGGCCCCTGCCGCACGTTGGAATCGACTTCGGCGCAGCCGGCGAATAATAGAATCAGCGGCGCCGGTAGTAACAGGCGCGGGTTGAAAAACGTCATGGTTGGTTTAGAACTCCCCGTTTAGCGGCAATTGCACCCGGATACGGGCGCCGTGTTGGTCTTGTCGGGCGTCGATGATTTCGACATTGCCCTGGTGGTTGGCGACGTATTCCTTGACGATGGCCAGCCCCAGGCCCGGACCTTCCGGAATGTCCTCGGCCTGCGCCGCCTTGCCGCGGTAGAACGGTTCGAAGGCGTGCGCCCGTTCGTCCAGTGGAATTCCCGGGCCTTCGTCTTCGACTTCCAGTTCCATCTGAGTGCCGGTGTCTCGCAGCATGATGCGGATTTCGCCTTTCGGCGGCGAAAATTTCACCGCATTGTCCAGCAGTTGCTCAATGATGCCGCGCAGTTGCGGGGCGTTGCCGGAAATATGCACCGGCCGCAACAACATGCGCATTTCGATCGATTTGGTTGCCAGCGCCGGTTGAAACTCGGCGACCACCGTTTCCAGCAACTCCTTCATATTCAAAGTTTGTTTGCGTTTGGCTTCGCTTTGCGCGCTCAATTTGCTGTAACGCAGCAAGTCGTCCGAAACGGCTTGCAGTTTGTCGATGTTGGCGCCCAGCTTGCGGACGATGTCCTGTTGGCGCAGATTGCCGTCCAGTTCGGCCTCGTCGGCCATTTGTTCGGCGCCATAGCGGATGCCGGCCAGCGGCGCCTCGATTTCGTGGGCGACGTTGTGGATGAATTGCTGCTTCGACGATTCCAGCTCCATCAGCCGGGTGCGCAACCATTCCAGGCGGTTGCCGAGAAACGCCAAATCGGACGGACCGCTGACGGCTACCGGCTCCTTCAGTTCCCCGGCACCCAAACGTCGGATCGAGGAATCCAATTGTCGCATCGAGCGCGAAATCACCAGCAACAGCAGCGCAATTGCGGCTGACGACAAGGCCAACAGCGCGGCGCCTCTGATTAACAAGCCTTGCTCCAGCGATTCCGACATTTGCCGGAGCTCGTTGAATTCATGATCGACGTGGCTTTCGAACTCGCGCGACAGCGTGTATGACGATTCGCGCAGCCCTTGAAAGGCCTCGTCCAGCGGCAGTTTCAGGTTGTTGTCGCCCTCTGAACCGATGATTTGCTGGTAGATCAGGTTTTCCTTTTCCGACAATTCGTTGACCAGCAACGCGATGCGGTTGTCGACCTGCAGTTTCAACAGATCGCTCAATGCCTGTTTGAACGAAGCGCGGACGGTTTCGTAGGACTGGCGTTCGTAAGGTTGGCGCAATTCGGGGTCGGATAGCAGCACGAACAACTTGGCTTTGCGCTCGATATCGGAGGCTCGTTGCAATACCAAGCGGATGGTTTTGGTTTGTTCGAATACTTGCGAATTGACGGTTCGGCCCAAAGCCGAAGTCTGGCGCATGCCGAATGCAGCGTACATCACGGCCAGGAACAGCGGGATCACGGCAATGACAAATCCCAGCACAATCAGGGATTTCAGAGACAGCAGGTTTTTGAATTTCATCCTTGGCGACAGCGTCTGTAAATCCGCAATAGTATAGCTTGGCTGATGAAATTCGTGACGGGGCCTGCAAAAAATCGTATTTGCGTTGTCAGTGGTATTGCGTCGGCCTTGGCGTTTCCCGGTTGTCGGAAAACGATGCGGATTGTCATATGATGCAGTTTACAGGGATGTTTACGATTCCGGGGCTGCCCGGAGTGTTGCTAATCGACAAGGACTTGCATGCTTATTTTTTCATTGGCCGTTCTACGGCAATTCGCCGCCGAGATTTCGCATTATCTGGTGTCTTGGCGAACATTCCCATCCCCCCGAATTCGGGGGTGTCGCTTGGCCATACCGGTTGTCGCATGGTTGGCAATCGCCGGTGCGCGACCGGCGATTGCCGATGGCGGCGAGGTGGCAGGGATACCGGTTTCGGCGCTAACCGGTCAGCCGGTCGTGTTACTCGAACTTGGCAGCGCGGCAAGCGCTCCATCCCGCTTAATAGCGAATGTACTAGCTGTTTCTGGCCAACTGTTGCCAGATTTTCAGCACGGGGTTGCTTGGCAAGTCGAGCCGGAGGCGGTCAACGTATTGCATCCGGGCTTTGGTCAATGGCGGGCGGCGTTTCGCTTCCATTTGACTCAGGCCGTCTCCGGCGATTTTCGGTTTTGGGCGCGCTGGCGTCAGGGTGGCGATCCGGCGGTGTGCCGGCAGACCTTTGCTATATGGGCCGGGCCGGATGTTAACCATCTGCAACAGCGCGGCAGCTTACAACTGACGCCGAAAGGCTGGGATTACGCCTGGTTGAGCGGTCCGGAACCGATTCAACTCAAGTCTGGTGACCGGGTCATCGAAGTGCGCAACATTGGCGCCGGCCACGATGCCAAGGTGTTCGATGCGTTTTTACTGGCATCGCCGTGGGCGGAATTGCCGGTGACCGCGACCGCCAATCAACCGGCGCTACTGCTGGAACTGGGCAAGGCCCCGGCTTTGCTGGATTTGCCGAAACCGGACCATCTGACGGCGGTGCAGGGCACGGCCGAGGCCGGCACCAATACCGGTGCGTTGGCGATCGAGCAGGACGAAGCCTTGTTGTTCCATTCCGGCTTCGGTGACTGGAGCGGCAGCTTCCGTTTTGCGTTGCCTCCGGACAGCAAGCCCGGCCAATACCGGTTGTGGGCCCGCTACAAAAGCGGCGGCGAGGTCTCGCAAGTCGAGCAGCGCTTTAGCGTCAAGGCCGGTGCCAAGCCGGAGGAGTTGGCGAGCCGCGGCGAATTTGCCCTGACCAACACCACGCCGTGGCAATATCAATGGCTGCCCGCCGCCGAGACTTTGACTTTGTTGCCCGGCGACCGCTGGCTGAACATTGAAAACAGCGGCAAGGCCGACGGCGCCAAGGTGTTCGACGCCTTTTTACTGCAATTGCAACAGCCGCTGGCCGCGGCGATGACCGGCGAGCAGGCGCAACTGCGCAACCGGTTTTTGGCTTTGACCAGACCTGATGCCAAAGGCCCGCGGCGTTTGTTGGTACTGGACGGTAGCGGCGCACACGGCGAGCGTTTGTTGCGCGGTTTGGCCGCCGATGCGGCAAGAGCACATTATCAAAACATGCCGGTGACTTATTTGATCGGCCAAGCCGCCGAAACCATGGCGCGCGATCTGAATCTGCCGACATTGCCGGCGGCCATCGTCACCGACGATCATCACACCGTGCTGGGCGTTTTGACTCAGCCGGACGACGCAGCAAGCGTGGCAAAATTTCTAGCCGAGCCGGACCAAATCGGCTGGATGCCGCAACCTGTTGCAATCCCGGCGCCAACGCCAGTGCTGTTAAAAAACGGCATCCCGGCCGCCTGGCTGGTCGGCGGTTTGCAGGACGGTCAAGCCGGTCTGTCGGTATTTGGTTTGGACACGGAAACTATAGCCAGGCCCAATCCCGATCAGTCCTATCTGAGTCTGGCAATGATGGGGGGTAAACTACGCAACTGGCAGGTGGCGGCGACCGATGCCAACGGTGAAACCACGATTGTGGACAGCACCGAACACGCCTACGGCTGGTCGCGCGGCACCGGCTACGCACAACTTTATCTGCACGCCGACCGTCCTCTGCAAGCACAATTGCATCTGCACCAGTCCGGCATTAAAGCGGCAGCCTGGCTGGACGGGCAGGCATTGCCTCTGACGGATGACGGACTACCGCCAGCGGGCTTCAAGGCCTCGCTGGGCGCTCAAGCTCAAGCCCTGCTGCACGGCTTGACCACAGAAGGCTTGCTGGCCACCGCCAGCGCCGAGCGGCCGCAAGCGCCGCAAGTGGCCGCGTTAAATTTGACGCCGGGTTGGCATAGCTTGCTGGTGAAACTGGTGATGCAACACGATCAGGGCCAGCGCTTTTACTTTGCCGGGCTGTTCAGCGACGCCGGCGGCAAGCCTCTCGAAGGCCTGCGGACGCAAACCGCCGATCCTGATGCCGATCTGGCCCTGAACCAGATCGCCGCCAAACTCAGGCCGGTGATTTTCAATACTGCCCCGGCCAATCTTCCGCATCCCGGTGAGCCGATCAAGCTGAGTATCGATCTGCGCTGGCAGCCGATTTTGGAGGAAGCCAAACTGGAGACGCCGCTGCCGCGCTTCCCGGCCAAATTGCGTCTGCGGTTGGTCGATTACAGCGGTCGGCAAATCGCCGAGCGGGAGATTCGCAGCCGCTTCCCCGGCCAGGTCGAAGCCGATTTCGGCAAACTCGACCAGCCCGGCTATTACGCCATATATCCGTCTTTGTACACCGAAGACGGCCGGCCGATCATGCACTATCCGGCCGACGGTTTTAGCGTCGTCGCCGGCAACAACGCCCAAAAGCAACGGCTGGTGCAAAAGAAAGTCTGGAACAACGATTACTATGCCTTGGCTGACGGCGACAAAAGTTTCCGCCAAACCGGCGCTTACTTCGATTGGCTGGAGCGGATGGGCATTTTCAGAAGCCTGGCTAGTTATCCGGGCTTCGATCCGCAATACCGGCTATTGTGGGAGCAAGCCAAACAGCGCGGTCTGGACCTGTTTGCCGATTCATCCGGCGACAGCCATTGGCTGAACGACAAACCTGAAGACGGCCGCCGTTTTGTTGATGCTGCCGCCGGTTTTACCCGCTTCTTCAAAGCTAGCAACGAGATCGACATTCGCCACGAGCCGGAATGGCAAAAACTGCGCGAACCTACGCATTGGCTGGAACGGGCGAAGTCGGAATACCAAATGGTCCATCAAGCCCGCAACGATGCCCATTACCTGGGCGGCAGCCTGGTGCGGCCGGGTGAGGGCGACTGGTTCAAGCAGGTGTTGCAACTGGGTTTGGATAATGTCCAGGATGCCTGGGACGTGCACGCCTACCCGCAACGGCCGCCGCGCTTCGGCGGGCCGATCGGCAACGGCGAGTTGGAAGACGAGCGCGGCGTGTTGGCGGCTCATGCCAGCCTGGGTAAAACCAATAAATTGCCGTTCTGGCTGGGCGAAACCGGCGCTAAGGCCATGCACGGTTTCAGCGGTCGGCGCTGGCAGGCGGAGCAGGTGGCCAAAATCGTGGCTTGGGTGAATAGCCGCCCTGATTATCTGGGCGTGGCGTTTTGCATCGCCCATGAATACGACCTGGCTTACGGCCGAATCTGGGATTATTCGCTCGGTCACAAACCCGGCGAAGCGGCGCTGTACACCGCCAGCGCGCTGATCGACGGCCTGCCGTATCGGCCGGTCGCTACCTACGACGCCAACGTCCAGGCCGGTTATTTCGGCGAAATCCTGATGCTTTGGCGCGAGCAAGGCGAGGGTGTGTGGCCGGTACAACTCGACTCTGAGCGGCAATGGGTTTTGGTGGATGTGGTCGGGCAGATGCGGAAATTGGCGACCGATGCGTCAGGTATCGCCGGCGTGCCGATTTCGGCTAGCCCGGTGTATGTTTTACCCGAGGCCATTTACCGTCTTTTGACTGCGGGCTAAGGGGATGTGCCGTTGTGGCCGGAATGTTGGAGCCCAACGGGTATCTGTTTTGGATACCCGTTGGCGGCGAGTGGAATCGCAAACTAGGCGCGGCGTTAACCGCGCCCGTTGCATACTGCTGGTGCCTTACCAGGAAAAGCTGCCCGCAACTTGACCGCTACCGTCGTAACTGAAGCCGGATTTGACGACGTTGGTGACCGTGAATGCGCAGGTACCGGAGGTGCTGCTCGGCAAAGTCGAACTGCTGATGCTGACGTTGCCGTTGGTTGCCGTGGTTCCGGACGTTTTGCCCGTCACCGTAGTGGAGCCCGATGTTGTGGCGACCGAACCGCTCCAGTTTCCATATACCGTCGCGCTGGCGACGCCGGACGTGCCGTAGTTGACCGTGACACTGGCCACGCACTGTGACTTGCCCCGGCTCAATAATTTACGCGAGATCTTTGTACTGCCTACCTTCATGTTCGCCGCGACCGGTGTTTGCGTCACGTTAACCGTTTGCGTGGTGCTGTTTTTCAAGCCGCTATTGTCGGTTACGATCAAAGTTGCCGTATAGCTGCCCGGTGTGTTGTAGACGTGGCTTGCACTGCTGCTACTGCCGTTGCTGCTGCCGTCGCCGTAGTTCCAGTCGTAGCTGACGATGCTGCCGTCCTGGTCGCTGGAGCCAGAGCCGTTGAAGGTGGTGGTCAGCGGTGCATCGCCGCTGGTCGGCAATGCGGAAATTACCGCGGTGGGTGAAACCAGCGTGGTCGAGCTTTTCGGGTAGTTGCCGGTGATTTGATATTGCCCAACGCTGCCGTAGTCGGAGTAGCCGGTCGTCAAGTCGCCGAATCCGACGCCTTCCACTTGCAGAAAATATTGGCCGGCAGGCAAGGTCGCGGTTACTGCCGCGGACAGGCTATCCGCCGGATTTGCCGCGCTCACGGTATTGCCGGCACTGTCGACCAGTTTCAGCGAAATATCCAGATTCGGAGCCACAGAACCGGAACCGACGTTGAACTGCACGTTGCCGCCGTCGGTAAAGAAGGTAAACACGTCGACATCGGTATTGCGCTCGATCACGCCGGTTTGCGATACGGCAGCGGCATCGCCTGACAGCGGCGCGGCGCTTGCGGTTGTGCTCGGATAGTCGTCTGCGCGGATCGGAATGCCGGCCGCGCTGATGACCGCGATATCGTCCTGTAGATTATTGGCGTCGGGATACTCGCCTTTGCTCCACTGCGACACCGGTTTGTAATAGCCGACTCCCATAATCGACGCCCAACCGGTGGCACCGCTGCCATGGCCGGAGTAATAGCCGACGGTCGATGTGCCATCGTGATTCAGGTTCAGGTTATGCCCGACTTCGTGCGATACCGCTTCGGCAACATATTTCGGAAAACCGTTGCCCAATTTATCGAAGAACGCCCAGGCGGGTTGGTAACGGTCCGGCGTGGTGGAGGAATAGTATGAGAAAACATTGACATAAGCCACGCCACCGCAGGACTGGCTGCAAAGTTCCGGCATGGAGCGGGTGATCACCGCTCGGGTACCGTACTGAGCATCGCTGCTGCTGGTGCGTTGCAGCGCACCCGCCGTCGGCTCTTGGGTAGTGACGTCCACATCGAACGGCGCATAATCTTCAGCGACGCGTTGCCAAATTTCGCGGATATTACTCAACTCCGCGCTACTGAATGCGCCCGGATTGCCGTCGGTATCGTAGGCCTGAGCAGTCAACGTGCCGCTGTTCCAGGCCGTGTTGCTGGCGACGTGGCCGTTGAAATCCAGATAAATGACCCGGTTCGAGCCGGGTTTACTGTGCAATGCAAACGGATCTGCCGTCGAGGTTGCCAACGATGAAAAGGTCGAAGATTCGGCCGTGGTTGCGTAGGCTTCGTTAGCGGCGCTGTTCCCGCCCTGCGGTTCGGGTACCGGCTTGGTATCGGATTCGACGTAAAGCAAGCGGCCGCCTTGGTCTATCCACGCGGTTTGGTCGGTTTGCAGAATGTTTTCCAGGCGTTCGGCGGACATGTCGTAAGCCTGAGCCACCAGCGGCAAGTTACTGCCCAATGCGTCGATGGCGGCTTGGCCGTTCACATTGCCGGGCAGGGTAATCGTCGGAAACGGGGTTTCGGATTCCGCAGTTTGGCTAGCTTGGGTGGCATTGGACAAGGATTTTTGGGCATTGTCGTTGATTACCGACAACGGATTGGACTGACCGGAACCGTTCAACCCGGAGACAAAGGCCTGTACCCGGCCGTCAGCGAGCATGGTGAGGCCGTAGTTGTAGCCGACCAATGCCTTTTCCGCGTCTTCGCGTGATGCAAAGTAGATAGTCTCCGTGGGAATGCCGGCTGCGGTGGCCGGTAAGCTTTGGCTGGGGTCGGCGTCTATCGATGCCGTCTGTTCAGATGTTGCGGCGCAGCCCAACAACGAGCTGAGTAGCGCGGAAGCGATGAAGGTTTGGTTGTTCATTGATGTATCCCCCTGAAAATTGCTGCACCAGAATCGGCCTGCAGCTTTGGCGAAGTTGCTGTTCGGGAGATATTTAAGAAAATTGAGTCTCAATTTATTGAGAGTTGTGTCCGGCTTTTGGGTATGCCGCAAAACCGAGATTCGGCAATGTGACTCTGCACAAAATAACGCCGAATTCGAGGGGCGCTCCCGCAGCTGCCCATTTCAATGCATGATCCTGGGCTGTTTGGCTATCCGTTCACTGAGCGGGAGCGGTTCATTTCCGGGCCTGCGATTGGGTTGAGCTCGATGACGCTGAACGGTTCAGCTCGCTTATCCAACTCTAATTTCTCTCTCATCTGCTCTTAATTAAACCCCCAGGTTTTCTCTCATTTTGCGCCGGTAAGCTTTGTACCCAAGCCGGCACTGCTGAATCGCAAACCCGGCAACAGGTTGAGGATGCCAAGGATGGCGTCCTTAAGTCTTCGGAACTAGACGCAACAGGGGGAACGCCGCTATGCCACTCGGCTTCGGAAATATCTTCAACGGGCTCTTTCGCCAATACGGCCATACCGTGATTCTGCTTTTGCGGATCATCGACGTGGCGATGCTGTTAGCCGCTGCCTGGGCGGCGCATTTTTTCTGGTTGCGCGATTACGCGATCGACCAGCATTACCGGATCGTGATCGCATTGGGCGTGTTGGGCGCCATCATTTTCTTCGAAATCGGCCAGGTCTATCGGCCCTGGCGCAACGATGCGATGCGCGGCGAGATCGCCCGCATCGTTAGAGCCTGGGTGCTCGCGCTGCTGGCGGTGGTTTCCATCGTGTTTCTGGTGCGCTTGCATGTCTGGTTCGGTTCCAGTTACCGCTGGATTGCCTCCTGGGGTGTGCTGGGTTTGGTTTGCGTACTGGCTGCGCGCTCGGTGATGTCGCAGGTTTTGCGTTGGCTGCGGGCACGGGGTTGGTCGCAGGGCAAAATCATCATGGTCGGCCTGAATCAAATGGCGGTGGCGGTGGCGCGGCAGTTGAACCATTCGCCCTGGGCCGGTTTGCAGGCGGTGGGTTATGTTGACGACCGCGGCGCCGGTCGGCAGCCGCTGAACGACCATGACCTGCCGTGCCTGGGCAGATTGGCTGACTTGCCGGCCCTGATCGACCGGCACGCTATCGACGAGGTCTGGGTGGCTTATCAAGGCGAATCCCTGACCGAGCGGGCCCAATACCAATTGCGGCATTTGCCGGTCAGCATCCGGCTGGTAATCGATTGCTTTGCCTTTAAACAAAGCAAGTTTCTCAGCCTGAACACCGTGGCCGGCATTCCGACTCTGGATTTTTCGGTGTCGCCGCTGCACGGCGTCAACCGCTACATCAAAGAAGTCGAAGACCGTTTGCTGGCGTTGATTTTACTGGTGCTGATCAGCCCGCTGATGCTGTTGATCGCTGTCGGCGTCAAGCTGAGTTCGCCCGGCCCGGTGTTTTACCGTCAGGTCAGGGTGGGCTGGAACAACCGCAAATTTACCATGCTGAAATTCCGCTCGATGCCGGTGGATGTCGAGTCCAAAACCGGCGCGGTCTGGGCCAAGCCCGGCGAAAATCGGGCTACTCCGTTCGGCAGCTTCCTGCGCAAAACCAGCCTGGACGAATTGCCGCAATTGATCAACGTTTTGCGCGGCGACATGTCCTTGGTCGGCCCGCGCCCGGAACGGCCGGACTTCGTCGAAGTGTTCAAGGAACAAGTGCCCAACTACATGAAAAAACACATGGTCAAGGCCGGTATCACCGGCTGGGCCCAAGTCAACGGCTGGCGCGGCGACACCGACTTGAACCGGCGCATCGAGCACGATTTGTATTACATCCAGAACTGGTCGTTGTGGTTCGATATCGAGATCGCCTTCCGCACCGTACTGACCGGTTTTATCAACAAAAACGCCTATTAAGGAAACCTGAGCATGTACAGACTGCTTCCCATCCTGTTGACGTTAGCGCTACCGGGTTGTTTTCTGGCGCCCGGCATGGACATGAACACCGACAGTAACGGCTTGACCGAAATCGAGTTGCCGGCCCGAAAGGACGGCCAGTTGGTAAAGGAGAAAGTCCGTGTCATGCCGATCACCGCCGACCTGATCATCGAGAAGGAAGTGGCCCGGCAACAGGCGGTCGGCCAATTGCTGCCGGTGGACAATACCAAGACCAGTTACCGGATCGGACCGCAGGACCGGTTGCAGATTACGGTGTGGGAGCACCCGGAATTGAACGATCCCGGCGGTGAAAAAATTCTGCCGGAGATGGCAGGTAAGGTGGTCGACGACAACGGCGATCTGTATTACCCCTATGTCGGCAATCTTCATGTCGGCGGCAAGACCATTCCGGAAGTGCGCGAAGAGCTGACCCGCGAATTGTCGCGTTTTTTCAAGAAGGTCAAACTCGACATTCGGGTGTTGTCGTTTCAGGCTCACCGGGTGGCGGTGGTCGGCGAGGTCAAGCAACCGGGGGTGTTGGCCATGAACGAAACCCCGCTGACCGTGGCCGAGGCCATCAGCCGCGCCGGCGGCGCCACCAAGGATTCGGACATGAACAACGTAGCGCTGGCCCGCGACGGCAAACTGTACAAACTGGATGTGCAAGCCCTGTATGAAAAGGGGTTGACCACGCAGAACGTGCTATTGAAAGACGGCGATGTGCTCAATGTTGGCGACCAGAAGGACAGCAAAGTCTACGTGATGGGTGAGGTCGGCCGGCAACAGGCGGTGCAGATCAACAAAGGCCGGATGAGTCTGGCGCAAGCATTGGCCGAGGCCTACGGCGTCGACTTCAATACCTCGCGTCCGGGCGACATTTATGTGGTGCGCGCCGGTGATATGAAACCGGAAATCTTCCAGCTCAACGCCGAATCGCCCGACGCGATGATCCTGGCCGAGCAATTTCCGCTGCAAGCCCACGACACCTTGTTTGTCGGTACTGCCGGCGTTACCCAGTGGTCGCGGGTGCTGAACCAGATTCTGCCCGGATCGTTTACCGCGATCATGTCGCAAGCGGCACTGATGGGCATGTAGTTAAAAAATCGCCCCCGGCTGCTGATGTGCGCAGAGGGGAATCGAATGTTTTCAAGCGAAAAGGTTGTGAAAAGTATGTATCCACCCAATGAAGCCGTTCCGGTGTTACCGTTGCCGAATCCAAATCGCCTGCAAGAGCAGAGCGTCAGCATTCGCGACTATGTGGATTTGCTGATCGAAGGCCGTAAAACCCTATTGACCGCTCTCGCCGCGGTGTTGACCGTGACGCTGGTGTACCTGGTTTTGGCGCCGCGGACCTACAAAGCCGATGCCTTGCTGCGCATAGACAAGAACAAAGCCTTGTTGGCCGCCAATCTGCATGGCGACAACAATCAGACTCCGGCTGAAGCCGAGAGTCCGCGGGCGCAGCGCGAAGTCGAGATTCTGCGTTCGCGTTCGGTGCTGGGTAAGGTGGTCGACAATCTGAATCTGGCGATTGAAATCGAGCCCAGTTATTTTCCGCTGATCGGCGAAACCCTGGCCCGTAAACATGATCGCCACGACGGCGTCGCCGGTGCTTGGTGGGGCTTCGGCCGTTGGGCGTGGGGCGGCGAGAAGGCCAAGGTGGCGGCGTTCGAGGTTCCGGATCGTTATTTGGAAAAGGAGTTTACCCTGATCGCACTGGAACACGGCCGCTACCAGCTCCTGGCACCGAACGGCGCCGAGTTGTTAAGCGGCGAAGTCGGCCAGGTCGTCACGGCCGAAATCGGCGAGAAAACCCCGGTGACGATTAAAATCGAAGCCCTGGACGCCCATCCCGGCACCCATTTCGAGCTGGTGCGGCGTACGGCGTTATCGGCGATCGAAACTTTGCAAAAAGCCTTTGCCGTCAAGGAAGTGTCGAAGGATACCGACATTTTGAGTGTGGAACTGAAAGGCCGCGATCCCGAGCAATTGGCCAAATCGGTCAACGACATCGCCGCGATTTATGTAAACGCCACGGTGAATTGGGAATCGGCCGAAGCCTCGCAAAAATTGGCCTTTCTGGAAAGCCAACTGCCGATCGTCAAAGAGCGGCTGGAAAAAGCCGAGCAGGGCCTGAGTGCCTACCGGCAACAGCACGGCGCGGTGGACATTTCCGCCGAGGCCGAGATTCTGTTGAAGCAGGCTTCGGACATGGAAACCCTGAGCATCCAGCTCAAGCAAAAATACGACGAGCAAAGCCAGCGGCTGGAGTCCGAACATCCCGACATGATGGCTACCAATGCCCAGATCAAGCGGGTGAATGGCAAGTTGGCGGCCCTGGAAAAACGCATCAAGGATTTACCAAAGACTCAGCAAAACATGGTGAGCCTGTCGCGCGATGTGCAGGTCAATACCGAACTGTATACCTCGTTACTGAACAGCGCCCAGGAGCAGCGCATCGCCGCCGCCGGGTCTTTGGGCAACTCGCGGATCGTCGATTTCGCGGTGACGCCGGAAAAGCCGTATTGGCCGAAACCGGGCCTGCTGCTGGCGATCGCCAGCCTGTTGGGGCTGAGCCTGGGGTCGGCATGGGTGTTCCTGCGCCACTCGCTGCAACGCCACGACAATTATCCGGCCTTGCTGGAATACCAGGTCGGGCTGCCGATGTTCGCTGCGATTCCGCATAGCAAGAAACAACGCAAATTGGCCGGTCTGCTCGGCCGCGACAAAGACGGCGGCATCTTGGTCAACGAAGATCCGTTGGATATCTCGGTCGAATCGCTGCGCGGCCTGCGCACTACGCTGGAGGCAACGCTGGCCAACCATGAAAGCAAGGTCATCATGGTCAGCAGTCCGGCGCCGGCGATGGGCAAGTCGTTTGTCAGCTCCAACCTGGCGGCACTGCTGGCCAGCATCAAGAAACGGGTGCTGGTGATCGACGCCGACATGCGTAACGGCCGCCTGCACGAAACCTTCGGCATCGGTAAACAGCCCGGTTTGTCCGATCTGTTGGCCGGCCGCGCCAGCCTGGGCGAAGTCATCGTCAGCCTGCCGGAAGTCGGTATCGATCTGATTCCGCGCGGCAACATGGTATTGAATCCGGCCGAATTGCTGGTGCTGGGCGAACTGGCGGAGACCCTGGCGCAACTGAAAAGCTTTTACAACCACATCGTCATTGATTCGCCGCCGATTCTGGGCGCCACCGACGCCGCGATTCTGGGCAAGCATGCCGACGCCACATTCCTGGTGGTCAAGGAAGGCCGTTATACCGCGCAGGAGCTGGAAGTCAGCGCCCGCCGTTTCCAGCAAGTCGGCATCAAACCGAACGGCTTCATCATCAACGACATGAAGGAAGGCTCGTCCTACTACCCGTACTACGGCTACGCCTACCAACGCGCCGACCAGGAGCCGGCCGCCGCTGCCGGATGGACCGACAAATACCATGCCGTCGGCGATTGGCTGACCAAGCAACTGGAGCGGGACTGGGTACCGGCCGCCGCCGAAACCGACGAGCGGGGTTAAGGCTCCCATGCGACTGAAGCTGGAAAAAGATCTGCCGCTGTTGCTGTTCGGCTTAGTCTGTACTTCGACCGTCGCCGCGTTGCCGCAGGTGCAGTCGGCCTGGGCCGGCATCAAGGAAGTCTACGGAGAACAGGACATGGGCCTGCGCTTGCTGCGCGAAGCGATGCTGACGCTGCTGGTTTGCTACGCCTGGGCCGAGCCGCGCTTGCGCAACGGCATCGTCAGCGGTCCGGTGCTGGCGTTTTTGAGCGTGGTGGCGGCATACGTACTGTTCGAAATCGGCTACGCCCTGTATCTGGACTTGCCACTGGTGGTGCCGATGACCGGACTCAGAGTGTTCGAATATTTGCCGTTGGCGCTGATCGGCTTCGTCTGCGGTCGGCGCGGCGCGGCCGATTGGGTGATCGGCCGGTTCGCCCGCTGTTTGCGTTACTACCTGGTATTACAGGCCGGGCTGGCCCTGGCCCAGGCATTGTGGGCGCCGCCCTTGTTCGGCGTGTCGATGCTGGGCGGCGGCCGGCCGTTCGGTAGCTTCGTCAGCCCGAATCTGTTCGGCGCGGCGATGGCGACTTGCGCGCTGGTATTCGCCGTAGTGCCGGACATGCGCCGCTGGCTGGCGCTGAGCGTGTTGCTGGCGTTGTTGAGCGGCTCGCGCACCGCATTTCTCAGCGGCTTGCTGGTGGTATTTTTCCAAATTTATGCCGCGTTGCGACCGCGAGACCGCTGGGCCTTGTGGATGCCGGCGCCGATGTTGGCGGTCGGCGCCTTGATCCTGGCGTCCAGTCCGCTGTTGAGCGGCCGCGACGATGCCGATCCGACCGAGGACGGCCGCATCGCCCTGTGGCAACGGGTATTCGCCAACCACGTGCACGATGCCGCCGATTTGCTGTTCGGTTGGGGCCTGGGTTTGAGTTCCAATACCGTTAACTTGCTGTTCGGCGCCGAGCATTTTCCCGGCCAGTTCGATTCCGACAGTTTGTATCTGTTTTTATTGAACGGCTACGGCCTGATCGGTTTGCTGGCCTATCTGGGTTTTTTATGGGCAACGACAAGGATGTCAGTCCACCCTGCCAAAGGCTTGGTCGCGATGTTCATTTTCGTCGCCGGTTTGACCTTCAATTTATGGGAGTACTTTCCGCAGAACGCGGTGCTGATGTTTTTATGGGGGGCGATGCTGGGACACCACCGTCAGCCCGAATCGACGGTGCCGGCGAACCCCGGGCTGCAACCGGCGAGGGTTTATGGTTAAGCGCAGGCTAATCCGGTTGCGGCAATCGCGCTTATGCGGCGACGCATTCTGGGCCTTGTTCGGCCAATTGGCCTCGGCGATCGCGCTGTTGGCGGGGACGCGGCTTTTGACCGAGCGGGTGGCCCCGGACGTGTTCGGCCAGGTCGCACTGTTGAACGGCTGTGTCGCGCTGGGTGTTGCCGCGTTTTCCTACCCGTTTATCTGCGGCGGCATGCGCTGGCTGCCGGAGTGCGCCGGCCCGGCCCAAAGTGCCCAACTTCACCGGGCAGTCGCCGGCTTGACTTTGCAGGCGACTTTGTTGGCACTTGGTTTGTTGCTGATCGGTGGCGGCTACTACGCTCACCTGAACCAAACGCAGATGATGCCGTTCTTGCTGGCCGGCGCGTTGCTGGCGGTAACGGTCTGGCGCGAATTCGGCGTGCAACTGGCGATCGGCGGCCGCCGCCAACGCCGGGCTGCGTTGTGGCAAACCGGCGACTCAATTTTAAGGCCGGCGCTGGCCGTAGCCGCGGTTAGTTACCTGGGAGCACGAGTGGAATGGATTCTGGCCGGCTATGCCGCGGCGACCCTGTTGTCCAATCTGCTCTGGTGGCGGCCTGGTGGTGCCGGCGCAGGCGGGGCGGCAACTCGGGACTGTGTGCGCCGGTTTACCGGCAAGATTTGGCATTATGCCTGGCCTTTGATTCCGATGGAGCTGGTGTTCTGGCTGAATGGCGTGGGGGACCGTTATGCGATCGCCTACTTCCTCGGCGCCGCCGATGTCGGTTTGTATGCGGCCGGCTACACCCTGGTCAACGAAGCCTTCAACCGCGGCGCGATGGTGTTGCTGAGGACTTTCCAGCCGGCTTATTTTCAAGCGTTTTCCGGCGGCGAGTACCGCCCCGCCCACGCGGTGTTGCGGTTATGGACCCGCAGTTTGCTGGCCGGCGGCGGCTTGGGCCTGCTGGCCTTGCCCTGGCTGGGCGATTGGCTGGTGAGGCTGCTGTTGGCCGAGGCCTACCGTCCGGTCGCGGCCCTGTTGCCGGCCATCGGCTGCGGCTGTTTGCTGCATGCGTTGGGTACGGTTTGGGCGCAACCGCTGCTGGCGGAAAAACGCACGCGGATTTTGCTGAAAGGGCGTTTGTGCGGGGCTCTGGCGGCTATCACTGCCTTACCGTTGCTGATTCTGCAATACGGTTTGGCCGGCGCGGCTTGGGCCAACCCGGTGTATTTCGGCATCGAAGCCTTGGTATTGGCCTGGTTGGCCAAACCTTGGCGGCTGCGCGACGCCGGTCCGCAGCCGGCTGATTCGGCTGCCGCCGACGCGGCGCTACGGGTGCCGGCCTGATGGTTTTTTTTTACATTAAATCTTTTCGACTTATGGCGGATGCTTGTGAAAACGATGACTTATGCCAGCATGGCTAACCGAACTTACGGCGAACTGTTGCACCATTGCGTCGCCTGCGGCGGAGAACGCATCCGCTTTTGGCGACACAAACACTACCAGTACACGGCCGACGCCGATGCCGAAGAATTTCGGATTTACCGCTGCCAGGTGTGTGGCACCGGCTTTCTGAATCAGCCGCCGCACCGGGAGTGGTTGCAGCAGATTTATCGACATTCCGGTCAGGCTCTGACCGCTGAGATCGGCTTGGACGAAGTGCTGCGGCGCGAGCAGCTTTATCCGAATTGCAAACTGGACGCGAAGCGCATCGCCCACTATGCCGACCGCTACAACAATACCTTGAATTACCGCGCGCTGGATATCGGCTCCGGATTCGGGTTTTACACCCGGGCCTTGCGCCTGCTGGGTTACCGCACGGTCAGCATCAACCCCGGCGCCTACGAAAACAATGTATTCGAACAAATGAACGGCGATTTGCCGTTGCCGGTGATGTTCGAAGACTACCGCAGCGACGAGCTGTTCGGCGTGGTGGTGATGTCGCAGGTGTTGGAGCATTTGCTGGAGCCGGAGCAAGCGCTGCGCAAGGTGGCGGCCTTGTTGGAGACCGGCGGGGTATTGGCCTGCGCAGTGCCGAATTACGCCTCGTTTCTGGTCAAGCTGCTGGGCGCCAACGAAAATGCCTGCCTGTGGGTGCCGGAGCACGTCAATTTCTTTACCGAGCAGGGCTTGCGCACATTGTTCGAACGCAACGGTTTGCAGGTGGTGAAGACCGAGCAGATTACCCGGATCCCATTCGATGCGCTGTCCCGACGCTTGGGCGCCAAAGGCCGGCTGGCGGCGGTGCTGAACGGTTTGGTCAAATATGCGCAAATGCCGTTCAACGGCCTGATGAATCTGCTGGGAATGGGTATTTACCTGAACGTCTATGCGGTCAAGACCGCGGTCGGCGAGTGAGGCGTTTATGCTGACCGTGGTGATTCTGGCCTGTAACGAAGCGGCGAACCTGCCGCGCTGTCTGGCGGCGATTCCGGAGCGCTACCCGATCGTGCTGGTCGATTCCGGCAGCAGCGACGATACCGTTGCGATCGCCGAACGCCGCGGTTGTCGGGTGTTGCATAATCCCTGGCCGGGCTTTGCCGAGCAGCGCAATTTTGCGTTGCAGCAGTGCGGCATCGAGACGCCGTGGGTGTTGTTCGTCGATGCCGACGAAATCTATCCGCCGCTGTTTTACCAGCAATTCGACGCGGAATGGGCCACCTCGCGCGAGATGGATGTGTTGATGGTGCCGTCGCTGCTGTATTTGCGCGGCAAATGCCTGAAACACGCGCCGGGCTATCCGATTTACCATCCGCGGCTGGTGCGGCGGGAGACGGTAGGGTTCGTCCGCAACCACACCGGCCATGGCGAGGCGGTGCTGGACACCTGCCGGGTGGCGGTGACCGATATTCCCTACCAGCATTATTTTTACCACGGCGAGATCGTGGCCTGGATGCACAAACACGTCGGCAAGGCCGCACAGGAAATCGAGTTGCAACCGACTGCCGGCGCCTTGATGACCGCGCGTGGCCGGATTAGCGTCTGGTTGGGGCGTTCCTGGCTGCGGATCGTGGCGCGGTTTGCTTACCACTATTTGCTGCGCGGCGGTTTTCTGGACGGTGCGGCCGGTCTGGAGTTTGCGTTGATGTTTACCTGGTACGAGGCGACGATTTATCTGCAAGCCAAAGCCGGTAAATGGGCGGAGCCGCGGCCGTGACCGTATCCTTGATTCTGGCGACCTTGGGACGGGACTGGCAGGTCGCCGAGTTTTTGGCTGGGTTGCAAGCGCAAACCTTGCAAGACTTCGAACTGATCGTCATCGACCAGAACCGGGACGGCAAGATCGACGCGATCGTCGAATCGTTTCGGCCGGCGCTGCGCATCGTCCACGTCAAAGTCGATTTCACCGGCAACGCCCGCGCCCGCGATTACGGCATTGGCCTGGCGCAAGGGACTATCGTGGCCTTTCCGGACGACGATTGCTGCTATGCCGCCGATGTGTTGCAGCGGGTGGTCGCCGAATTCGAACGGCGGCCGCAGTTGGCGATTCTGGTCGGGGCGTCTTACGACGCCGACACTCGCGGCTTCAGCATCGGCGTCAACAGCCGCAAAGCCGGTTATTTTTCGCGCCTGGGCATGATGGGAGTGGAGTTTACCCAGTTCTTCGCGCTCGCTCGGCTCGATCGCAGCCAGTTTTATCTGGACCACGATTTCGGGATCGGCGCCAAATATGCCGGCGGCGAGGGCTTTGAAATGCTGTACCGGCTGCTGCGCGCCGGTGGCAAAGCGTTTTATACGCCGGAGATCCGCATCTACCATCCGGACAAGGATCATTACCGTCTGGGCAACGCCCGGATGTTGATGTACTCGACCGGTATCGGTGCCTATATCCGCAAATTCGCCAATCAACGGGATTGGTTCATCGCTTATTACATCGCCAGAAAAATGTTGCTGGCGCCGGTTTTGAAAATGCTGCTGGCGGTGTTGTCTGGCAACCGCGCCAAGCTGGCTTACTGGTATTACAGCTTGGTCGGCGTCTGGCGCGGATTTTTTGCTTACCGCAACAGCGGTTGCCTTTAGTTTGAGGAGAAGAGGATGGATGTGGGAATAATCGCGACGCACGTGCCGCCGGCCAAGGGCTACGGCGGGGTAGCCGTGACTTGCGGCGTGTTGACTAAGGCCTGGGCCGAGGGCGGCCACCGCATGGCGCTGGTCGCGTCCGACGAGTCGATTTCCGGTCGCTTGCACGCCGAAGAGGTGCAATTGGGCGATACGGTCGCGGTCCGGCTCTATCGCTGTTACGGCTGGCGGCGCTGGGGCTTCGGTTTGGGGGCGATTCCGGCAATTTGGAATCTATGCCGGCAAGCGCCGCGGGTTTACATTCATGGCATCGCCACCTGGCCGTCGACCTTGGCCGGGGTGTTTTGCCGCCTGCTGCGCAAGCCGTTCATCGTTGCGGTGCACGGCGGTCTGATGCCGGAACACGTCGAGTTGATCAAAAGCCGCAAGCCGCACAAATGGCTGTTTTACCGCTGGCTGACCTTCCCGAGCTTACGCCGGGCCCTGGCCGTGCATTGCACCAGCGATACCGAAGCTGCCGGCGTTAGCGCGGCCTTGGCCGGGCAGGGGCGGATACTGTTGGTGCCGAACGGCATCGACAGCCGGGCGTTCCAGGTTGCGGATTATCCGGCCCGGCCCGGCATGCAGTTATGCTTTCTGGGCCATGTGCAACAGGAGAAAGGCATCAATGGCTTCATTCGCGCCTGGTTGCAAACCCGGCGTAGCGATGACCGCTTAGTCGTAGCCGGCCGTAGCGTCGACGGTGCCTATTTCGACGAGTTTTTGCAACTGGTCGCCGCAGCCGACGGTGCGATCGAGTACAGAGGCTATCTGTCGGCCGACCAAGTCAAGGCATTGCTGGCGCAAAGTCATTTTCTGGTGTTGCCGTCCGGATTGGAGCAGGCCGGCGGCATGCGCGAGAATTTCGGCAATGTCGTCGCCGAAGCCCTGGCCTGCGGCCGGCCGGCGCTGGTTGCCAAGGGTTTGGCCTGGGATCATCTGCCGCAGATCGGCGCCGGCTGGGTGTTCGCACGCGACCACACTGCCGTTTGCCAGGTATTGCGGGCGGCGCAAGAGACCGACGCCGACGGCTGGCGGCAAATGTCGCAATCCGCGCGGCGCCATGCCGAACAAGCGCTGGATGCCGTGTCGCTGGGCGACCGGGTCTGGCGGGCGTTGACCGAACCGGCCGAACTCGGTCCGGTTGCCGGTTTGGCGGAGCAGCGCAAATGAG
The DNA here is from genome assembly GCF_056850255.1 of Methylomonas sp. Uni0011. NCBI lineage: Bacteria > Pseudomonadati > Pseudomonadota > Gammaproteobacteria > Methylococcales > Methylococcaceae > Methylomonas > Methylomonas sp. Uni0011. The sequence continues at coordinate 186,441 of NZ_JBVVNO010000002.1, forward strand.
CAAAGTGGGACTGATCGTGCCGACGCTGAATGCCGGCAAGATGTGGCCGGAATGGTTGCGGGCGCTGGCCGGGCAAAGCCGCAAGCCGGACTATCTGTTGCTGATCGATTCTTCGTCCGGCGACGCGACCGTCGAACTGGCGCGGGCGGCCGGATTTGAAGTGAAAATCATTGCCCGCCAGGACTTCAATCACGGTGGTACCCGCCAATTTGGGGTTGACTATCTGGCGGATGCCGAGATTTTGCTGTTTCTGACCCAGGATGCCTTGCTGGCCGATCCGGAGGCTCTGGCCAATTTGCTGGCGGCGTTCGAGAATCCGGAAGTAGGTGCCGCCTACGGCCGGCAATTGCCGCACGTCGGCGCCGGCCCGATCGGCGCTCACGCCCGGCTGTTCAATTATCCCGAGCACAGTCAGTTGCGCGGTCTGGCCGACCGCGACCGCTTCGGCATCAAGACCGTATTTATCTCCAATTCTTTTGCCGGCTACCGCCGTAGCGCGCTGGTGCAAGCCGGCGGTTTTCCAAGGCATACGGTGATGAACGAAGATACCTTCGCGGCCGGGAAGATGTTGCTGTGCGGCTGGAAAATAAAATATTGCGCCGACGCCAGGGTGTTTCATTCCCATGATTACGGCTTTGCCGACGAATTCCGCCGCTATTTCGATATCGGCGTGTTCCATAACCTGGTGCCTTGGTTGCAGCGGACTTTCGGCGGCGCTGCCGGCGAGGGCAGGCGTTTCGTCGTGTCGGAAATCCGCTATTTACTGCGACACGCTCCGGCAATGCTGCCGTCTGCGTTTGTCAGAACCTTGTTGAAATGGTCGGGCTATAAAATCGGCCGTTCCTGCCACCGGCGCCTGCCGGCCGGCCTCAACCGCTATTTCAGTTTGCACCGGGCTTACTGGTCGAGTCCGTTTGCCTCATCCATACCGCCGGAAGCGGACTGATTCCGGCAATTCGCCGCAAACCCAGGTCGGACAAGGCCTGCGGCTCTAGTAAATCTCCTGCTCCTGACGGGCTTTTTTGCTTGGAGAATACCGTTTCTTAATCTTTCCTTAATCAAAATTGCAGGATTTCTTTAATCTTAGGCCTGTAGTTTACAAACCGCTATCGCGATTTATCGGCAGAACTACACGCAAATAGCTGAATGGAAAACATTATTCCCCGACACGGCGCATGCGAAAGCCGCTTTGCGGTCAAGACAGAGACGCGTGGTACCAGCGCCTGAACATAAGGGATTTGATTAATTTTGTTATGGAGTTTCACCTTGATTTCTGAAAAGCATTCTTTCGACAACTGTTTTGAGGTTTTTTTAGCTGATACGCCGGAAAGCAAGCGAATCCACTACCACCTCAGGTATCAAGTTTACTGTGACGAACTCGGATACGAGGATAAGGAACTGTTTCCGCAGCAATTGGAATTCGACGATTGGGACCAGCATGCGGTGCATTTCATCGTCCGCCACCGTTTCACCGGCCAATGGCTGGGTGCATTGCGCGTAGTCAGTCCGCAGGGGCAAACCTTTCCGTTCGCGGAAAAATACGAACAGGACCAGCCGCTGGCCGATGCCCATCATCGCGACTCTATCGAAATTTCCCGCCTTTGCGTACTGCGCGAAGCCCGACGCTTCGCTCCCCGCTCCCAAACCGCCGTCGACGCCGATCCGGCCAGCAACGTCAAGTACCTCAACACCTTACGCCAGCAAAGCCGCAGCATCATGTGGGGCCTGTACCGCGCTGCGGTCGACTACTCGGCGGAAAATGGCATTAAACATTGGTTCATACTGGTGGCGCCGGCCTTGGCTTATGCCGTGAAAAAACAGGGTTTTGACATGCGCCAAGTGGCAGAACCTTGCGAACACCGCGGTTTGCGCACACCGTATATGCTGGATGTCGACCACATTCTGCAAAATCCGCTGTGGGACGAGGATTACCAAATCGGCTACCGACTTTATTCCGAACTGGAGCAAGGCGAGTTTGCCGTTCGCCAGAGGGCTTAGCGGCTACTCTGCTTGGTCGCGGCGGTTAGTGATTAATCGCCGCCGGCCACATTCCAAACGGCCTGTTACAGGTCCGGTTGGTGAAAACAGGCAGTTATTTTCTGGACGAACCCGGCAAATGTAGTGTCGAGTTTTGTCCATTGTTAGTGGAGTTATCGCTTTCCCTATGTGATGAAGTATTTTCAAAAATTGGAATATCCAGCGTTTCAGAGGCGCTCTGCATCACAGCGATCAAGTCGGGTGGGAGTTGCCGGTCGAGAAAAATGGGCGAACAAGTAACTGCCGCCCGTTACAAAATTGTGTCGATGAAACCGGCACAGCATCATCCCAATCAAAATCGTAGTGGGCAGGATGTAAGCCCAGAGGGGCGGGGCTTACGCTGCAGACACCGCGGAGCGGGAGAGTTTCAGCTCAGTTCAGCCGACGCTCCGGACGCCGACAAAAGCCCCACCTTTATTACGATGGGACGAGTTCCATCATGCAGCTTAAATCCCTCTTGATTCGATGCGGCTGCGGATTGTAACCATGCCAAGAATGGCCGAGCCAAACAACCAAACGGCGCCAGGAACGGGCACGACGGCGGCAGCCGATTGATATGCGGTTCCCGACGCGCTGGCGAGCGTGCGGCCATCCGGCGCGCTGATACCGAAATAGGCGGTGCCGTAAAAATCGGCGACACCATCGCCCAGCGCTTCCACACCGAGATAACTGGCGATGTAGAGTGGCACGTCATAGGTGAACGGGATTTTTGCGGAATAAATATTACTGCCGTTGACCAACGGATTGGCCTCGACCCAGGCCAATTCTTCCGGCGTCAGTCGAGCCAAGGAAACCGCTCCCGCCCCGAAGCCGCGTAATACATCGGTGCTGCCGTCCGGATTGCTGCCAGCGCCATCATCTCGGAATCCTAATAATCCGGAGCCAGCTTCCTCTCCGCGCGTGATCGGCGTATCGCTGACGAACAGGTAATAGACAACATTGGTCTCGGCGCCGGAAAAATGGCCGTCGACTTTGACTTTTACATCGAGAAGGCCGCTACCGGTGCCTCCCGACACGGTGAATGCATCGCTCCAGGATGTTTCGGCATAGGCGCCGTGGTTGCCCGGCTGAGCAGTAGCGATGGCATAGGCGCCGGTTTGGCCGAAATCGGCGCGGCCTTTGGCGTATAGACCCGGATATGCTCCGGCTTGGGCGAAATGATCATCAACCTGACGGTCAAATGGATGAACCACCACATCATCAAGCCCGGATCGGACTATCCATTCATCGGTGGTGGTCTCCACAACGCTGAACGGCGTCCAGGATTGAACGGTGGCCTGAGCATGGTTTGCCGTGGCCAAGAAACTCAGGCCTAGCATCATAACGATCGATTTCATAAATACCACCTCTCCAATGTTAGAGTAAAAATGTCTGTTGACTCGGGTCGTCATGGGCTTGGTAACCCGCTATTTACGGCACACTCGCCAAACAAAGGTTTCAGCTTTTATCAAGCTCCAAATAGCAATAGCAGCCTTCCGGTTTGACCGTCATCAGGCCATTGCCGGGCGCGTGCCGCAAAAGGCTTTCGCCCAGTGCGAGCATGTTCGCACGGCTACGGCCGATCATCCAGCAATCTAGAATTGTTTTGCAATAGCCTAAGTTGGCGGCATCGCAAATTGGCGATCAGCAATTTGCAAAGCGCTCGGTGACAATTTGATCAATGCTGGACGCGAGGCAGCAACGTCGCTGGTCGTGAGTGAAACTATTGCGATTGGCAGCGCAACCGCAGAGCCGGCTAAATATCAGGGCAATGGTTCGGCGTTAAACCCGGCAGGCGGCGCCGATAGGATTTTAGGTCCGGCGTTGCGAACATGAGCCGGCTTCAATCCGGCCGGCCAGCAAGGCGCAAAATTCGGCTTCCGGCAGCGGTTGGCCGAACCAATAACCCTGGGCTTCGTCGCAGGCGTTTTCCAGTAGGTATGCCGATTGCTGGGCGGTTTCGACGCCTTCGGCCACTACTTTGAGGCCCAGGCTGTGCCCTAGCGCGATGATGGCTTTCAGAATCGCGGCGTCGGTGGATTCCTGTTCCAGATTGCCGACGAAAGCCTTGTCGATTTTCAAGCGGTCTACCGGAAAGTCCTTCAGGTAGGCCATGCTGGAGTAGCCGGTGCCGAAATCGTCGATGGCCAAAGTCAAACCCAGCGCTTTCAAACCGTGCAGGGTTTTGATGAATTGCGGGGTGTCGTGGACTAGGCAGGATTCGGTGATTTCCAGTTCCAGGGTGTGGGCGGCAACTTGGGTGGCTGCCAGGGTCTCGGCGATGGTGCCGATCAAATCGCGCTGGCGGAATTGGCGCGGCGAGACGTTGACCGCGACCGGCAACGGCCCGCCCAGGATGTGCTGGAAGCGGTTGGCGGCCAGACAGGCTTGATGCAGCACCCAACGGCCGATTTGTTCGATTTGGCCGGTTTCCTCGGCGATCGTGATAAAACTCAACGGCGACACCAGCGGCGCGTCGGGCGGTTGCCAGCGGATTAAGGCTTCCGCCCCGCAAATCCGGCCGCTGGCCAATTCGATTTTGGGTTGGTAGTAGAGCAAAAACTCGGCATTTTCGATGGCATGGCGCAGCCGGTACTCTATCGCCATCCGTTCGGTCAAAACCTGGTTCAACTCGCGGGTGTAAAACTGGAAATTATTGCGGCCGAGTTGTTTGGCTTTGTACATCGCCGAGTCGGCATGTTTCAGCAGCGTGGCCGCGTCGTGGCCGTCGCCGGGATAGACGCCGATACCGATGCTGCAGGAGACCACAAACTCCAGGCCGTCGATGGTGCAGGGCGCCGCCACCGCAGCCAGGATTCGCTGCATGCTGTGACTGATGTCTTCGATCTTTTGCAGGCTGCACAGCAGCAGTACGAATTCGTCGCCGCCCAGCCTGACCACCGTGTCCGAGTCGCGCACGCACTGCGACAGCCGTTCCGCCATCACCACCAGCAGCGAATCGCCGACATGGTGGCCCATGCTGTCGTTGATGAATTTGAACTGGTCCAGGTCGACGAAGGCCACCGCCAGAATATTGCCGTAGCGGGCGGCGAAATTGATGGCTTGCTGCAGCCGGTCGGATAACACCGTGCGGTTGGGCAGCCCGGTCAGCGTGTCGTGGGTGGCTTGGTATTCGATTTGCTGCTCGTAATATTTGCGTTCCGAGATGTCTTCCACCGTGCCTTCGTAAAACAGCAGGCGGCCGTCGCGGTCGCGCACTTCGCGGGCGTTCTCGGTAATCCAGATGATGTCGCCGTTTTTGCGGTAGACCTGGGCTTCGAAGTGACGCACTTCGCCGTGGGCCTGCATGATGTCGATATACTCGGCGCGTTTTTCCGGGTCCACATAGAGCTGGCGTTGAATGTCGGAAATGCTGTTGCGTAAATCCTGGATCGAGTCGTAACCGTAGATGCGGGCCAGGGCCGGGTTGAAATCCAGGTACTGGCCGCTCGGCGTGGTCTGGTAAATCCCTTCGATGGCGTTTTCGAAAATCGAACGGTAACGGGCTTCGGCGTCGCGGGCCGCTTGCTCGCTGTGTTTGCGCGCCGTCACGTCCTGAATGAAGCCTTCCAAAGCGACCAGCTCGCCGTGCTCGTTGAACAGCGGAAATCCGCTTTCCTGAACCCAGCGGATGCTGCCGTTGGCATGGACGATACGGTATTCCAGGTCGAACTTTTTCCGGGTCCGGGCGGAGGTTTCGATCAGCTGGCGCACCCAGCGCCGGTCTTCCGCCAGCGTCAATTCCTCATAGGAAATGCGTTTGTTGAACAGCAAATCACTCGGCGCGTAGCCGGTCAGCGCCCGGCAGCCTTCGCTGACGAAGACCATGGTCCAGTCGGCGTCCAGCAGGCAGCAATAGACGATGCCCTGCAAATTGCTCATCAACATGCCGAGCATACGCTCGCGGTCTTGGATCAGTGCGCGCAATTTCGGGCTGAGGTGCGGCGAAAATTCGACCACAGCGGAAGCGGGTTCGGAGTCGGCTGCCATGCAGGTGTTCGGTGATTAAACCAGCTAGGTGACAAGCACATTTCGTACCTGCCCCAAAAGTCGGGCATTGGCGCCGCCAAATCACATCCGATCCCCGCTTTTCTGCTCGGTTATAGTGCTTTGGGCCTAATTTTGGGCAAAGCAGCGGCGTCATTGTTGGTGCGTGATGCGTCGGTCTGGTGCATTGTTGGGTGGGGGTGAGATGCATTTCACAAAAGCCGCTGACATTGGTAGTGGTACAAATCCTGCTCCCAAACTCCGCCGAGGACGCGGCAAATTCGCGGCTGCCGTTCCGTAACCGGTAACCTTGCAGGGATTGAACCACAATGAATGCACTGATCGAGAAACACACGCCCAAACTGTTGAATGCAATGGTCGACGTCAGAAATTTCGAAACCCGTCTGGCGCAACTGAACAATTGGTGGGGAAAAATTACACTGATCGGCAAAATCAACAGCCACAATGTCGCGCCGACTATTCTGGACGACATGGCGCGCACCCAGAACAAATTCGGCGAATTGCAGCGCAAGCTGACGCGTAATCTGCTGGTGGAAAACTTGCAGAAACTGGTGTTGGACAATGCCTCGAAAGCCCAGGTGGCGATCGATCTGCTGGTGCGCAACCTGTTCGAGCGCACCGCCGATGTCGGCTTTCTGGCCACCGACGACGACATTCGGGTGTTTTTGGCTCAGGCCGAGCCGGAGCCGGAACAGGTCGGTTTCATCGAAAACCGGCTGCGCGAATACGTAAAAAAATACAGCGTCTACGACGAAATCGCCATATTCGATGCGCAAGGTCGGCTCAGAGCGCATTTGGACGCCGATAACCGGATCGAGGATACTGATCCGCTGGTGGCGGAGACGTTACGCAGTGATAGCCCTTATCTGGAAACCTTCCGTTACAGTGCGCTGCAAGCCGACCGCCGCCGCTCGCTGATCTATTCCTGCAAGATCACCGAAACCGACCAAAAAAATTCGCGGGTACTGGGCGTACTGTGTCTGTGTTTTCGGTTCGAGGACGAGATGCGCGGTATCTTCGCCGATCTGTTGGCGGCGGGCGACCGGGGCATCATCGCCATCCTCGACACCGAGCGGCGGGTGATTGCCAGCAGTAACGAACAGTTGTTGCCGGTGGATACCCGCTTCCATAGCGACGACGCGATCGGCCTGATCAATTTCCAGGGTCACGACTACATCGTCAATAGCCTGCCCGGTAACGGTTATCAGGGTTATTGCGGTTTGGGCTGGCGCGGGCAAATGATGACGCGGCTGGATGTTGCCTTCGGCCGCGAGACGGGCGGGTGCGGCGGTGCCGACTATAGCGAGATTATTGGTCAATCGGACAGCTTTCCGCAGGAGTTAAAGGAAATCCGTCAGGCTTCGGTCGATATCAACGCCGATTTGGGGTTGCTGGTGTTGAACGGGAAAATCGCTTCCGCCCGACAGAACGCGGCCGAATTCATGCCGGTGCTGGAAGCGATCAAGCAAGTCGGTACCGACATCGCCGGGATTTTCGCGGCGTCGGTGAATAGCTTGCAGGAAGTGACGGTGATGTCGTCGCACCTGAACAACGCCGGTTTCCTGGCGTCGCTGGCGGTCAACATCATGGACCGCAATCTGTATGAGCGGGCCAACGATTGCCGTTGGTGGGCCTTGACTTCGGCTTTCCGCCGCAATCTGGCGAAAGCCGAAATTAGTGCCGCCGAGAAGCGGCAAATGTGCGAAATTCTGGCTTATATCAATGCGCTCTACACGGTCTATACCAATCTGTATCTGTACGACGCCCACGGCGAGATCGTCGCGGTATCGGACGCCACGCAAACATCGCTGATCGGTAGCAAGGTCGAAGAGGCCACCGGCTACCGGAGCGTCATGGGCCGCGTGGACAGTCAGCATTACGGGGTCTCCGGTTTCGGGCCGACCCGCTTCTATCAAGGTCGCCACACTTATATATACAACGCCGCGGTGACCGATCCGACCGATAACGGCCGGGTGGTCGGCGGAATCGGCATCGTATTCGACAGCGAGCCGCAATTCAGCGCGATGCTGCGGGAAATCCTGCCGCAGGAAGCCGGCGGCGCGCCGCTGAAAAACAGTTTTGCGGTTTTTACCGATCGCCAAGGGCGAATTCTGGGGCTTGCCAACCACAACCACTACCGCATCGGCGAGCGCTTGCTGCTGGACGACGTCCACTTTGCACTGAAAAACGGCCAGACCAGCTCGTCGCTGTTGCGCCACGAGGGGGCGAATTATGTATTGGGAGTTGCGGCCGGAAAGGGGTATCGGGAATTCAAAACCGCGGACGCTTACCGCAACGATGTGTTGGCTTTCGTTTTCATTCCGTTGTAAACGCGGCGTTGCCCGGCGCGGGCTTGTTTTTGCAAAATCAGTGGCGCTAATGTGTCCGTTTTAGCTATCTCCAACCTAAACCGAATCAGCACGAGCACCACCGAAGGAAAGTTACCTTGCAACTTGGCGTAGTCAAGTCGCGGCGTGTTTTCGGGTGGGGATGGCGGCGATCGCCTTCGGATGCGCAACGAGGGATACATTCTTGACCGGACGCCAACCCCGTGGCTTTCAGCTTACCGCGTGCATCGACGCAGTCAAACCGGGAGCTTGCAAAAAAAACCGGACGGACGCTGGTTAGCGTTCGTCCGACTGGAGGTTGCTGTTACCGCTGACTAAACAAAATTCGATGGGGGCTTTAAGGTTGTTGATGGTGCTGCATAGATTGACTCGGTGGGTTCCGCCGCCGGCGCATTGGCCGTAGCCAGAAACAAACCGACGATTATGAACAGCAGGCTGATGGCGCAGCGTTTCAATTCGTGCAGGCAAGTTGCCAATAGTTTGGAATGATTCATTTGCAGGCTCCTGGTGGTGCGGGTGGTTTGCCGGTGGCTTACAAGTAAGCGTTTCGGACAGGCCGCAGGCGCGGCGTCTCGGCTTTTCGCGCCAAATTTTGCTGGTAGATTTCCAAAGCCTCGCAGCGCATTTGCTCGCAGAATCCGCACAAAGCTTCGTCGCCGTTGAACAGTCTTTGTTCGTGTTGGGATAGCGGGTCACCGCATCTGTCGCAAAAATGAGGATGGCGTGATCTGGTCATGGCAATCGGCTCCGGTTCGGTTGAATAGGATTTAACAACTTTTATCGCTGTCGGATAAGAGAACTATTTCACTTGGCGCAAATCTCGGGCCAAATAACCCAGTCGCGGGCTGTGTTTTTTTAAGTATTTGAACTTAATAAGTTTTATTGATTTTTGATGGGGATGTTTCGGGGTCGGCGCCGAGTGGGAATGGCGAAAGTCGTTACTAATATTCGTAGCGGATACGACATTTCGTAAATATTCTCGCTTAGCCGCGGGATGGCAGTATCTGGCGGCGGCGATTACGAAATCGCGTTAACAATGTTTGGAAATGTGATACATTCCGCTAAATTTTTACCCGGACTTGTACTTTCAACCAATAGCAATCGAGCCAGGCTGCTTTCGGCAGAGACTCCCCAACATGCGGCGACCGAACCGTTTAGTGAACTTTTCCCGTAACCTGCGAATGCTGGCTGCGGCTATTTGCGGCTTGGCCGCCGCTGGCGGTTCGTTGCAAGCGGCCGGCCTCGGCCACGCCGGTCACGCCGGCCATCCCTCGAGTTCCGATTCCAGCCTGTTGCCGGGCGATCTGCTGCTGTTTCCGGATCTGACCGGCATCGTCCGCTACGACCAGGAGCCGCAAAAGAAGCTCAGTACCGGCGACGTGATCCCCGCGATCAACGTGTTTTACACCGCCGATTACCAGCGTTTCCGTTTTCTGGGCGAATGGCTGATCAGCAGCAAAACCCACAACCTGGAACGATTTCAACTCGGCCTGCACCTCGGAGACGAATCCAGCCTGTGGCTGGGGCGGTTTCATAACCCGATCGGTTATTGGAACATGCAATTTCACCACGGCGCGTTTTTGCAGACCACGATCAGCCGGCCCGGCATCATGGCCTTCGAAACCGCCGGCGGCGTGATTCCCTACCATCTGACCGGTTTTCTGTGGGAAGGCGTGCACCAGCTCGGCGAAGGCGGGGTTTATTACACGATCGGCGCCGGCGCCGGCCCGCAAATCAACCGTGGCCTGGAAGCCTTCAATCTGGTCGAGCCGGCCGGCTCGCACCGGCCGGCCGCTTCGTTCCGGCTCGGTTATCAACCGGTCAGTTTCGGCGTCGACGAGTACGGCATCTCCGGCGCTTACAACCAGATCCATTCCGACGAATTGGCGGTCAACAACGTCACCCAATACGTCGCCACCGCCTACGCCAATCATCAGATCGAGTCGGTCAAACTGCTCAGCGAACTGGTCTATGTCAATAACCGGCTGGAAAACCCGCACGGCGGCGCCAAGAACGACGACTTTCTCAGCGCCTACGGTCAGGTCGAATGGGACGTTTTACCGAGCTGGACCCTGGTCGGCCGGGTCGAAGGGACGTTCGGCGCCAACCGCGATCCCTATCTGGCGATGTTCCCCAAATTCGTCGACGACCGTTTCATGGGCGCCGTACGCTACAAAGTCAATAACAACATGGCGTTGAAGGTCGAGGCCTCGCGCGACCATTTGCGCGACGACCATTTCGGCGTGGTGATGTTTCAGTGGAGCGCGGTATTCCCATGAAACTGTGTCGGGGATTGTACCTGTTCGGACTGGTCATTCTGCTCGGTGTGCAAAGCCTGAAGGCGGTTACCCGACAATCCTTGGTGCTGGTGACCGGGTCGGCCTCGACGATTCCGGTGCTGACTGTGCAGGAAGCCAGGAAACTGTTTCTCGGGGTGCCGCTGGAAAAAGACGGCGAACGGCCGGTGCCGCTGCTCAATACCAGCGATCCGCTGATTTACGAAGTATTTCTGCAAAAAGTCGCATTCATGTCGGCCAACGCCTATGAAAACCAGACGATCTCGGTCGTGTTTCGCTTGGGCGGCAAGCGGCCGGAGAGCTATAGCGATCTGAAAGATTTGCTGGCGGCATTGCAACAGCATCCCGGCACCGTGACCTATTTGTGGGAAGACCAGGTGCGGGCCAATCAAGGTATCAAAGCGGTAAACGTGTTATGGCAAGGAGCAGCGGAATGATGCGGTTTTTTCACAGTTTCAACGGGCGGATGATTTTGGCGGTGGTCGGCATTCACCTGTTGCTGGTGCCGGTATTGTTGTTCGGCATTTATCGGGTGATCAAACCCAGCGTCGAAGAGCAATTCGTTAATTTCGTCCGGTCGGACGCGCTGTTGTTCGGGAATTTGATTGCCCCGCGCCTGGGCGGCGCCAAAAGCCGGGAGCTGCAGGAATTGTTGGGCGAGTTTTTGCTGAACGGCCGCCTGGCCTATGCCGACATCGTCAGCGAAAACGGTGAATTGCACGCCGATGTCGAACTCAACGCCAAACAACAATTCCAGGAAGACTTTTTTTTCGGCGAACACGGCGACGATATTTATTTTCTGGCCGTGCCGGTCGCCAATCCTAGCGACGGATCGCTGGTGATGCTGCGGCTGGGTTACGACGAACGCCAGGTACGCCAGGACGTCGTTGTCATCTACCAGCGTAGCGCCTATTTTGTCGCGATTTATTTGGGCCTGTCGCTGCTGGTGGTCGGTTTGTTCGGCCGCCGTTTGGTCAGCCCGTTGGAGCGATTGCGCGACGAAGCCGAACAGATCGCCGCCGGCAACCACGCCCGCCAATTCAGCTCCGGCACCAAGATCAGCGAAGTGCTGGCCTTGACCGAGCATCTGGAAAAAATGCGGCTGGCCTTGGTATCGGCCCGCGATGCGGCGTTGCAGGCGGCCGGGGCCAAGACCGAGTTTTTGGCGAACATGAGCCACGAGATTCGCACGCCAATGAACGGCATCATGGGCATGATCGGTTTGGCCTTGCGTACCGAATTGACGCCGCAACAGCGCGAGTTTTTAGGGATGGCCAATAGTTCGGCCGACGCCTTGTTGCGCATCGTCAACGACATTCTGGATTTTTCCAAGATCGACGCCCGCAAGCTGGAACTGGACCACGCACCGTTCAAATTACGCGAGAGTCTGGGCGACACCTTGAAGCTGCTGGGCGGCCATTCCCACGAAAAAGGCCTGGAACTGATGCTGCGTATCGACCCGGAAACCCCGGACGATCTGATGGGCGATATCGGCCGTTTGAATCAGGTCATCATCAATCTGGTCGGTAATGCGATCAAATTCACCCAGCACGGCGAGATCGTATTGCAGGTGAAACCCGAGGCGGTCAACGACGATCGGGTGCGGCTGCATTTTGCGGTGCAGGACACCGGCATCGGCATTCCGCAGGACAAACAACAATTAATCTTCGAGGCCTTCGCTCAAATCGACGCCTCCTCGACCCGCAAATTCGGCGGTACCGGACTCGGGCTATCGATCTCGTCGCGGCTGGTCGAATTGATGGGCGGCCAGTTATGGCTGGAAAGCGAGGAACACAAAGGCAGCACCTTTTATTTCAGCGCCTGGTTCGAGCGTTATACCGGCAGCGAAGCCGACGCCGCGGCGCCGGCCCTGATCGACGTCAAAGGCCTGCCGGTGTTGATCGTCGACGACAATAACATCAATTTGCGGGTGTTCGAGGAAATCCTGCACCATTGGGGCATGGCGCCGACCACGGTCGACAGCGGCGAAGCAGCGATCGAGGCCTTGCAGCGCATGGCCGAAACCGGCGGCACCTATTCCCTGATCCTGCTCGATGCGATGATGCCGATCATGGACGGCTTCATGGTCGCGAAAACGATCCGGGAAGACCCGCGGCTGGAGCCGGTGACGATCATGATGCTGTCCTCGGCCGACCGTCCCGACGATTCCGAACGCTGCCGCGATTTGGGTATCAATTTGTACGTGCGCAAGCCGGTCAAACACTCCGAATTGTGGCATGCGATCCAATCCGCGCTGGGCAAGGCGGATTCACGGCAAACCGGCAACCAGCCTGTAATGTTGGCCCAGCCGCCGCGCTTGCTGAAAATTTTGTTGGCGGAAGACAATCCGGTGAACCAATTCATGGCCGTGGCCTTGTTGGAAGAACGTGGCCACAGCGTCCAGGTTGCCAATAACGGCCAGGAAGTGCTGGATATTTTGCAGCAGGACCAATTCGATTTGATCCTGATGGACGTGCAAATGCCGGTGATGGACGGTTTTCAGGCCACCCAGGCGATCCGGGCCGCCGAAGCGCAAACCGGCAAACGCCAGCGCATCGTGGCGATGACCGCTCATGCCCTGAAGGGCGACCGGGAACGTTGTCTGGCCGCCGGGATGGACGATTACATCGCCAAGCCGGTGCAGGAACAGGAATTATTGGCAACTGTGGAGTGTTGGAACATGGCAGCGGAACAGCTTGGTACGCAGGATGGCGGGGCGGCGGCCGAACCGCCGGCGCTGGAATGGCAGGAGGCGTTGAACCGGGTACGGGGCCGCGGCCAATTGCTGGGCAGAATGATGTCGCTGTTTCTGGAACAGTCGTCGGGATTGTTGGAAGACGCCGCCCAGGCGATCAAACGCCGCGATGGCGAAGCCTTGCGCCTGTCGGCGCATACTCTGAAAGGTTCGGCCAACAGCATCGGTGCTTTCGAATTCGGTCAGATCGCCCAGCGCCTGGAAAGCAGCGGCCTGGAAGCCGCATTCGACGATGCCGAAACCGATTTGCCGTTGCTGCACGTGGCGATGCGGCGTCTGGAGCCTGAAATTCAAACCTTCCTGGCTGAGCACAGCGTATGACAAACCCCGCCCGGTCCGACGCCAAACCCACCATCTTGATGGTGGACGACAACCCGGTGAACCTGGAAGAGCTGGCGTTTTTATTGAACGATGCCGGTTTCGACGTGCTGCGCGCCGAAACCGGCGAAACCGCGCTGGAATTGGCGAAAAGCCGGCAGCCGGATTTGGTGTTGCTGGACGTGCTGATGCCGGGTGTAGACGGTTTCACCACTTGCGCCACATTGAAAAGCCATCCGGCCACGCGCGAGATTCCGGTACTGTTCATGACGGCGCTGGCCGATACCGCGAATAAGGTGCAGGGCTTTCACGTCGGCGCGGTCGATTACATCACCAAGCCGTTTCAGTACGAGGAAGTCATCGCCCGGGTACAAACCCATCTGACCTTGCAAAAGCTCAAATCCGAGCTGCAGGAAAAGGAGCAACGCCTGTCGCGTATCTTCGAAAACGCGATGGACGCGATTCTGGCCTTGGACCAGGAAGGGCGGATTACCATGTTCAATGCCGCCGCCGAGCAGATGTTCCGCTGCAAGGCCGGCGACAACATCGGCCGTTCGGTGGATCGCTTCCTGTCGCCGGAGTTGTACAAGACCGTGACCAACTTTCGGGCTGGCGTGCCGGCCAAACAGGCGATCTGGATTTCCGAGGGCATGACCGCCCGCCGCGGCGACGATAGCGAATTCCCGATCGAAGCCACGATATCGCGGGTCGAAGCCTCCGGGCAGCAGCTCTACATCCTGATTCTGCGCGACATCAACGAACGCAAGGCGCGGGAGCAGGCGGAAGCCGAGTGCCATACCCTGCGCGGCATCAACTCCTACCTGCAGGAGGAAGTCCTGGCCAGCCGCGACGGCGAGGAATTGATCGGCAACTCGGCCGGCCTGCGTCAGGCCATGGCCCTGGTCAAGCAGGTGGCGGCGACCGACGCGACGGTTTTGATCACCGGCGAAACCGGTACCGGCAAGGAGTTGATTGCCCGGGCAATCCATAATCTGAGTGGGCGCAAGGACAAGACGCTGGTCAAATTGAACTGCGCCACGATTCCGGAAAACCTGGCGGAAAGCGAATTGTTCGGTCACGAAAAGGGCGCCTTCACCGGCGCGATCAACCGCAAACTGGGCCGGTTCGAGCTGGCCAACGGCGGTACGCTGTTTCTCGACGAAATCGGCGAACTGCCGCTGGAAATGCAGGCCAAACTGCTGCGGGTATTGCAGGAGGGCGAATACGAACGGGTCGGCGGCACTCAAACCCTGAAATGCGACGTGCGGGTCATCGCCGCGACCCACCGCGATCTGGCCCAGTTCTCTCAAGAAGGCCGGTTCCGCGCCGACTTGTATTACCGGATGAACGTGTTTCCGATTCATTTGCCGCCGCTACGCGAACGCAAGGAAGACATCCCGCATCTGGTGCGGCATTTCATCAACAAATACGCCGCCAAATTCGGCAAGAAGATCACCGCGATTCCGGATCGGCTGATGTCCGACATGCAAAGCTACATCTGGCCCGGCAATATCCGCGAATTGCAGCACATCATCGAACGCGCGGTGATCCTGACCAACGGCTCGCAACTGGCCAACGTCGAATGCGTGCACGCCACCGCGCCGGTCGGGGCGACGAGCTCAGCGCCGATCGTGACGCTGGACGAAGCCGAACGCCAGCACATTCTGAAAGCGCTGGAAGCCACCTCCTGGCGCATCGCCGGCAACCAGGGCGCCGCCAAAATCCTCGGTGTGCCGTCAACCACGTTGCGTTCGCGGATGGAGCGTTTGGGTATCAGCAAGCCGGCCTGAGCCGGCCGGCGCTTGCCGGCCCTAAAACCGTTGGTCCCGAGGGTGTGGGAGGGCGGCATCACAACGGGTTCAAACAGCCCCGAATCCAAGGTCAGGCGCCACAGGGCTGGTTTAATAAATGAAAACTGCCTAGCGCATAACGGGCATTCTTCCCAAGGCAGAATGTGCGCGCTTGCCGATAATGCCGGTTTTAACTTTTACCGGTATTTAGTATGCGCCAGATCATTTACGCCCTCGGATTCTCTCTGCTCTGCAGCCAAGCTCAGGCCCACGGCCCGACCCCGCAAAAGGCCAAAGAAAGCGTGACGATTCAGGCGCCGGTCGCCAAGGTCTGGGAAGCGGTGAAAAACTTCGACGATATCGGCCATTGGCATCCGGATTTGAAGGCGGCCGAGGGCGACGGTAAAAACCAGTCCGGCGGCACCCGCAAACTGACCTTCCAAAACGGCGAAAGCATCGTCGAAGAACTCGATTACTACAACGACGCCGAACACGAATACAGCTACCGGCTGAAAACCGAAAACGTCAAAGCCTTGCCGACCAGCTCGCACACCGTCGATCTGAAAGTCGCGCACGGCGACAGCGCCGATTCCACTGTCGTCACGCTGAAAAGCCGATTCTACCGCGGCGACACCGGCAACACCCCGCCGGAAAACCTCAGCGACGCCGCCGCGGTCGAGGCTATGACCCGGTTTTTTAAAGATGGCTTGAATGGGTTGAAGGCGAAGTTGGAGAAGTAGCGGCGGCTGTTTTGTCCGCCTGTAGGCGTCAGTTGTGTCGCTGTCGCGACGGGTTTTAAAGTCGGGTCTCGGCCCGACAGCCGAGATACTTTCTTTTGCTTGGCCTCGGCAATTGCTCCATGCGTTGCTCTACCTCCTGCATCCATGCAGAAGGTGGCGAAGCCGCAATAACCCTCTCCTGATGGAGAGGGCAGGGTGAGGAGAACCAAAAAAATCATTTTTCCGGCGATTTGGCGTCCGAAACGCCGATTCAATCGCTATGCTGTTGAAGAGGCGCAGCGTCCCGTCAAACGGTTCCCAGGTAGAACGAGGGAGACCTGGAAATCCAATGCCCGTGCTACTATTAAGCACCTAATGGTAATGACGGAAATGACCGGTAACTCATGATCGATCCCACGGCGTTACGCCCAAAAATCAAAAAATGCCTTAACGCGCTGGATGCGACCAAGCCGGTGGTTTTCGGCGACCATCCGTTGATCGAACGAGGCGTTAGCCACGAACTTTACGTTGAAGGTTTGCACGGCCCGGACCGTGCGTTGGTGCAAGTGCTGGCCGACCGTATCGATTTCGACGAAGGCGGCGGTACCTATCTGTTTTCCGGCAATCGTGGCACCGGCAAAACCACCGAATTGATGCGGCTGGCCGAAATGTTGCGCGGCTTCGGTTGCGAAGTGTTTTATGTGGACATGGCCGAATATCTCAACCTGACCATGGCGGTGGAAATCACCGACTTTCTGATCAGCATGCTGGGCGGTTTGTCGGAAAAAGTCGAACAACGTTTCGGCGACGACCCGGCGCGGACCGGCTTTTTCGAACGGGTTTGGAATTTCTTGCAAAGCGAAGTCAAGATAGATGAACTCGGTTTGGAAGGCGGAGATGACATTAAAGCCAGCCTGAAAATGTCCTTGCGCGAAAACCCGACCTTCAAGCAAAAGCTCCAGGAAAGTACCCGCGGCCACGTTGCCAAGTTGATGCAGGAATCCCGCCAATTCGTGGAAAGCACCGTCGAGTACATCCGCCAACAAAGCGGCGATCCGGCCAAAAAAGTGGTGCTGTTGCTGGATTCGGTGGAACGTTTGCGTGGGGTTGGCGATAGCGAAGACGTGGGTAAAGTGTTTAAAAGCGTGGAAACCATATTTTCCGGCCACGCCGACAAGCTGCGCTTGTCGCCGTTATATTTGGTTTGCACCGTGCCGCCGTATTTGACCGCACTGGCCGGCAGTTTGGCGGCGCTGTACTCCGGTGGGCGGATTTACATGCTACCCAGCGTCCACGTTTACGAAAACCGCCCGGAGGACGGCAAAGCCCCAGTGCCTTCACCGACCGGGCTGAATGCCATGGTGGAAGTGGTTGGCCGCCGTTTTCCGGAATGGAGCCAATTTTTTACCGGGGAACAATTGCTGCGGCTGGCCGCCAACTCCGGCGGCGACCTGCGCGACTTTTTCCGCATGGTCGGTTTGAGCATTACCGAGGCTTTGTACCAAACCAGTCTGCCGCTACCCGATAGCGTATTAAATGCCGCCGAAAGCGCCTTGCGCAACGACATGCCGTTGGCCGACGACGACAGGCAAAAATTGTCGCGGGTACTCAATACCCACGAACGGCCTTTGGAAAGCCTGGACAAACTGCCCGACTTCGCTCGCCTGATCGAAGGCAAATATCTGCTCAATTACCGTAACGGCGTGGATTGGTACGACGTACACCCGCTGCTGCGCGACAGCGTGGCCCGTGGCGGCTGATTCAGCCTATCGGGCGGAGCTGGACGCTATCTGGCGCCGGCTGCGCCCGCATCTGGAGTGGGCCGACGGCTTCAAACTGGCGATATTGTTCAGCCGCCATCCTGCCCCGGCCGAGGCGCTACGCCAACGTCTGTCGGATTTGCTGGCTTTCAATACCTTGCCGGCGCGGCACTTGGTTTTACAGCATCCCGAACAATTGAACGACACCTTGGCAGCGGTGTTTGGGTATCGGCCGTTAGCCGCCGCCCGGCCGCCGCTGTGGCTGGAGGCGCGGCTGGACGGTGCCGCCCAGCGCCAGGCGGTCTGGCAATTGTTGTCCCGCCTCAACGAACGGCGTTTTTTGCTGGAACGGGACATGGCCTGCCCGTTGGTGCTGGTATTGCCCGCCGAACTGCGCCCCGAAGTGCCCGTCATGCTGCCGGACTTGTGGAGTATCCGCTGCTTTACCGCCGACTTGCCGCTGCCGACGCTCCAACAACCGTCCGCCCGCGAACCCGAATCCGCGACCCCGGCCGTTGCGGCGGCTGGCGGCCAAGTCTCGGCGGCGGAACGCGAATGGCAGCGGCTCTGGCAAACCACTACCGATAAATCCCGCTTGGCGGCGGAGGCCGGGTTCGCCGCCGCCGAGGCGGCTGTGGAGCGCATGGATTACGCCGCCGCCGGCCAAATCGTCGGGCAACTGCTGCCGCTGCTGAAGCCGTTAACCGAACCGCAAAATACGCCGTCGGACCAATTGCGCAATTACAGCGTCGCTTTAGATTACGCCGGCGACGTCGAGCAAGCCTTGGGCCGGCTGGAAGCGGCCGCCGCCGCCTATGCGGAAAGCCTGGAATTGTGCCGGCACCTGCGCACTGCGCTGGGCGACGCCCCGCAAACCCTGCGCGATTTCAGCGTGGCGTTGATGAAGCTTGGCGACGTCGAGCAAACCCTGGGCCGGCTGGACGCGGCCGGCGCCGCTTATGCGGAAAGCCTGGAATTGTGCCGACAACTGCGCAACGTGCTGGGCGGGGCCCCGCAAACCCTGCGCGACTTGAGCGTGTCGTTGAACAAGCTCGGCGGCGTCGACCGAGCCCTGGGCCGGCTGGAAGCGGCCGGCGCCTCTTATGCGGAAAGTCTGGCATTGTGCCGGCAACTGCGCAGCGCGCTGGGCGACGCCCCGCAAACCCTGCGCGACTTGTGCGTGGTGTTGATCAAGCTCGGCGACGTCGAGCAAGCCCTGGGCCGGCTGGAAGCGGCCGGCGCCGCCTATGGCGAAAGCCTGGAATTGTGCCGGCAACTGCGCACTGTGCTGGGCGACGCCCCGCAAACCCTGCGCGATTTGAGCGTGTCGTTGAACAAGCTCGGCGACGTCGAGCAAGCCCTGGGGCGGCTGGAAGCGGCCGGCGCCGCCTATGCGGAAAGCCTGGAACTGCGCCGGCAACTGCGCAGCGCGCTGGGCGACGCTCCGCAAACCCTGCGCGACTTGAGCGTGTCGTTGAACAAGCTCGGCGACGTCGAGCAAGCCCTGGGCCGGCTACAAGCGGCGGCCGCCGCCTATGCGGAAAGCCTGGCATTGTGTCGGCAACTGCTCACTGTGCTGGGCGACGCCCCGCAAGCCCTGCGCGACTTGAGTGTGTCGTTGGAGAAGGTCGGCGACGTCGATCACGCCCTGGGCCGGCTGGAAGCGGCCCGCGCCGCCTATGCGGAAAGCCTGGCATTGCGCCGGCAACTGCGCATCGCGCTGGGCGACGCCCCGCAAGCCCTGCGCGACTTGAGTGTGTCGTTGGAGAAGGTCGGAGACGTCGATCACGCCCTGGGCCGGCTGGAAGCGGCCCGCGCCGCCTATGCGGAAAGCCTGGCATTCAGCCGGCAACTGCGCACTGCGCTGGGTGACGCCCCGCAAACCCTGCGCGACTTGAGTGTGTCGTTGGAGAAGGTCGGCGACGTCGATCACGCCCTGGGCCGGCTGGAAGCGGCCCGCGCCGCCTATGCGGAAAGCCTGGCATTCAGCCGGCAACTGCGCACTGCGCTGGGTGACGCCCCGCAAACCCTGCGCGACTTGAGTGTGTCGTTGGAGAAGGTCGGCGACGTCGATCACGCCCTGGGCCGGCTGGAAGCGGCCGGCACCGCCTATGGCGAAAGCCTGGAACTGCGGCGGCAACTGCGCAGCGCGCTTGGCGACGCCCCGCAAACCCTGCGCGACTTGAGCGTGTCGTTGATCAAGCTCGGCGACGTCGAGCAAGCCCTGGGCCGGCTGCAAGCGGCTCGCGCCGCCTATGCCGAGAGTTTGGCGATTTGTCAGCGTTTGACCGCCGTATTGCCGGAGGTGCCGCAATTTGCAGACGATTTGAAATGGGTGCAAGCCAAGCTGGATGCACTTGATGGTTAGGGTTTGCTAAGCGCCCCCGGACAGCGGAACCGTTGACCTCTGTCTTGATAACCAATCCCCTCAAGCCGCCGAACTCTTAACAATCCCCTGCCGGCTGGCGAGCAACGTCATTTCCGACATCGTTTTCACGCCCAACTTTTCCTTGATCGCGGTGCTGTGGTTGCAGACCGTCTTGTAACTCAAACACAGTTTCTCCGCCGCTTCGCGGGTGCTGAGGCCGTTGGCCAGCAGGCAGAAGATGTCGAATTCGCGCGGCGACAGCGATTTGATTTTGTACGACTCGTCCTGGCCTACCGCCATGTTGACCGCCAATTGCTGGGCCAGATCGGGATCGATGTAGGTGTTGCCTTCGGCGATGGCGCAGACGGCGGTGACCAAGGTGTCCGGTTCGTTGTTTTTGGTGATGTAGCCCCTGGCGCCGGCTTTGATCGCACGGGTGACGTAGACCAGTTCGTTATGAATGCTGAAGACCAGTATCCGGCAAGCCGGGTGCCGGCTCAGCAGGCGCCGCACCGATTCCAGACCGCCCAGGCCGGGCATCGATAAATCCATCACGACGACGTCCGGGGTGTGCCTGGAATAAATTTGGCAGGCGGTTTCGCCGCGGTCGGCTTCGTAGATTTCGCCGATGCGCTCGGACAGTGACAGGTAGGTCTTGTAACCGGCTCGGACCACGGCGTGGTCGTCCACCAATAACACGCTGATTTTGTTTGCCACAGGCAATACTTCCTCTTTCGCGGATTGCTGAATCGTTTCCGGCCGTTTCTATGCTCGCGGCCGCGGCCATCATGCCGTTTTTTGATGTGCGAAACCATGGGAGCTTTTCCTGTTTGCAGTTGGTTGGCGATGGGAAAGATTCCGCTGCTTTTCACGCGATTTTCCCGTGCTTTTCGTGGATTATTCCGTAACGCCGGGCCGGGCGGTTTCTTTACCATTTCCCGTCAGCATGGCCCGGTAGGTCTAAGTCAATGATGTGTGCGAATTGATCGAGACTGCTGATCTGAAAAAGTCAGGAGATTGCCGTACTGCGGCGTCTCGCGTTAACGGATAAACGCCAAAATCAAAGCACATCTTGCTATTGATTTTGCCCGGATACGCCCGTCGCGTATCCGCTTTTAACGGAAGGCTCCCCTAACCAACCGATTTGCCGGGCCATGCACTCTAATAAACAACATAGGAGGATTCATGCAAATTTCACGGTTTGCCAAGAACGTGGCGACATCGGCCGTTTTGACCGGAGCAGCGTTGAGCGTGCCGCAATCGGCGCAAGCGAATAAAGAGCTGGAGCAACTTTCCAAACAAAACACCAATTGGGTGATGCAGACCAAGGATTACGGCTCCACCCATTTCAGCGAGATGATCGACATCAACGCCAACAACGTTAAGAACCTGAAAGTGGCATGGTCTTTCTCGACCGGCGTACTGAACGGCCACGAAGGCGGTCCGCTGGTGGTCGACGGCATTATGTACGTACACACCCCGTATCCGAACAACGTGTTCGCGATCGATTTGAACGAGCCGGACAAGATCCTGTGGCAGTTCAAACCCAAACAAAACCCGGCAGCCCGCGCGGTTGCCTGCTGCGACGTGGTCAACCGCGGTCTGGCCTATGCCCCGGCCGGCAAGGATTATCCGGCCACCATCTTTTTGAATCAGTTGGACGGTCACGTCGTGGCTTTGAACGCCAAGACCGGCGAGCTGCGCTGGAAAATGGAAAACTCCGACATCGCCATGGGCTCGACCTTGACCGTGGCGCCGTTTGTCGCCAAGGATAAAGTCATCGTCGGCTCCTCCGGCGCCGAGCTGGGTGTGCGCGGCTACGCTACCGCCTTTAACATCAAGGACGGCAAGCAAGAGTGGCGGGTTTACGCCACCGGTCCGGACGAAGACATCAAATTGTCGAAAGACTTCAATAAAGCTAACCCGCATTACGGCCAGTTCGGTCTGGGTCTGAAAACCTGGGAAGGCGACGCCTGGAAAATCGGTGGCGGCACCAACTGGGGTTGGTACGCTTACGACACTGAGTTAGAAATGTTGTACTACGGCTCCGGCAACCCGGCACCGTGGAACGAAACCATGCGTCCCGGCGACAACAAATGGACCATGACCATCTGGGGCCGCGACATCAACAGCGGCGAAGCTAAATTCGGCTACCAAAAAACCCCGCACGACGAGTGGGACTATGCCGGCGTTAACTACATGGGCTTGTCCGAGCAAGTGGTCGACGGCAAGAAACGCAAGCTGCTGACTCACCCGGACCGTAACGGTATCGTTTACACCCTGGACCGGGAAAACGGCGATCTGATCAATGCCTTCAAGATCGACGACACTGTTAACTGGGTGAAAAAAGTCGATCTGAAAACCGGTCTGCCGGTGCGCGATCCGGAATATTCGACCCACATGGATCACCAAGCCACCGGCATCTGCCCGTCGGCGATGGGCTACCACAACCAGGGCATCGAGTCTTACGACCCGAACAAGCAACTGTTCTTCATGGGCGTGAACCACATCTGTATGGATTGGGAACCGTTCATGCTGCCTTACCGGGCCGGCCAATTCTTCGTCGGCGCGACTTTGAACATGTATCCGGGTCCTAAAGGCACCTTGGGTCAAGTCAAAGCCATGAACTCGGTCACCGGCAAAATGGAATGGGAAGTTCAGGAGAAATTCGCGGTCTGGGGCGGCACCATGGCCACCGCCGGCGACTTGGTGTTCTACGGCACTCTGGACGGCTACATCAAAGCCCGCCATTCCAAAACCGGCGAAGAGCTGTGGAAGTTCAAGCTGCCTTCCGGCGTCATCGGTCACCCGATTACCTATAAACACAACAACAAACAATATGTTGCGATTTATTACGGTGTCGGCGGCTGGCCGGGCGTTGGCTTGGTATTCGACCTGGCCGACCCGACCGCCGGTCTGGGCGCGGTGGGTGCGTTCAGGGAATTGGCGCACTACACCCAAATGGGCGGCGGCGTGATGGTGTTCTCGCTGTAAATCGTAGGGTGGGCATGCAATGCCCACCTGGTTGCCGAATTCGGTGGGCACGTTGTGCCCACCCTACGTCAGATTGGAAAACATGAAAAACACTATCCGCATTTTTACCGCATTGGCTCTGGGCCTGGGTTTTGCCACGGCCCAAGCCGAGCAACCGGCGTTGAAAGTCTGCACCGCCGAAAACGAAATGCCTTATGCCAACCAAGCCGGCGAGGGCTTCGAGAACAAGCTGGCGCACTACGTAGCCGAACAAATGGGCCGCAAGCTGGAAACGGTGACCTGGACCGACCCGCGTTACTTCATCCGCGACTACCTGGACAAGGGTTTGTGCGACGTGGTGATGGGTGTCGATGCCGGCGATCCGCGCCTACTGACCACGGCGCCGTATTACCGCTCCGGTTACGTCTTTATCAGCCGCGAGCAGGATGCGCTGGATTTGCAGAACTGGGACAGTCCGGCCTTGAAACAAGCCAAACGCATCGCTTTCGCGCCGGGTACCCCAGCCGAGACCATGTTGCGGACCATCGGCCGTTACAACGACATGTTCAATTACCAACAAGAATTGGCCGGCTTCAAGTCCAAGCGTAACCAGTACGTCAAATACGACAACGACAAGCTGGTCAACGAAGTCGCATCCGGCAAAGCCGAAATCGCGATTTTGTGGGGACCGGCGGCGGCGCGTTACGTGAAGGCTGCGGCGACACCACTGACGATGACGCTGATTCCGGATAACGCCAAGCGTGCCGACGGCGAAAAAGTCGGTCTGCACTACAGCACCGCGATCGGGGTGCGCAAAGGCGATACCGCATTGCTGGAGCAATTGAACAAAATCGTGCGCGAGAAACAGGACGATATCGAGGAACTGCTGGAAGCGGAAGGTATTCCGCTGCTGGAGGAACCCGCTAGCGCCTTGTCCATGAACTAACAGGAATCATTTAATGAAATTGAAGACATTTTTCAACGGCGTAGCGCTGACTCTGTCGCTTGTAACGGTGTCCGCCGTTCAGGCCGACATCACCTTGCGCCATGCCTTGACCGGCGAAGCGCTGGATTTGAGTTTCGCCAAGAAAGGCGGCAATACCGACAAATTCAAGCAATTCATGCAGACCGGCAAAAACCCGTACAACGGCGACGCCGAAGCCGCCAAGAAGGGCGAGAGTCTGTACATGACCGGTTGCTCCGGCTGCCACGGCCACGAAGCCGAAGGCAAACTGGGTCCCGGTCTGGCCGACGACTACTGGACCTATCCACGCGGTCTGACCGACCAGGGCTTGTTCGAAATCCTGTTCGGCGGCGCCAACGGCATGATGGGCCCGCAATACGTCAACTTCAGCACCGACGACATGCTGCACATCATGGCGTTCTTGCGCAGCATTTATAAGGGCGATCCGAAGAAGGCGGAGTGGTTGAAATAAACACCCTCACCCCCGGCCCCTCTCCCAGAGGGAGAGGGGAGATAACCCCTAACCGCTTAAATCGCAACAGGCCAAAAAAAGCCCTCTCTCCCATTGGGAGAGGGGTTGGGGTGAGGGATATTAATTGATTTATCAGGAGATCAACATGAACAAATTAGTACTGTTAGGTGTGGTATTGCTGGCCCTGGGGCTGTCCGGCACGGCGAAAGCCTACGACGGCACCAAATGCAAAGAAGCCGGCAACTGCTGGGAACCAAAGCCTGGCTATCCGGCGCAAGTAGCCGGCAGTAAATACGACCCGAAACACGATCCGAACGAGTTGAACAAACAAGCCCAGTCGATCAAGGAAATGGAAGCGCGTAACGCCAAACGCACCGAAGTTCTGGCGAAAACCGGCAAGTTCGTTTACGACGTGGAAGACAAATAACCCGGACCAGGCTTTATCGAACCCTTAGGAAGCCGCCAGGGAAGGCGGGGCCTAATTTCCGCGATTGCCGATCATAAACCTGTTATTCGGTCCGGGATGAGCGTGTCGATGAGGCGTAGGCCGGAATAAGCCGATAGGCGTTTCCGGCGTTTTCAGCTGATTCCGGTCTATCTCCCCAAGCGTTCTCGGCAACGGACTGTGCGGTAAACGCATCCCAACAGGATAAAACCACTCTGCTCCGGCAAAGTAATGCGCCGGGGCTTTTTTATGACTATGAATTCAGAACATCAACTCAGCGACGGGTGCGAACAGGCCCTGAATTTCGAGCGCCAAATCAACCGTATCGTGATCGGCCAGCAGGCCGCGGTGCGCAACCTGACCATCGCGGTGTTCGCCCGCGGCCACGTGTTATTGGAAGGCCAGGTCGGCGTCGGCAAGACCACCTTGCTGCGTACCGTCGCTCAGGGCTTGGGCGGCCGTTACCAACGCATCGAAGGCACGATCGATCTGATGCCGTCGGATTTGGTGTATTACACCTACCTGGACCAGGACGGCCGGCCGCGGGTCGATCCGGGGCCGCTGCTGAAACAGGGCGAGGAACTGGCGGTATTTTTCTTCAACGAAATCAATCGCGCCCGGCCGCAAGTGCATTCGCTGCTGCTGCGGGTGATGGCCGAGCGCGCCGTCGGTGCCTTCAACCACGAATACCGGATGCCGCACATGCTGGTATTCGCCGACCGCAACGGGGTCGAACGCGAGGAGACCTTCGAATTGCCGGCCGCCGCCCGCGACCGTTTTCTGATGGAAATCAACATCGCCGCGCCCGATGACGACGCGGTACTGGATCAGTTGATGTTCGACCCGCGTTTCCACGATGTCGATGCCTTGATCGAGGCGATGCCGGCGTCGGCGATCGGTTACCAAAACCTGAACGCGCTGGGCGAAGCGATTCAACAGCGGGTGCAGGCCGCGCCGGCCCTGCACAAATATGCGCTGGAGCTGTGGCAGGCGACTGCCAAGCCGCAGGCTTACGGCATTAGCGTCAGCGACGTCGACATCGGCCAATTGCTGCAATCCGGCGCCAGCCCGCGCGGCATGAGCTATCTGATTCGTGCGGCCAAGGTCAGGGCCTGGCTGGAAGGCCGCGACAGCTTGTGGCCGGAGGACTTGCAGGCCGTGTATGCGCCGACCATGAGCCATCGCCTGTTTTTAAACCCCATTTACGCCTATCGCCGGGAGGTCTTGCTTCCGGAACTGGTCAACCAAATCTTGCAGCGCATCGCCGCACCCTAAACTTATGGATTGGAAACGATTTTTACCCGCACTGGTCCCGCACGCCGGGCTCGGCCATTTGCTGGAAACCTATTTGACCTGGTCCGGTGTCGGCATCATCAGTTCCTTGATTGCCAGCATGCTGGACGCCTATTCCGACATTCCGTACGCCGCTTACTACACCAGCGCGCTGAACGACGCGGTCGGCTTCAAGTTCTGGATTTTGTTGTCGGTGATCGGCATTTTGCTGTTTTGCGTCAGCGTGCCGGTGCTGTATTTGTCCTTGCGCTTGCCGCAACTGGCCGGATTTTCGGCGCGTTTGCGCCGCTTTACCTACACCTTCTTCCTGGTCGCGTTCGACGAAGGGGCGTTGATGATCGGCATTTTGACCGCCAACTTTTTCGATACCAACGAACGCATTTCGCTGTTGGCCAATAAGTCGTTCCTGTTCAGCGACGTCGGCTTCTTCACCATTGTTGCGCTGTTGATATTGGACTCGCTGCTTTGGCTGCTGGGCGAGGCGATTTACAGCCGCAATCAGCGCGGTTATTCCGGCGTGGTGGAGCTGCTGGTGAATGCGCCGCTGAAATATGCCTTGCCGGGTTATTTGCTGGTGACCGGGCTGGTGGTGCAGGTCGTCGTCACCCAATAGCCAGACCTCATTCCGTCAGCATGTCTCCAGCTCACCATGCCATGGCCTCTCGTATCGAACCTTTCTGCTATCGCTTGCCCAGACCGGCCGTCGAGGTTTACCCCGGCGCCCACCCCGGCCAGCTGGTCGGCAACGGCCAATTATTCAAACGCCATGAGGCGCTACTGGCCCGGCCCGATCCGCGCCGGCTGGATTTGCGCGCCAGCCTGCTCGATCCGTTCGGCCAATACCGGGTCAAGGCCTACCAGGAACACGACCGGGTCGAGGTCATGGTGCTGGCGGATCTGTCGGCGTCGCTGGCTTACCGCGGCGTTTTCGATAAACGCCAAGTCATGCTCGACCTGATTCGCGCTATCGCCGAATCGGCTTTGGCTTGCGGCGATCGGATCGGTTTTGCCGGTTTCGGCCCCGACGAGAAGCCCTTGTTGTATGCGCCGCCCGGCGGCGATCTGAGTTGGTTATCGTCCTTGAGCGGCATCCTCGAACAACTGCCGCAGCAACGCGGCTGCCAAGGTTTGTGGCAGGCCGGCGCTTACTTGCCGCGGCGGCGGGCCTTGTTGTTTTTGCTCGGCGACGGCCATTGGCCGACCGCGCAATTGCCTGCTTTATTGGCGAGCGTAGGCCGCCACGAACTGGTGCCGTTGTTGATCTGGGACGCCGCCGAATACCGCGCCTTGCCGGATTGGGGGTTGCTGGCACTGCAAGATCCGGAAAGCGGTCGCCGCCGGCGATTGTGGTTGCGGCCGTCTTTGAAACGGCGCATCGAGCTAGCCTACAGCCGGCGCCGGTCCCTGTTGCAGCGCTTGTTTCGCGCCGCCGGCAGCGAACCGCTGTTCATCGAACAGGGTTACCGGGTCGAACAATTCAATCGTTATTTCCTGGAGCGGGCAGCGTGAAGTCGTGCCGATACCTAGCAGCATTCTCGCGTCTGGTGGCGTTGGCGATTGCGGCAGCGTTGGCAGCAGCGTGTGCCGGCGGCCCGAGCCGGCCGGTCGAGGCCTTCAATCTGGAAACGCCGCGGCCGTTCGGTTATCAGATCGGCGATACCGTGCCGATGCGGATTCTGGTGCAGACCCGGCCCGGCGTGCAACTGCAGCCGGCCAGCCTGCCCAAGCCCGGCCCGCTGAACCGCTGGTTGAATCTGCGCCGGATCGAGCTGGCCGAGGCCGGCGACGGCACATACCGGATCGACCTGGAATACCAGGTGTTTTATGCGCCGCTGGAAGTGAAAGCCTTGACCATCCCCGGCTTTGCCTTGCGCTTCAGCCAATACGGCCAAACCGTCGAGGAAAGCGTGCCGCCGTGGCAGTTCACGCTGGCGCCATTGCGGGAATTGATCGCCCGGCAGGATGTCGACGGCGAATATTTACGGCCGGATCAACCGCCGGCCTTGTTGTCGACCGCAGCCGTGCGCACCAATCTGGTATTGGCGCTGATGGCCGCGGCGGCGTTGGGCTTGAAGCTGGCGCGGCAGTACGGTTATCTGCCCTGGTTTGCCCGGCGCAGTCCGTTCAAAACCGCCGAAAAGCATTTGCGCCGCTTGGCGCCGGCCGAATTGGGAGCCGGACTGGCTGCTTTGCACAGCGCGCTTAATGCGACTTACGGTGCACCGGTATTCGGCCATCGTCTGCCGGAGTTTTTGCGGGCGCATCCAGAATTCGGCCAAATCCAATCCGAACTGGTCTGGTTTTTCGATTACTCCAACCGGTTTTTCTTTGCCGGACAGCCGGACTTGGTCGGCGCCGATTTCGATCGCCTGCAAAAACTGTGCGGCTGGTGCCGGGCGATAGAACGGGGCAGCCGGTGAATCTGGCCGTCGAACAACCCTGGCTGTTGGCCGGCCTGCTGCTCTGTGCGTTGCCCTTGCTGCGCTACGGCCAGCGCGTAACCGGCCATCCGGCGTTGGACCTGATACCGGCGGACGGGCTGTCGCTGGCGGTCGACGCCGCCATCCGGCTGCTGGGCGCGTTGGCCTTGGCGGGGCTGGTACTGGGGATGGCCGGGATTTACCGCACCGAACAGCAGGTCGAGCGCATCGGCCACGGCGCGCATATCGTGTTGCTGCTGGACCGCAGTAACAGCATGGATCAGACCTTTGCCGGTACCGCCGCCGAAACCGGCGGGGCCGAGAGCAAGGCCGCCGCCGCCCGGCGTTTGCTGAGCCAATTCGTCGAACGCCGCGAACACGATTTGATCGGCGTCGCCGCTTACAGTACCTCGCCGCTATTCGTCACGCCGCTGACCGAGAACAAGCAGGCCGTTGCGGCCGCCATCGCCGCAACCGCGCGGCCGGCGCTGGCCTATACCAACGTCAGCAAGGGCTTGGCGCTGGCCTTGTCCTACTTCGACCAACGCCCGGCGACCGGCGCCCGTATCGTTTTGTTGGTGTCGGACGGCGCCGCGGTGATAGATCCGGACAGCGAAGCCAAGCTCAGAGAATTGTTTCAGCGCCAGCAGGTACGCTTGTACTGGGTGTTTTTGCGCACCGCCAATAGTCCCGGCCTGTTCGACCAGCCGAGCGATCCGCGCGACGACAACGCCCAGGCCATGCCGGAGCGCTATTTGCACTTGTTCTTTTCCAGCCTGCATATTCCCTATCAGGCCTATCAAGCGGAAGACCCCGGCGCGATGCGGCAGGCGATAGAGGATATCAACCGGCTGGAACAGCAACCGCTGCATTATTTCGAACGGATTCCAAAGCAGGATTTGGCGCCGCTGTGCTACCGCAGCGCGGCGTTGCTGCTGTTACTCCTGATCGCTGTTAAAGCTTGCGAGGCCAAATGTTAATCCGACGCATCAAACACGGTTTTTGGTGGACCGCGCTGGCCGCGGCACTGGCGGTGGCGCTGAGCCAGGCTTGGCTCTGGGCCGGGATTGCCGGGCAAAACCGGCTGATCGGGCAGTTGCTGGCCGGACGCGATGTCGCGGTCGAGGATTTCGCCAATGCCGATCCGGCGTTGCGACTGGCGCGGGCGGTGTATTTGCGCAAAGCCGGGCGTTACGACGATGCGTTGGCGACCTTGAATCTGTTGTTGCAGCAGGCGCCGCCGGCTTTGCGCGCTCAGGCCCGCTACAATCTGGGCAATCTGTATCTGACCCAGGCCCAGGAGAAGTTGAAGGCAGGCGGTGTCGATAGTGCGACGCCGTTGGTCGGCCTGGCCAAACAGGCCTACCGCGAGGCGCTGGCCGCCGACCCCGGCTTTTGGGATGCCAAATACAATCTGGAAGTGGCGATGCGTTTACTGCCGGAAATGGACCGGATCAACAGCGGCAATCAGGAAGACGACGGTTCGCAAAAGTCCGAACTGTGGACTTCGTTGCCGGGCTTTCCGCGTGGCTTGCCGTAATGCCTGGCTTCAGGTTGGAACATGGCATTCGCTAATCCAGTCGCAAGCTGTCACTGCCGGAGCTATTGCCAATGACGCTAGTCAAGGATTTTCGTTTCTGGCTGTTGGCCGCGGCGCTGGTGTTGGCCCTGGTCGCGGCGGCCGGGCCGACCCGCGTTGCCCGCCAGCCCTTGTACCGGCTGGTGTTCGTCGTCGACATCACCCGCAGCATGAACACCGAGGACTACCAGAGCGACGGCCTGTCCGTCAGCCGGCTGGAGTTCGTCAAGCAGACCCTGCGCCAACAACTGCTGGCCTTGCCCTGTCAATCGCAAGTCGGTTTGGGCGTGTTTACCGAACGGCGTTCGGTGGTGTTGTTCGAACCGATCGAAGTCTGTGCCGGCTTTGCCGAAATCGATGCGGCCATAGCGGCCTTGGATTGGCGCATGGCCTGGGCGGCGGATAGCCGCATTGCCTCCGGCCTGGCATCGACGCTGGAAGCCTTCAAAAACAGCCGGGATAGTTTGGTATTTTTCAGTGACGGCCAGGAAGCGCCGCCGCCGAATCCGCGCTACCAGCCGGATTTGACCGTATTCAAAGGTCAGGTCAAGGGCTTGATCGTCGGCGTCGGCGGCGACCAGGCGGCGCCGATTCCGAAATTCGATGCCAACGGCAAGCGTTTGGGGTTTTACCGGCCGGAAGATGTACCGCACCGCTCCACCTTCGGCGAGTCTGATTTGAATCCGGAAAAAATCGAAGGCTACGACGCCCGCAACGCGCCGTTCGGCAGTCGGGCGGTGAGCGGCGACGAGCATTTGAGCCGCTTGCACGAAGACTATCTGCGTAAACTGGCCGGCGACAGCGGCTTGCGCTATCAGCGCCTGCTGGATGCGGAAAGCTTGGGTTTGGCGCTGGCACAGAGCGGCTTTGCCGAACCGGGGCAGACCGAAACCGACATCGCCTGGCAATTTGCCGGGTTGGCCGGGTTGGCGCTGGCGGCGCTGTACTGGCGCAACTAAGGCTTAGTCAGCCGGCGGGCAGTCGGCGGCAATCGCCAAGGCGCGGTCGATCTCGTCCAGCGAGTTGTAAAAATGCGGCGAGAAACGCACGCCGCCGCCGCGCAAGGCGCAGACCACGCCGTGCTGTTGCAGATGCCGGTACAGCGTCTCGTTACCGGCTTCGCGGTGTTTGAACACGACGATGCCGGACTTCAGTCTGGGCGCCGCTTCGGACAGCAACAACAGATTCGGCTGATTGCGGATGGCGTGACGCAAAAAGTCGCTGCGTTCCAGCACCAGCGTTTCCACCGTTGCCATCCCGGTCTCCAATAACAACGACAGGCTGGCCGACAGGGCCTGAATCCCCAGCATGTTCGGGCTGCCGCATTCGAAGCGGCGGGCGCTGGGGTGAATCTCCCAGGGCCGGTTCTCGTAGTTGTGGGTGTCCTTCATCATGTGCCAGCCGTACTGGCTCAAACTCAGCCGCTCCCTCGCCTCAGGTGTCGTGTAAAACACGCCCAAGCCCTCCGGGCCGAACAGCCATTTGTGGCCGTCGGCCATCGCAAAATCGGCCTGGCAGGCCTGTACGTCGAATTGCACCGCACCCAGGCTTTGAATCGCGTCGACGCAAAGCAGGATGCCGCGCCGCTTGCAGAATTCGCCGATCCGCTCCAAATCCATTCTGAGACCGGAGCCGAACTGGATCGAACTGACGGTCAGCAGCCGGGTGTTTTGGTCCACCAGCGCAAACAGCGCGTCTTCCGGCGTCGCCGCGCTGCGCAGGTCGGCCTCGCGGAATTCCACGCCCCGAGCCGCCAGGGCTTGCCAGGGCAGGCGGTTGGAGGGGAACTCTTCGTTGCTGGAAACGATGTTGTCGCCGGCTTGCCAGGTCAGGCCGCAGGCCACGAAGGACAACGCCTCCGAGGTGTTTTTGACCAGGGCGATATCGTCGGCCGACGCCGCGTTGAGCAATTCCTTGAACTGGCGCCGAATCAGCAATTCTTTTTTCAGCCAATCCGGGTAGTAATGCGAACCCCAGTCGCGGTTTTGTTCGGCAAAGGCGATGACGGCGGCACTGGTGCGTTTCGGCCACGGCGCCACGGCGGCATGGTTCAAGTAGATCAATTCGTCGCTGAGCGGAAATTCGGGATGTTTCATAATCGGGGCTCCGGCTGGTAGGAATGCCGCGCGGGGCACGGGTGACTGGCTCGAGACCAATCATAACGGGGGTGGCGGCGCAATTTCAATCGATTGTCGGCATTTACCGGCTACCGGCAAAGCTCGGTGTCGGCCAAGCCGTGATATAAAACGCTGTTGGCGGCCGCGAACCGTTGCCGAGACTAAACATTCAGATTTTAAAAGTTATCGAACATGATGGAATTGATTTGGATTAGCGCAGCCTATCTGACTGGCCTGGTCGCCAGCAGGTTGTCGTTTCCGCCGTTAGTCGGCTATCTGGCGGCCGGCTATGCCCTGAATGCGCTCGGCGTCGCGCCGTTGGCCGATCTGAACCACATCGCCGAGATCGGCATCGAACTGCTGTTGTTTTCGGTCGGGTTGAAGTTGAAGCCGGCTTCGTTAATCCGGCGCGAGGTGATCAGCGTCGGCGGCGCCCACCTGTTGATGACCACGTTTTTTTCGGCGCTGGTATTTTTCTGGTTGGAGCGGCATGTCACCGGCGGCCTGGTGCTGGGCGTCAGTCTGGCTTTTTCCAGTACCGTGCTGGCGATCAAGGTGCTGGAAGACAACGGCGAATTGTCGTCCCTGCACGGCCGCGACGTGATGAGTATTCTGATTTTGCAGGATATCGTCGCGATCGGGCTGCTGGCGGTGGCGGAGGGAAAACAGCCGACGCATTGGGCCTTGGCCTTGTTTTTGTTGCCGCTGCTGCGGCCGCTGGCCCATCGGATGCTCGCTGCCAGCCGTTCGTCCGAACTATTGCTGCTCCTGGGGGTCACCCTGGCCTTGGCCGGTGGCGTTGCCGCCGAAAAATCGGGGATATCGGCCGACATCGGCGCGTTACTGACCGGCATCATGCTGGCCAACCATGCCAAAATCCACGAGTTGACCGACCGCTTGTGGAGCTTGAAAGAACTGTTCCTGGTGGCGTTTTTTCTGCAGATCGGTATCAGCGATCTCCCCAGCCGGGAACAAGTGTTCATGGCGCTGCAATTGTTGGCGTTGTTGCCGGTGCAAGGCATATTGTTTTTCGGTTTGTTCCTGTTTGCCGGTCTGCGGGCGCGTACCGCTTTCGTCTCGACGCTGGCGTTAACCACCTACAGCGAATTCGCGCTGATTACGACCCGTGCCGTGGTGGACGCCAACTTGCTGCCCGGCGAATGGAATGCCGTCATCAGTCTGGCGGTGGCCGGCTCGCTGGCGTTTGCGGCGCCGCTGAACCGCTATTCGCATGCCCTGTTTTCCTGGTTCGAACCGTTTCTGGTGCGCTTCGAAAAGAAAACCGGCAATCCGGACCGATTGCCGGAATCCTTCGGCGTCGCCGAATGGTTGGTGATCGGCATGGGCCGCACCGGCGTCTCGGCCTACCAAGCTTTGTCGGCGCAGGAGCAGCGGGTAGTGGGCCTGGACGCCGACCCCACCGTATTGGAAAACCTGTTGGCCGAGGGCCGGCGCGTGGTCTACGGCGATGCCGAAGACAGCGAGCTGTGGAGCGGATTGCGCCTGGAGCGAATGAAGGGCGTTGTGGTTACCGTACCGGAGGTCGAAACCCGTCTGCTCGCCATCAGCCAACTGCGCAAACGCGGCTTCAAAGGCCGAATCGGCACGCTGTGCCACCACCAGGACGAAGAACCCGAACTAAACCGCGCCGGCGCCGACTTCGTGATTCATCCGCTGGTTGAAGCGGGTAATCAATTGGCCAGGAATATGTTGGGGGGTGAGGGGTGATGACGGAGTGTTGGGCGGCGAAAGTCGAGCCATAAGCGAGTTGGTTGATATTTCCAATGACTGCTAATGGGTGATTGGTTGAATCTGAGTTTGTGGACGTAGGCTGGGTTGAATGACAATGAAACCCAGCTTCGAAGCCGATAAGTTTCGTTATAAAAAGAGTAGTTTGAATGCAAAGAATCCTGGTTGTTTCAAGACATCTGCTGGGTTTTGCGTTGCTCTACCCAGCCAACGGTCCTGAGCGGCGAATGTCGACCCCAAGCGGACGATCGGCTCAATTGATTGGATGACTGCATCTGGTATTTTTCCCGCCATGTTGTTTAGCACCGATGATATACAATTGACTACATAATTCCTTGTTAAACCGATACTTACATGCCGAGATTCTTCCGAATCCTGTTGTTATTTTCACCAATTATGGCAGCACATGCCGATGAACTGCACAAACTCATCGGTTACAAATGTGATGCCCATCAGAATGCACTTGTTCTCTCTTACGCGGCGGCCTATAACGAAATCGGCGAAGAAATGACCAAGAACAAAAGCCTATTTCAATGGGACCCTTGGTCACTTATTGTTACAGAGGAGCGAGATACTCATATGCTTGTCATCGAGGCCAAAACGGCCAAAGGCCAATGCAAGCTAAAAGATGGGCTTTACGAAATAACTATTGGCCCAGTACCAGGTAATCCCAACCTTGAGAGTCGTTGCGGTTCCTATATGTCAGTATGGGCGGAGGTTCGACGGGGTGAGGAAATTGTCTTGCCACCTTACCAGTTCGATCCACCATGCTTTGATGATGGGCCGATAACATCTGAGATCGTCATAAAATCCGGTAGTGACAGACCTGTAACAAAAAAGCTTTCTCCAACCGAATTTTATCAATGAGGCTGCTTCAGCACCGTGCAGCTGTATGATAACTAGCTCCCTGAGACGATCAACGGGCTAAATCAAACATCAAATGAGCAAATTCGGGCGTAAACCGGCCATTGAGAAATATGCTCCGTCGGTCCGCAACTGGCCGAAAGCCAACTCAGCCAGACCCCGCGCCCGCCAACACACCCTTCCGAAGTTAATTTAATGCCATTGCCCTCGCGGTTTGCGAGGCTCCGGGCCGAATGGTTTTATCCCTCTCCGGCCAAAGCGTTTTTTCTTGGTAAGCTATGCAGCCAATTCAACCAATGCCTGCCAATGGAGATATAGATGACCACGATTTTTCGCCTTACCGCCGCCTTGTTGTTAAGCCTGGGCGCCGATAGCGTTTACGCTTACGGCAGCGGCCAGAGTTCCAGCCATTGCGATAAGCCGGCGTTTTCCGAGTTTCAACCGGCGGCCAACAAATATTTGCAGACGTTTCAGGAGTTCTCGCTGTCGGCGTCTGCCAACACGACGCCGACGTCTATCGTGGTCCATGTCAGTGCCGGCGATATCAAATACGAATATACCGCCAAGGAACTCTACATCAGCCAACACAAAAGTGGGCGTTACGAGGTGCGCGGCAAGATAGACCGGCCGATCGAGCACGGTTTCGTCAGAATCAGCGTCACGGCGCACAGCAAGCCGAGCTGCGAAAAAACCGACGGCTATTTGGTCCGGATCCAGTAATTTGAGCCCCGGTCGCGCTTCCGGGGCGGCTGTGCCCGATCAGGGTTTGCCTTGCAGTTGTTTTAGTGCCGCCGCGACTTTTTGGGCGTCCAGGGCCGGGTCCACATCGTTGTCGATACGGCGCACCTTCAATTCGGGGTCGATGATGAAAGTCCAGCGTTTGGCCATGGTCAACACCGGCATTTTCGCGCCGTAAGCTTGGGTGACGCTGGCGTCCGGATCGGAGAGCAGCGTGAAGCCGAGTTTGTGCTCGCGGTGGAATTTGGCCAATTCGGCGACCGAATCGGTACTGAGGCCGTAAACCTCGGCACCTTGCTGGCGTATGGTCTGAATCGCGTCGCGGAAGGCGCAGGCTTGGGCGGTACAGCCCGGCGTGCCGGCTTTCGGATAAAAATACAGTACGGTCCAGCCATTGCCGCGGCGCGAGTTCAGGTCGAACTCGCCGCCGTCGTGGGTCTTGGCCTGAAACGTGGGTGCGGTATTGCCGATTTGCAATTGCTCGGCAAAGGCAGGCGGCAGGCCGCCGAAAAACAGTACGAGCGGGATCAATAAGGCGCTGAATCGATTCATGGATATTTTCCTCGGCAGAGTGACGGTGGGAGCATGCCGGCTATTGTCGGCCAAGGTCGGCGCTTTAGGTAGCATTTGTTGAGCGGTAGCAAAAAAGTTGTGCCGCGGCGCTAAGTTCCCGACGCGAACAGGCGGCGGCGCAGGCGGCAGTGTGGAATAATCGGGCCGTTTGCAGCAAGTGTTTCGTCAGCACAGCGTTCGAAGCAGCAGCGTCCAGTGGCTTATCGCCAAGGGGGAATCCCATGAACCGGCCGCGCCGTTATTCCAGTTTTACCAACAGTGTTTTGCTCAGTGCGCTGAGCCTGGCGCTGCTTGTCGCTTCGATTTTCCTCTATCTCCATCTCGAAAGCCGAATTGACGCTGCCGAACAGTCTGGCCTGGCGCTGCAGCGTACGGCCGACGCGTTGCGGCAAACTGCCGTCGAATCGCGGCGGCTGGCGCTTGCTTATGTCATTCGCGGCGAGCTAAGCGACCGGCAGCGTCACCGAGAAATCCGGGATAGCCGTAACGCCGGCGGTGCGGTGCGGTCGGATTCAATGCGCGAGGCTGACTTTACCTCTGCGGAATTGGCGAAACTGACACAGGCGCAGGCCAAAGCGGATCAGTTGGCGGATATCGAATTGGCGGCGGTGCAATTGGTCGAAAACGGCGTAGACGACGAACTGGAACGACTAAAGGCGGCGGCGATGCTCGAAAGCCAAGCCTATCGCCAAACCGAGGCCGAATTTCTGCAGACGCTCACCGAGGCCGGAGATATGGCGCGGAGCAGAACGGCATTGCTGGTAAAACACAACCGCGATATTGCAGCAGCGCTTGGCTTGGCCGTGGCAGCGGCGGGCCTGATGCTGGCGTTGGCGTTATGGCGGGTCCATCGCAGTGTGTTCGGCATTTTGGGCGCAGAGCCGGAAGAAGTGCGTACTCAAATTGCCCGCTTGGGTCGCGGCGATTTCGCGCAACAGCCGCCAGTACCGGATGATTTGAGCGATAGCGTGATGGGCTGGTTATCGGAAACCCAACGCCAGTTGGCGCAAGTCGATGCGGAGCGGCGGGAAGCGGAAGCCAAAACCCAACGTCTGACTCAGCTGTACGCGGCATTGAGCCAGTGTAATCAGGCCATCGTCCGCTGCAGTTCCGAAGCCGAATTGTTTCCGCAAATTTGTCGCGATGCGGTCATGTTCGGCGGCATGAAAATGGCCTGGATCGGCATGTTGGATCCAAGCGGGCAGTACCTGCTGCCGGTGGCGAGTTACGGTAGCGGCGTGGAATATCTGGCCGACATCGAGATTAGTATCGATCCCAGACAAGACTCCGGTTGTGGACCAAGCGGAACCGCGTTGCGTGAAGACCGGGTTTACTGGTGTCAGGACTATCTGAACGATCCGGCGACATCGGTGTGGCACGACCGCGGCGCCCGTTGCGGCTGGCTGGCATCGGCGGCTTTGCCCTTACACCGGAATGGCACGCCGGTCGGGACTTTGAATCTGTATGCCGATAGCGTCAATGCGTTCGATTTTTCGGCCCGCAATTTGTTGTTGGAAATGGCGATGGACATCGACCACGCCTTGACCGGCTTCGAACGCGATGCCGAGCGCCAGCACGCCCTGCAAATGGAAACTTTGCGCACTTTCATGTTGGAACGGCTGAACAGCGGCGGTTCCTTGCGGGAGTTGTTGGACGAAGTGGTGCGTAAATTGGAAAGCGCAATGCCGGATTGTATTTGTTCGGTATTGCTGTTGGACGAAAGCGGGCGGCAGGTGCGGGTTGCCGCGGCGCCCGGTTTGCCGGATTTCTACAACCGGGCGATCGACGGATGCGAAATAGGTCCCGGAGTCGGTTCTTGCGGCAACACTGCATTTACCGGTCAACGTACTGTTGTTGCCGACATCGCTCAACATCCGTATTGGAAAAACTTTAAAGAGTTGGCGGCGCAAGCCGGCCTGGGTGCTTGCTGGTCGGAGCCGATTTTGGGTTCCGGAAAAAAAGTGCTGGGTACCTTTGCGATTTACCAGCGCTATCCGGCGTCTCCGGATCATTTTGCTTTGCGTCTGCTGGATATGGTGGCGCATTTTGTGGCTTTGGCCATCGAGCGCAAACAAACCGAGGAACACATTTACCATTTGGCCAACTACGACCCGTTGACCGGCTTGCCCAATCGCAGCCAGCTAAACAACCACTTGAAATGCGCGTTGGGTCTGGCCCAGC
This sequence comes from Methylomonas sp. Uni0011, assembly GCF_056850255.1. Lineage (NCBI taxonomy): Bacteria > Pseudomonadati > Pseudomonadota > Gammaproteobacteria > Methylococcales > Methylococcaceae > Methylomonas > Methylomonas sp. Uni0011. The sequence continues at coordinate 225,188 of NZ_JBVVNO010000002.1, forward strand.
GGGCTAACGGCCAACTGGCGCTGATGTTTTTGGACATCGACCACTTCAAAGACGTCAACGATACCTTGGGACACAGCGTTGGCGATGCGTTGCTGGTCGAATTGGCTTCGCGCTTGCGTGCCGCGCTACGGATGGAGGATATCGTTACCCGACTGGGCGGAGACGAGTTCATCGTGTTGCTGCCGGGAGCCAATGCCAGTAGCGCTACGGTGATCGCCCAAAAGTTGTTGGACGCGATTTCCGAACCGTTTCGTATCGAGCATCACGATTTGATTATGAGCGCGTCCATCGGTGTCGCGTTGTATCCTGACGACGGCGAAGATCTCGAGACCTTATCGAAAAGCGCCGATACCGCGATGTACCGGGTGAAATTGGAGGGCCGCCACGGTTGCCGCTTCTTTACGCCGGAAATGCACGCCAACTCGGCGCGTAATCTGCAATTGGTCAACGGCCTGCGCCACGCGCTGGAGCGAGGTGAACTGGAGTTGCACTACCAGCCGCAGTTGTCGCTGAAAACCGACCAGATAACCGGCGCCGAAGCCTTGCTGCGCTGGCGTCATCCCGAACTGGGCCTGGTATCGCCGGCAGAATTCATTCCGGTCGCTGAGGATAGCGGTCTGATCCTGCCGATCGGGGAATGGGTGATCAGAACCGCGGTTCGCCAAGCCAGGCAAATCATGGCCGAAGGGCTGGGGCCTTTGGTCATGGCGGTGAATTTGTCCGCGGTGCAATTTAGCCAGCCGACTCTGCCGGATTTGGTTGGCGGCATCCTGGCCGACGAAGGGTTGCCGCCGGAATATCTGGAATTGGAGTTGACCGAAGGCGTCGCGATGAACCATCCGCAGGCGGCGATTGCGGCGATGGACAATCTGCACCGGCGCGGTATCCGGGTCGCCATCGACGACTTCGGCACCGGTTATTCGTCATTAAGCTACCTGAAGAAGTTCAAAGTCTACAAACTGAAAATCGACCAGTCGTTCGTGCGTGATATCACCACCGACGCCGAAGACAAAGCGATCGTCAGCGCAGTGATCAGTCTGGCCGACAGTCTGGGTTTGGCGACCATTGCCGAGGGCGTCGAAACGCCGGAGCAGAAAGCCTTCTTGCAACAACAAGGCTGCGACGAAATGCAGGGCTATCTGTTCAGCCGGCCGTTGACCGTAGCCGAATTGATTGATTTTTTGCGCTAAGCTTGTGGCGTCAGGCCGCCTGTTGCGGCCGCTTCGATTTGGAGCTTGCCGATGAACAATCCTCGACCCCTTTTCGACCGTTGGCCGCAGTCGCTGCCGCTGCCACCGGCAGCCGTGCTGCTCGGCATCGGCGGCCTGATTGCCGTCAGCATGTGTTTTTACACGATTCCGGCCGAGTCGGAAGGCATCGTTTTACGCTTCGGCGAATTCATCGAGCAAGTGCCGTCCGGCCTGCATGCCAAGTTACCGTTCGGAGTCGATGAAGTGATAACCGTGCCGACCCAACGCCAGCAAAAGCTGGAATTCGGCTTTGCCACGCCCGGTTTCACCAATCCGGACCAGGCCGGCGAAGAGCCGGAGCTGGAGCGGGCAATGGTGACCGGGGATTTGAACTCGGCGCTGGTGGAATGGATCGTGCAGTACCGGATCACCGACCCGGAAAAGTATTTGTTCGATGTGCGTGATCCCGGCCTCACCTTGCGCGACATTTCCGAAGCAGCGATGCGGGAAGTGGTCGGCGATCGTACCGTCGATGAAATCATCACGATTGGCCGGCAGGAGATCGAAGAAACCGTGCTGGCACGGGTGCGCGAACTGGCCGAGCGCTATCGTTTGGGCGTCACGATCAATCAGGTGCAATTAAAAAACGTCAATCCGCCGGAACCGGTGCAACCGTCGTTTAACGAAGTCAACCGGGCGCAGCAGGACCGGGAGAACGTGATCAATCTGGCCAACGGCGAATACAACAAGGCGGTGCCGAAGGCGCGCGGCGAGGCCGACCAGAGGATACGTGCCGCCGAGGGTTACCGCTTCAAACGGATCAACGAAGCCGAAGGCGACGTCACCGCTTTTAACCAGGTCCTGGAACAGTATTTGAAAGCGCCGGAAGTGACCCGCGCCCGGATATATCTGGAAACCATGGCCGAGGTGCTGCCGCAGGCCAAACAACAAATCATCGTTGACGATTCGGTGCAACAGATTCTGCCGCTGTTGGCGGTGCCTGGTCCGTCAGGTGGCGAGGTGGCGAAATGAGCGGCGCCGGAAAATCGTTAGGCTTAATCGCGATCGCGCTGATTTTTTTGCTGACCTGCGCCTACACCGTCAACCAAACCGAGCAGGTGATCGTTACCCAATTCGGCAAGCCGGTCGGGCCGCCCATCACCGAGCCGGGTTTGCAACTTAAATTGCCGCTCGTGCAACAAATCAACAGCTTCGACAAGCGCTATCTGGCTTGGGACGGGCCGATGGTGGAAATGTCGACCAAGGACAAAACCTACGTTCAGGTCGATACTTTTGCCCGCTGGCGCATCACCGATCCGATGCGCTACTACCTGCGGCTGCGTGACGAGCGTAGCGCCCAATCCCGGCTGGAAGACATCCTGGGCAGCGAAACCCGTACCGCAATCGCCCGTCATGAACTGATCGAGGTGGTCCGCACTGACAAGGATCGCAAGCCGATGCAGGACGAGAGTCTGGCGGGCCTCGCCAGCGAAGCCGGAATCGGCGTGTTGCGGCCGATCCGGGTCGGTCGGGTAGCGATCGAGCGCGATGTATTCAACGCGGCAGCGCCGAAATTGGCCGAGTTCGGCATCGAATTACTGGACGTACGCTTCAAACGGATCAATTACAACCGGCAGGTGTTGGAGCGGATACACCAGCGCATGATCAGCGAGCGCCTGCAAATTGCGCAACGTTTCCGCTCGGAAGGCGAGGGCGAAGCCGCCCGTATCCACGGCAACAAGGAACGCGATATCAACGAGATCGAATCCGCGGCTTACAAACAGGTCCAGGAAATTCAAGGCGCGGCCGACGCCAAGGCCGCCGAGATTTACGCCAAAGCCTACGCACAAAAGCCGGAAGCGGCGGAGTTCTATAAATTCCTGAAAAGTATGGAGACTTATCGGGCCGTGATCGGCGGCGAAGCCAGTCTGGTGCTGTCCACCAACAGCGACTTATTCGGTCTGTTGAAACGCGCCGACGCCAAAGGGCGTTGACGGCTTTACCGGCGGCCGCGCGCGGTTAAGTCGGAATTAAGTTGCCGCTCGCATGATGCATCCCAACACGATCATTTTGCGAAAAGGAGCTTTGATATGTGTAAGAAAACCATAATTGCCGTTTTCAGTTTGGCGTTTTCGTCGGCAGCATTGGCCGACCACGAAGGTTGGGGCCACCGTTGGGGCCATCACCACCATCATCACCACGATTATTACCCGGAATACCGGGAGCGGGTGATTTACTACCAACCAGCGCCGCCGCCGGTGGTGGAATACGTTCCGGAGCCTTCGTACTATGCACCGCCGCCGCAGCCGCGTTATGACCAGTACGACCAACGTAACCCGCAAGGTTTGCTGGGCGGCATGGTCGGCAGTGCGATGGGCTACCACTTCGGCGGCGGCGACCCGTTGGCCGCCGGCATCGGCGCCGCGGCCGGCGCACTATTAGGTAACGGCATGTACTGATCTGATTGCCAAGTCCGGTCGGCCGTCAGCGACCGCGACTTAATAATTAAGCAGTTGGAAAAAGCTTTTCGGCGCGCCGCAAATCGGACATTGCCAGTCGTCCGGGATGTCTTCCCAGCGGGTGCCGGGAGCGATGCCGCTGTCCGGATCGCCTTTGGCTTCGTCGTAAATGTGTTCGCATTCGCGGCAATGGTATTTTTTGTATGCGGCCATACGCTTCTCTCCCGGTTAAGGCGTTAGTTCGGCCAAGAAGCGGTCGAAGGCTGCCGTCATCAGCGGCAAAATGCTGAGCAGGCGGTGGTCCGAGTCCAGCATGTGCAAGCGGGCGCGGTGCTCCCGGCAAAAGCGCCAAGCGTTTTCAGGCGGCACGACGTCGTCTTGCCAGCCGTGAAATACCTCAATGTTGTCTGTACCGGGGGCGAAACGGTCGCGGGCATAACCGGGCAGGTAAAACGCCGGGGCAATTAAAAACAGGCCATGCGGTTTGATCGTTTCGGCGACGACGGTCGCCACGTAAGCGCCCATGCTGGAGCCGGCCAGCACGATCCGCTCGTAACCGTGCAAATCCATCGCCAACAGTCGATCGACTCGCCATTCCGGATCGTTGCTGGCCTGATAGTCCGGGCTAATAAACTCGAAACCGCGGCTCCTGGCCACCTCGGCCAGCGCCAGGGCTTTTTCGCCCCACGGAATACTGTCCTTGCCGTGGTTGTATACCACCAGGTTATTCATCTCTTTCCCCTCATTTTCGAAAAAACAGATTAGCCAGCACAGTGATCAGCACACTGAGCACGATCATCGACGTGATCGGAATGAATACAAAGCTGTTCTTATTTTGAATACGAATGTCGCCGGGCAATTTACCGAACCAACTGACCAGCCAGGGCGCGTAGTTGATGACCAAACCCAGGGCCAGAAGCAGGGCGCCAATACTTATCAAGGCTTTGCCGGATTCCATGCTAGCTCCTCTTTTTAAAACGCATCGGGCTATTCTATGCCGTACGGGTTCGTTGTGCAGCGCCAGGCTCGGGTTGAGTCGTTTAAGAAATGGCGAAAATAGCCAGTTTAGCGAAACGCGTTCTTGGTGGGCGAATTAGTTGAGGATAATCTTGGATGCTAGTTCGATTGGCTAAAGCCGACCCGAAAGCGACAGTCGGTTGAACTTTCCAATGACCGCTGATAGATAATAAACTGAAGCTGTGTATCTGGAAGTAGGCTGGGTTGAATGATAATGAAACCCAGCTAAAAGCCGTTAAAGCTGGGTATCGCTGCCGCTCCACCCAGCCTACGGCCCTAACATGGCGCTCAACCGGAGCGAAGTTATGATCCAGTTTTGTTTTTCAGCTCTCCGGGCCTCGTCCGGTTAGCTTTACGTTATGTACCAAAACGATGATCTATCAACATCATGAGCTGTCCTTCGAAATTCCAGACGACTGGCTTGTTGAAGCTGGCGTAGCGAACTTCTCCCCAAGACAAGAAAGCTATGTACCCATGGACATTGGCCCCGAAAAAATCATTTTCGTGAGCCTCAATGAAGTAGCTCCGCTAGTTCAGCGCTCTATCAAGCGAGGTGTTTTCTGCGACAACCTTGAAACTGGCGAAACGGCCAAGACCCGCGTATTGCGAATCCTTAGCTGGCTACGTGAAAATCATCCAATTGAGCCAGTTAAGGTGTTGCCTTCTACAGACCCAGCTTTCAAATTCAAATTGGTTGAGGGCAGCCACCGCTTTCACTGTGCTTTGGCTTTAGGTTTCAAGGTTATTCCGGCTACCAATGGCTTCGATTTAGGGTCATTAGATTCATAACCAGGAGTTCTATACTCCGTGCCTTCTTGCTCGTTGAGCTTTTTAGTTTTTGGCTTAACTGCCGCCATAAACTAAAAAGCTCAACGTCTCAATGCGGCCCGAATCCAACAAAACCCAAACCTCATGCACCCCACAATCTCCGCCATTCACTCAGACATTACCGAATTGGCCGTCGATGCCATCGTCAATGCCGCAAACTCTTCGTTGCTCGGCGGCGGTGGGGTGGATGGGGCGATTCATCGTAAGGCGGGACCGGAATTATTGGCTGAGTGCCGCAGCTTGGGCGGTTGTGCGACCGGAGAGGCCAAGTTGACCAGAGCTTACCGCTTGCCGGCCAAGTACGTCATCCATACCGTGGGGCCGATCTGGCGCGGCGGCCGGGAAAACGAGGCCACGCTGTTAGCGGCCTGTTATCAAAACTCGCTACGGCTGGCGGCGGCGCAGCGGCTGGAGAGTCTGGCCTTTCCCTGCATCAGTACCGGTATTTACGGTTATCCGCCGCGCGAGGCTGCCGAAATTGCAGTCGATACCGTTGTGGGCTTTTTAGGTGACCCGGCGTATCGGCTGGCCGTGACCTTTTGCTGCTTCTCGGATGCGGATTTGGATATCTACCGCGCCTTGCTGAACAAGGCGGTTTAAGGCGTAACCACCACCTGAGCGAAGCCGCCGCCCGGCGTGCGGAAATTGGTGGTTTGGCCCTGGTACAGCCGGGCGCAAACCAGTTGGGTTTGGCCGCGATAGACGAAGTGGCGCAAATCCAGTTTCAAATCGCCGACATCCAGTTGCCGTTCGCTGGGCTTGATCAGCGTCTGCGCCACATAATCGTGGCGCAGAATCTCGTCGAACACCCGCAAGGTCAGCTTGTCGCCGCGGTAGGCCGCTTTGCTGCCGTAGCCTTTGGCCGGTTTGAAGAATAACTGCTTGCGCTGTTGCCATAACCACTCGGCATCTTGCGCTGCAACGATGCGGGTTTCGGCGATACCGCGGCAGAGAATGTCGCGGCTGGCGGCGTCGATGCCGATTTCGGCCAGGAATTCGGCGTCGCCGAGCAAGGCCAGATTTCTTTTGTCCGCATACAGTGCATGGTTGCGCGGATGCGGCGTCAACACCACGTCGCCGGCCAGATAAGCTTGCAACAAGGGCTGGTGTTTGGCGTGTTCCAAACCGAAGTCGGTCAACCGGTTATAAACCAGATCGATCTTGATATCGCCGTGCCATAAACCCGCGTTACGATGGCTCAGCTCGGCCGGATCGCAAATCACAGTTCGGATGCCGTGGCGTTCGAACAGCGCTTGAAACAGCAGAAATTCCGGCCACAGGTATTGGTTTTGCGGGTCTTCGTCGACGATGGCTATGGTTTGCAAGGCTTGTCCGCCGCGTTCGTAGCGCCATTCGTCGGCGAACATCTGCATGAATTGCGCTTCCGGCGCGCTTCCGGTTGCCGCCAACGCCGGCCCGTCGCCGGGGCGCTGGCTGCCGGCTTCTTCGCAGCAGCGCATCTGCGCCCGGATCGCCAACGCGTTCAGCAAACCGCCGCCGGCATTGGAGTTGATTTCGATCAGCTTGGGTCCGTCCGGGCTCAAATGGAAATCGTAGCCGACGAATACGCCGTGGGCCTTGGCCGGAAAGTGTGCCGATTCCGGCGCATAGCCTAGCACCCGTTTTTGGTAGGCGGGCAGGGCGATGACTGTTTCGGCCGCGGCGATGACGGCCAACTGCGCCTGCAGGCCGGCCCGGTCCAGAAACACCGGCGCTTCGGCAAACAAATGAGGCCGATCCTCTCCAATCATTCGGTATATGTCGTGCGCGGCGTCCCAGTCGGCCAATTCCCGGCGCAACAGCTCCCGGCTCAGCGAGGCACAGCGGCAGCTTCGGTTGAGTTGTTCGGCGTTTAGCGCCAGTTTAGGCAAGGGGGCGAGAGTCATTGGCTATCCGGCAAGCGCGGTTTCTTCTGGCGTTATTTTAACTCGCCGGACGTCGTGGCCCGGAATAGTTTCGGTGTGGCGAGTTTGGCTGGGGACAAAGCTTGTGTGAGAGAATGTAAAGTTATGAAAATTGCCGGACGGTGTGATACGCACTTGGCAATGCCGGACTCGTTGCCGGCCCGATTTAATCCGATCAACCCGATTCAAGCCATAACTATGTTCTGTTCGCTAAGTTTGCTCCGTATTCTGCCGCGTTTTTTCACGGTTTTGCTGATGTGTCATTGGGGTGTCGCCGCCGGAGCGGCTGAAACCGATGTCGGCAAAGCCATCGAGGCCTTTCTGAACGGCGGCGGCTCAGCGTTATTGTCCGGAGCCGAACTGTCTGAGCAGCGTCCAGCCCTGATTCAGTTATACCGGGCCAATGCCAATCGCTTGTTGTGGTTTGGCGGCGCCAACCCGGCGCAGAATCGGGAACAGGCTTTGGCCGTATTACGGAATGCGGCCGATGAAGGCTTGAATCCTCGCCATTACGACGCGGAACGTCTGGCCGCATACGCCCGGCTGGCCGAGACTGCGGCGCCGGATGCGCTGGCCGGTTACGATTTGGCCTTGTCTGCGGCGCTGCTGCGTTATGCCGGCGATCTGCATTCGGGCCGGGTCGATCCGCGGAAACTGGATTATCCGGCGCAACTCGGCGGATTGCGGCCGCAGCCGGATTTGGCGGCAGTCCTGCAACGGCATTGGCAAATGCAGAGTCTGGCGCAATTGCCTGCCGAACTCGCGCCGAATAACGAGCAATACCGGTTGCTGAAGCGTGCGCTGGCCGACTTCCGCCGCCGATTGCCGGAGACCCAATCCGGCGCCGGCTTGGTATTCGCCAAATCGCTGCACCCCGGCGAGGGCGACGCCCAGATGCCGGAACTGCGCCGACGACTGCGCGAATTGGGCGAAGCTGACCTTCCGGCGGCGGCCGATGCCGACAAGGCCGCCGATATTTACGACGAAGCCAGCGTCGCCGCAGTCAAGCGGATTCAGGAACGCCAGGGCTTGAAGGCCGACGGTGTGATCGGCCGACAAACCCTGGCCTTGCTGAACCAATCGGTGCCGGAAAAAATTGCCGCTATCGAATTGGCCATGGAACGCATACGCTGGTTGCCGGAACCCCCGGCCGGGCCGCATATCGTCGTCAATATCCCGGCTTTTCAGCTCTGGGCTTTCAAGGATTCGCAAGACCCGCAACCTTTGCGAATGAAGGTGATCGTCGGTAAAGCCCCGGAAAATTTGACGCCGATGCTGGCCGAGGACATGAAGTATCTGGAATTCATGCCGTACTGGAATATTCCGAAAAGCATCATGGACAAGGAAATTCTGCCGAAATTGGAAGGAGACGAAGCCTTCCTGGACGATCAGGACATCGAACTGGTCGAGCGATACAGCGACGACGAACAGGAAGAAGATGTCGTCGCCGATCTCAAGCAAGGCCGGCTTCGCGCCCGCCAGCGTCCTGGCGCGAACAATCCCTTGGGCCGGGTGAAGTTCGTGTTTCCGAACAAGGCCGAGGTCTATTTACACGATACGCCGGGTAAGGCCGCGTTCAACCGCGACCGGCGCGATTTGAGCCACGGCTGCGTCCGGGTCGCCGAGGCCGATAAACTGGCCGAGTTCGTGTTGAGCGACCAGGAAGGGTGGAATCCGGATACCATCCGGCAGGCGATGGCCGGGCCCAAGACTCAGCGTGTCAGCTTGAAAAAATCGGTGCCGGTCTTGTTTTTCTACGCGACCGCATTTGTCGATCGCGACGGCAAGCCGCGCTTTTATCCGGATATCTACGGCTACGACGCCGCGTTGCGCAATGCGCTCAACAAATCGGTTCCCGAAACCGGCTCGCAATTGACCAGCAAAGGCAACGCTACCGCAGGTAGTTAGTTGGCCGTTATCAATCCGGCCCCTAAAGACCGGTCGGCGTGAGTCTTGTCGATAGGCTTTTCGACCAGGCCAGTCTGCTCGGCATACCAGTCATTGACGGGGCCGGGTTCATCAGCGCGCGCCCCTGTCTTCCCAGGGGCCGAAACCCTGTCACCCTTAAGCGGTTCACTGCGAATTCGAGTGCTACCAAAGCTCGCGCCCGCAAATTTTTACGGTAAATTCCAAGACGCAGAGCGTTGCGCTCATTGTCTTCGGGCCGTCATGAAAGTCTATTATCTTTACCGTAGCCAGTCCTTAACCTTGTCCGCCAAGCAGGCTTGGGCGTTTTTTTCGTCTCCGCACTACTTGAACCGGATTACGCCGGATTTTTTTCACGTCGATATCGCGTCGCCGGTGCCGGAGCAGATTTACGGCGGCTTGCTGATTTGCTACCGGATGAAGGCGGTCTTGGCTTGGCCGATGGTCTGGTTGTCGGAAATCACGCACTGCGACCAGCCCCGCCGGTTTGTTTACCAGCAACGCGTCGGACCATTCGCATTCTGGAGTCATGAAGTGGCGATTACCGAAACCGGCGACGGCGTGGAGGTCGAGGATATTGTGTTTTATGCGATGCCGTGGGGCTGGTTCGGCCGATTTATGCACCGAATTTTGATAGGCGGCAAATTGCGGCAAATTTTCGATACCCGGCGCGATTATCTGTTGCAACGTTGGGGCGGCGCAGCAAGCAAACCGGACTGACGCGCGCGATTGACATTTGCGCGAGCCAGGCATTTAATCCCGAATACCAAACCAAACTTCAGGAGGCGGAGATGGCTGAAGAATCAGGTTATTTGGAACCTTCCGGCGATCGGGTCGTGGCGATAGTCCAAAATCTGGACCGCGACGTCGAACGCGGCGAGGACACGATCATGTTGGGTTACGGACTCGTATTATTGGCGCCGGCTTTTGCGCCGTTACTGCCGCCCAGCATTCTGTTGCCGTTGATGGCGATTACCTTTGCCGTTTCGGCGAGCGCGGCGCGTTGGCATTTCTATAAGATGGCGCGCAAGTTGAACAATTCGCTGGCCGTGTTGGACAACTCGGAACAGGCCGCGCTGAAACCGATTGCGCAGGTGTTCGAAGAACATCCGCAGCAAACCCTGGCCGTGGCCTTCAATCCGTTGAAAAATCTGAAACGCACCTGGAAAAGTATTCTGGGCGGGCTGATGATCAACCCGTTCTGGGGGCCGATTTTCTATATGCTGGGCGTGCAGTTTGTCGAAGACAAGCATTTTTTCGTGCTGAATAAAGCCGTGATCAACGTCGAGCAAAAAATCATGCCGATCGTCCTGCGCGATGAATAGGCGGGATTTAGATTATCGCTATTTTATCAATGTCTTATATTTTGAATCACTGTAAATTTAAGCCGATTTGCCCTTGAGGCGCAACGATATATCCACAGGGTGCCTATTGTACGAAAGTACAGTTATACACAGAAGCTGTGGATAAACTTGTGGTCAAATCGTGGGCAAACCGTCAAAAAGCCCGTCCGCTTTGAAGTGTTTTTAAATTGGCTAAAAATTAGCCAGCGGATTTTTGGCTATCCTTATCTCCAGTAGAGTATTAGAGCCGTCGGCTCGCACCGAACGGCCGTCCGTAACACACTCACAAGGTCGCGCCATGCCCAAGCAAACTCTGACCATCGACGGCAACCAGGCCGCCGCCAGCATCGCCTACAAACTCAACGAAGTCATCGCCATTTATCCGATCACGCCGTCGTCGCCGATGGGCGAATGGGCCGACGAATGGGCCTCGCGCGGCCAAGCCAATTTGTGGGGTACCGTGCCGCAGGTCGTCGAATTGCAAAGCGAGGCCGGCGCCGCCGGTACCATTCACGGCGCGTTGCAGGCCGGCACCTTGGCGACCACCTTCACCGCGTCGCAAGGCCTGCTGTTGATGCTGCCGAATATGTACAAAATCGCCGGCGAACTCAGTCCGGCCGTGTTCCACATCGCCGCCCGTTCGCTGGCGGCACAAGGCTTGTCGATCTTCGGCGACCATAGCGACGTAATGGCGGCGCGGATGACCGGCTTTGCCATGTTGTGCTCCAATTCGCCGCAGGAAGTGCAGGATCTGGCCTTGGTTACCCATGCGGTGTCGTTGCAAAGCCGGGTGCCTTTCATGCATTTTTTCGACGGTTTCCGCACCTCGCACGAAGTCGCCAAAATCGTCGAGGTCGACGACGCGGTGATACGTGGCATGATCGACGATGCCTGGGTGGCCGAGCATCGCGGCCGAGCCTTGACGCCGGACAAGCCGGTACTGCGCGGCACGGCGCAAAATCCCGATGTCTATTTCCAGGGCCGGGAATCGGTCAATCCGTTTTATGCGGCGTTGCCGGACATGGCGCAGCAGGCGATGGATCGGTTCGCCGGGCTGACCGGGCGCCAATACCGTTTATTCGAATACGTCGGCGCCGCCGATGCCGAGCGGATCATCGTGTTGATGGGTTCCGGCGCCGAGGCGGTCGAAGAAACCCTGGATTATCTGAATCGGCAGGGCGAGGCGGTCGGCTTGCTCAAAGTCCGGCTGTTCCGCCCGTTCTCGCCGCAACATTTGATCGCGGCTCTGCCGGCGAGTTGCCGGAAAATTGCCGTGTTGGATCGCACCAAGGAGCCGGGCGCCGACGGCGAACCGCTATATAAAGATGTGCTGGCTGCTGTGGCCCAAGCCTTCAGCCAGGGCGAAAAGTTTAGCCAGATGCCGCGCGTTGTCGGTGGCCGTTACGGCTTGTCGTCCAAGGAATTCACGCCGGGCATGGTCAAGGCAGTCTACGACGAGTTGAAAAACGAACGGCCGAAGAACCAGTTTACGATCGGCATCCATGACGACGTCAGCCATACCAGTCTGGACTGGGACGCCGCTTACCGCACCGACGCCCACGACCAGACTTTTCAAGCGATGTTCTACGGTCTGGGCAGCGACGGCACGGTCGGCGCCAACAAGAATACGATCAAGATCATCGGCGAAGAAACCGAGTTGTACGCTCAGGGTTATTTCGTCTACGACTCGAAAAAGTCCGGCGCGGTGACGGTGTCTCATCTGCGCTTCGGCCCGCAGCCGATTCGTTCCAGCTATTTGATCGGCGAAAACGACGCCCAATTCATCGGCTGCCACCAGGCGGTGTTTCTGGAACGTTACGACATGCTGGCCAACGCTGCCGCCAATGCCGTGTTTCTGTTGAACAGCCCGGCGCCGGCCGACAAGGTTTGGGATACCCTGCCGCGCAAGATGCAGCAACAGATGCTGGACAAAAACATCCGTTTTTACTTGATCGACGGCAATGCGGTGGCCGAGAAATCCGGCATGGGCAAGCGCATCAACACCATCATGCAGACCTGTTTTTTCGCGATTTCCGGGGTGTTGCCGCAAGAACAAGCGATTGCCGCTATCAAACATGCGGTTGAAAAAACCTACGGCAAAAAAGGCCAGCGCATCGTCGACTTGAACTTCAAAGCCATCGACGAAACCCTGGCCGGGCTGCACCAAGTGCCGTTGCCGCAGCAGGCCAGCAGCGCCTTCGACATCGTGTCGCGGATTAGCGACAGCGCGCCGGACTTCATCCGCCGCGTCACCGCCGAGATAATCGCCGGCCGCGGTGACACCTTGCCGGTCAGCGCGATGCCGGCCGACGGCACCTTCCCGACCGGTAGCGCGGCGTTCGAAAAACGCAATCTGGCGTTGGAAATTCCGGTCTGGGAAACCGATTTATGTACCCAATGCGGCAAATGTCCGATGGTGTGTCCGCACGCGGCGATTCGCAGCAAAATCGTGCCGAACGAAGCCTTGAGCAATGCGCCAGCCACCTTCAAACATGCCCCGATGCTCGGTAAGGACTTCCCGCCAGGGTTATCGATCAGTTACCAGGTGGCGCCGGAAGATTGCACCGGTTGCGGTTTGTGCGTCGATATTTGCCCGATTCGTGATAAATCCAACGCCAGCCGCAAAGCCTTGAACATGGCGCCGCAAGCGCCGCTGCGCGAGCCGGAGAGCCAAAATTGGGATTACTTTCTATCTTTGCCGGAATACGATCGCCGGCTGCTAAAAACCAATACCATCAAAGGCTCGATGGTGTTGCAACCGTTGTTCGAATTTTCCGGCGCCTGCGTTGGCTGCGGCGAAACGCCTTACGTCAAACTGGTCTCGCAATTGTTCGGCGACCGGATGGTGGTCGCCAACGCCACCGGTTGCTCGTCGATTTACGGCGGCAACCTGCCGACCACGCCGTGGACCAAAAACGCCGAGGGTAAAGGGCCGGCCTGGAGCAATTCCCTGTTCGAAGATAACGCGGAGTTTGGCCTGGGCATGCGGGTGGCGATCGATAAGCAAGCCGAGCATGCCGCCGAATTACTGGCATCGCTACGCGAAACTCTGGGCGGCGAATTGGTCGATGCGATCCTGCAGGCCGACCAATCCGACGAAGCCGGCCTTTACGAGCAACGCCAGCGCGTCGCCGAATTGAAACAGCATTTGCCGTCGTTGAGCCAACCCGCTGCGCAAGCCTTGCTGCCGTTGGCCGATTATTTATGCAAGAAAAGCGTCTGGATCATCGGTGGCGACGGCTGGGCCTACGACATCGGCTACGGCGGCCTGGACCACGTGCTGGCCAGCGGCCGCAATGTCAATATCCTGGTGCTGGACACCGAGGTGTATTCCAACACCGGCGGCCAGACTTCCAAATCGACGCCGATGGGCGCGGTGGCTAAATTCTCGGCCGGCGGCAAACCGACCGCGAAGAAAGACCTGGCCTTGCTGGCGATGGATTACGGCAACGTTTACGTCGCCCACGTCGCCTATGCCGGCAAGGATACCCAGACGCTGAGCGCCTTCCTGGAAGCCGAAGCCCACAACGGCCCATCCATCATCATCGCTTACTCGCCGTGTATTGCCCATGGCGTGGATTTGTCCAATAACCATCGCCAGCAAAATCTGGCCGTGAAGAGCGGGCACTGGCCGTTGTTCAGGTTCAACCCGGCCAAGATTCAGCAAGGCAAGAATCCGATGCAACTGGATTCGGCGGAACCGTCGATCCCTTACCGCGACTTCGTCATGACCGAAACCCGCTTCAGCATGTTGTGGCAAAGCCATCCCGACCACGCCGAGGCTTTCTTGAAACAGGCCCAGCACGACGTCAAAAACCGCTACCGCTATTACCAACAACTGGCGGCTTTGGAATGGAGCGACGCGACCAGCGTGGCCGCCGCCAAAGCCCAAGTCAAAGCCGATCTGGCCCAGGAGCAGAACAATGGTTGATTTAGCCACCGAATATTTGGGTCTGAAACTGGCGCATCCGCTGGTGCCGTCGGCTTCGCCGTTAAGCAAGGATTTGGATAGCGCCCGGCGTTTGGAAGATGCCGGCGCCGCAGCCATCGTGTTGTCGTCGTTGTTCGAGGAAAAAATCGAAGCCGAGCAGCAGCAGATGGAGCGTTTCCTGTTCGGTCAGGGCATCGGCTACGGCGAGGCGGATTCGTTTCATCCATTGCCGTCGCAGATCGTCACCTACATGGATCAGTATCTGGATCATCTGCAACGCTTGAAAAGCGCGTTGCAAATTCCGGTGATCGCCAGCCTGAACGGCACTTCGGTCGGTGGCTGGATCGAATACGGCAAAGCCTTGCAGGACGCCGGCGCCGATGCGCTGGAGTTGAATATTTACCATCTGGCGGCAGATATTGCCGAAAGCAGCGAGACGGTCGAAAACCGCTATCTGGACATCGTTCGCGAATTGAAGCGGCAGATCAATATCCCGCTGGCAGTGAAACTGTCGCCGCAATTCAGCTCGCCGCTGCATTTCGTGGAGCGCTTGCAACAGGCCGGCGCCGACGGCGTGGCTTTGTTCAACCGCTTTTACCAGCCGGACATCGATCTGGACACTTTGGAAGTGGTGCCGAAACTGCAATTGTCGACGCCCGCCGAAGCGCTGTTGCGGGTGCGCTGGACCGCGCTGATGTATGGCCGGGTGCGATTGTCGCTGGCCGTGACCGGCGGCTTTCACCAGGCCGACGACGTGATCAAGGCCTTGCTGGCCGGCGCCGATGTCGTGCATTTATGCAGCGTGTTGCTGGCGCAGGGCGTCCGCAAGCTGGGCGAGATTCGCAGCGAACTGGCGGATTGGCTGATCGAACACGAATACGAATCGGTAGCTCAAATGAAAGGTAGCGTCAGCCGGCAACATGCGATCGACCCCAGTGCCTACGAACGCGCCAATTACATTCACGTGCTGGACAGCTATACGCCGGCGCCGGGCGTATTGCGTTAGATAAACGATGCGGGATTTGGACGAGTTGTTCGCCGGTTTGGCCAAATCCCGGTTTCGCAGCCAGTTTCGCTTGAATGCCAAGGATTTGCAGTATCTGCAAACCAAGGGCATCGCAACCATCTTAAGCCACGCCGACGATTTTATCGGCAAACGTCTGGCCCCAGCCCTGCCGCTCAACGACGGCAAGCAAACTCCGTATCGCGGCCATCCGGTGTTCGTCGCCCAACACGCTAACGCCTGCTGCTGCCGCGGTTGCCTGGAAAAATGGCACTCGATTGCGCAGGGCAGGGAGCTCAGTCTTGAGGAACTTAGCTACATCCGGTCCGTGTTGGAACGCTGGTTGCGCGCACTGTTATGAAGCTGCCAACTCTCAAGCATTGGGCTAGCGGCTGTAAAGTTGGTCGACCAAGTCTTTAAACCACGCCGGCCGCAACAGCATCACGTACAAAATCGTCAGTTCCAGAATCGGCAGCGGGATGATGTGCAACACGATCAATACCAGCAACACTGCGCAGCACGCCAGTAATTTCGGGAAGAAGGGGGCTGTACTCATCATGATCTCCTCGCAAATCGGCATTATCGGTTGAAGCTTTCTCCGTTGAGCCAAGGGGTTAATGCCATTTAAACACCAATACGGTGATATCGTCGGCGAATTTTTCGCTGCCGCAGAATCGGCGCAAACACCCGAATAACCCATCGATTATTGCTTGCGGCGGCAAGTCGGCGTTGGCGGCAATTTCGGATTTGACCCGATCCAGGCCGAAAAAACCTAATTCGGTGTTCTCCGCTTCGATCAGGCCGTCGGTGTAGAGCACTATCAAATCGCCCTCGGTCAACTCGACGCTTTTTCGTTCGAAGCAAACATCCTGACGCAAACCGACGATCAGGCCGTCGGCATCCAGTTCGGCGAACTGCCGGCTATGGCGGTTGAACAGCAACGGCGGCGGGTGGCCGGCGTTGGCGAAATGCAATTGCCGGCGTTCCGGATCGACCTGCAAATAGAACAAGGTCAGGAAGTAGTCGGCCCGATTCAGGTCGTTGAATAAAAACCGGTTCAGCGCCGACAGCACTGCTTCCGGCCCGGCCTCGGTACTGCTTTTCATCCGGATCGCGCTGCGGGTTTCGACCATGAACAGGGCCGGACCGATCGAATGGCCGGAGACGTCGGCGATGACGATGTCCAGCCGCCCGCCGTCGCGGTAAAAATAATCGAAATAGTCGCCGCCAACCTTGTCCGCCGGCAGGCAAACTCCGGTGATCTCGAACTCGCCGGTTTTCAACGGCGCAGCCGGCGACAAACCGGCCTGGATTTGCTGGGCGATCTTCAGCTCGTTTTGCGCCACCGCCAATTCGACCTGGGCCTGGCGAATTTGCCGTTCCGCCGCCTTGCGGCCGGAGATGTCGTGGATGAAGCCGCTGAAAATGTAGCTGTCGCCCAGTTTCAATGGTGCCACGCTGATTTCGACCGGAAACTCGCTGCCGTCGCGCCTGAGCGCGATTTGCTCGGTTTGCCGGTTCAAGATCGTGCCGTTACCGGTTTCCAGAAACCGGCGCATGCCGTTGCGATGTGCGGCGCGAAACCGGGGCGGGATGATCAAATCTTCCAGGCGGCGGCCGATGGCCGATTCCGCCGACCAGCTGAACATCTGCTCGGCGCGCCGGTTCCAATCGGTGACGATGCCGTCGGCGTCCATGATGACGATGGCATTGATCGAGCTTTCGATGATCAGCCGCGTACGCTTTTCCGACTCAATCAAGGCATGCTGATATTGCATCCGGGCCGTAATATCCCTATCCACCCCGCGCCATTTCACCAGCTTGCCGTCGGCATCGAGTAACGGCAGTCCGGTCGATTCGGTGATCACCGGATGGCCGTCCCGATGCCGGTAATGGTTGACCAGGGCATGAAACGACTGCTGGCTGGACGACAGGTCGACATGGGCTTGCTGGTCTTGCGCGGTCAGCAGTTCGGTGTAATGTTTACCGATGATTTGTGCCGGCGTCAGCCCCAGGATTTGTTCCACCGCGATGCTGCTGTACAGGTAGTAACCCTTGGGGTCCTGTTCCCACAGCCATTCCCCGGACAAATCGGCCATTTGCCGGAAGCGCTGTTCGCTTTCGGCCAGTGCCGATTCCACGGTTTTACGGCCGGTAATGTCCTCGGCAACCGCCAGATAGTGGGTGGTGTTGCCGAGGCTGTCCTTGATCGCGCTGATGCTTTCCGCGACCCAGTATTCGCGGCCGGTCTGGTGCCGGTTGCAAATTTCGCCCTGCCATTCGCCGCTGACCGTCAATTGCCGCCACAGGTCTTGATAATCCTGGGCCGACATTTTTCCGGATTGCAGCAAACTGGGGTTTTGCCCTAACAATTCGGCTTCGGCATAACCGCTCAGCAGCGAGAAGCGGGGATTGACGTAGACGATGCGGCCGCTGGCGTCGGTCACCATCATTGCACTGGCGCTCTGTTCGATGACTCGGCGCATGACCAAAAAATCGTTGGCCGGATCGATGGCTTGGATCAATAACAAGGCTTTGCCAGAGTCCGGCCGGGGGCTCGGTAGCGTACTGACCGTGACCAGCGCCTGAAAACTATGGTTTCTGGCCAGAAGTTCCGCTTCGAAACATTCGGCAACCTCTCGATCGCCAGCCCGCGCCAGCGCCGCCCGGCACCGCGCCACACTCGCCGGCGCCAGGATCCGCTCCAACGCCAATCCGGACAATTCGTGCGCGCCGTAACCGAGCAGCGCGGCGGCGGCCCGATTGGCGCCTTCGATAAGCGGACTTGTCGTTTCGCCGCTGCCGGTCGCGTAGCCGACCAGTAACAGATTGAAGGCCAGACTATCGATCAGTTGGCGCACGGTTCGGCTCGGGCCGGTCGGCCTTAGACCCGGCTATGCAGATGCGCCGCCAGCCGCTGCATTGCGGCCGAGGCGTCGGCCGGGTCCAGGCGGACGTCGATGATGCTGGGCGAGCTGCGGTTGGCCAGTGCCGCCGTGAGCGCCGCTTCGAACGCTGCCTCCGTGCCGGCGGCGTATCCTTGCAGCGGGCCGAAGACTTCGCCGAGCCGGTCGAAGCGCCAATCGCCGATGTCGTTAAACGGCCCCTCGAGAATAAAGCGCTCGGTACTGTAACCGCGGTTGTTGAAGACGACCACAATCGGGTCCAGGCCCAGGCGGGCAAAGGTCGCCAGTTCGGTGCCTGTCATCTGGAAGGCGCCGTCGCCGACCAGAATCAGCGCCCGCCGGTCGCGGCGGGCGATTTGGGCGCCCAACGCCGCCGGCACGGCAAAGCCCATGCTGGTGTAAAACGCCGACGACAAAAATTCCGACTGTTCGTGCACTTGCAGATCGATCGTCGCAAACAGGCAGTCGCCGACGTCGCAGACCACGATGAACTCGGGGCCCAGGGCTTGATTCAGGCGGCCGACCAGGCGCGCGGTGGTGATGGCGCGATCCGGCAACGGAAAATCCGCTGCGGTCACAGTGCCCGGCGCGGCAACGAATTTTTCCGGGCGCACCGGTACCGATTTGGCCAAGGCCTGCAGGAAGTCCTTCAACAATACTCGCGGGTAACGGTGCGAGCTGATCACCACTTCGTCCTGCGCCGCCCTGACCATGCGTTGCGGGTCGAGTTTGGCGGTATAAATGCCGGTGTCGACGTCGTTCAGCGTCACGCCCAGCATTAGCAATAAATCGGCTTGCTCGACCAGGTAGCGGGTGTATTCGGCGCTCATGGTACCTTCGTAAATGCCGAGATAGGCCGGGTGCCGTTCGGCGATCACCGACTTGCCGGTCAGCGTGGCGGCGACCGGCAGGCCGGAGCGATTCACCAAGTCGACCAGCACCCCTTGCAAGCCGCGGCGATGGATCTCCACTCCGGCAACGATGATCGGCGAGCGCGATTTTTCGCCCAGTTCCATGGTTTCCGCCACCGCTTCGGCCAACGCGGTTTCGTCGCTGCCGCAAACTTCCGGAGCCGGGCCCGGCATGGAGTAACCCGGCACTCTGACCCGGTCGCGCGGGATTTCGATGTAAACCGGTTTGGAGTAGTGGCGCGCGGCGGCCAGTGCCTGGTCGATCTGGCGACAGGCGATTACCGGATCGTTCAGGACCACACTGGCGCAGGTGATGCGCTCGAAGATTTCGCGTTGAAAGGTAAACGGTCCGAAACGGTGATGCAGCAAGGGATCGTTGCGCTGCTCGTCGACGCCCGGCGCGCCGCTGATTACCACCACCGGCGACGATTCGGCGTAGGCACCGGCGACGGCATTGACCGTGTTCAACGCGCCGACTCCGTAAGTCACCGCGACGGCGCCCAGGCCGGAACAACGGGCGTAACCGTCGGCGGCAAAGGCCGCGGTGTCCTCGCGGGTGGTGCCGATATGGCGGATCGGGCTATGCACCATCTGGTCGTAGAAGCCGAGGATGTAATCGCCCGGTACGCCGAAGATCTCGCTGACGCCCAAGGCGTAGAGCCGGTCGAGCAAGTATTGGCCGATACTTTCGGCATTTTGCGTGTTCATCGTCACCTCCCGGAAAGCTACGGCTGTTAGTGTTCCGCGCCGGCACGAAAAAACCAGCGCGAAGGTTGAACGTAAGACTGGATTGGGTATCGAAGTTTCCGCAGCACCCCGGTTTTGTCCGATTGCTGCTAGACTGCGGCCGAACAACCGCCGCCAATGTTTCTGCCCAACTTGCTTCTATGAAACTCGAACTCGAAAAAAATCACGGCTTAAGCGTAGTCACTATTCGGGAACCGCGGGTCGATGCCCACAATTCCGCCGAATTGAAGGACTATCTGGCGCAATTGATCGAGAGCGGCGAAAACCGGATTCTGGTGCGATTGGCCGACGTCCGCTTCATCGACAGTTCCGGGCTGGGCGCGCTGTTGTCGGCCTATAAAAGAACCGCCGCCGACGCCGGCCAGTTTGCGCTGAGCAACGTCCAGCCGCAGGTGTTGTCCATGTTCGAGATCACCCGGCTGAACCGCGTGTTCGAGATTTATGCCGATGCCGCGGATATGCTCCCGAGTTAGCCGACGAGTTTGCCCATGTCTCCCACCGCCATCCAAGTCGATGTCATCATCCCGACCCACACCAAATATCTGGATCTGGTTGGCAGCATCGGCGAGCGGGTCGTCAGGGAGTTGGACGGCTTTGCCGGCGACCGGGAAGCCCTGGCCTACCAATTGAACTTGGTGCTGACCGAAGCGGCGGCGAACGTGATCAAGCACGCCCACGACGCCGCCAGCAAGGATACGGTGCGGGTCACGATCCAGCTTTTGGACGAGACGTTGACCATCAAAGTCTACGACCACGGCCAGGGTTTTGACTTGGAGACCGTGCCCAGCCCCGATTTCGCCGCCGCGCCGGAAAGCGGCATGGGCTTGTTTCTGATCCGGTCGATGATGGATAAGGTCAGTTATACCCGCCAAGCCGATTGCAACGTGCTGGAGCTGGTCAAATATTTGAAATGAGCCGGCGCCGTGGCATCCTGGAGCCATCAAGCCGACCCGCTTTTGCCTGCGCCGTAGTCTGCGAAATCGGGTAACCGGCTGCCACCTCAAAATATAGGGCATCGATCATGCAGCATCAGGACCCTTCTTGGAACGAACAACTTCTCGTCGCCTTGCAGCAGGCGCTCGACGCCGAGCACGCCGCGGCACTATGGCGAAACCTCGCTTCTGCCTTGCCTTTCGACTATCAGGCGCTAATTACGCCGCCGCAAGCCGTTAAAGATCTGCTCAACCTGGAGCGAATGTCCGGGCCAACGGTGCCATCGGCCGAATTGTTGGAACCGGCCGGCGCTACCGACGCCTACCGCCTGCATTTTTACGGCACCCGGCAACGCTATCTGGACGAGTTCATTCCGGTGCTGGAGAACCTGAATTTGCGGGTGTTGGACCAAGTCCAGTTCGGGTTGAGTCTGGAGCGGCAAACGGTTTATCTGAAAAGTTTCAGCGTCGAACCGGCCGCGGCCGATTGCCCGCCTTTGGACCGGATCAAACCGCAGCTGCTGGCCACGATCCAGGCGGTGATGGCAGGGTGGGTCGAAAACGACGGCTTGAACCGGCTGGTGGCCTTGACCGGGATGGATTGGCGCGATTGCGACGTGTTGCGGACTTACCGCAATTATTTTCTGCAGTTGCACAACTGGACCAGCAAAGCCACCATCCAGCAAGCGCTGGCTGCCAATCCCGCCGCCGCGCGCGGGCTGTTCGATTATTTCGAAGCCCGGTTTCGCCCCGATCCGGAATGGCAGGATTACGCCGTCAGGGACGAGCAGGTGTTGTTTCCATTGCGCATGCAACTGTTGCAAACCATGGCGGCGGTGGCGAATATCCAGCACGATCGGATTTTGCGCGGCCTGTTCAATTTGATCGACGCCACGGTACGCAGCAATTTCCACCTGCGGCGTGAGGCTGCCGAGCATTTTATTGCGATCAAACTCAACAGCCTGGGCGTGATCGAGATGCCGGCGCCGCGACCGCAATACGAGATTTACGTCCACGCCGCGGACATGGAAGGCATCCATTTACGCGGCGGCCGGGTATCGCGCGGCGGCATTCGCTGGTCGGACCGGATCGACGATTTCCGTACCGAAATCCTGGATCTGATGCAGACTCAAATCAGCAAGAATGCCTTGATCATCCCGACCGGCGCCAAAGGCGGTTTCGTCGTCAAACCGGGCGGCTCGAACCAGGACTTCAGGCAGGCCGGCCAGCAGGCCTACCGCCGCCTGATCCGCGGCATGCTGGATTTGACCGACAACCTGCAAGACGGCGTCGTAGTCACGCCGCCGCAGTTGGTGGTGCACGACGACCCCGACCCTTATCTGGTGGTGGCGGCCGACAAAGGCACCGCCAAATTTTCCGACATCGCCAATGCCGTTGCGGCCGAGTACCGGTTCTGGCTGGGCGACGCCTTTGCCAGCGGCGGCTCGCACGGTTACGACCACAAGGCCTTGGGTATCACTGCCCGCGGCGCCTGGGAATGCGTCAAGCGCCATTTCCGGGAAATGGGCAAGGACATTCAAACCGAGGCTTTCAGCGTGGTCGGCATCGGTAGTATGGACGGCGACGTGTTCGGCAACGGCATGCTGCTGTCGCCCTGCATTCGCTTGCAAGCCGCGTTCAGCGGCCAGCATATCTTTATCGATCCGAACCCGCCGGCCGGCGCTGCCGCGTTCAACGAGCGCAAACGCTTGTTCGAATTGCCCGGTTCCAGTTGGCAGGATTACGACCGAAATTTGATCTCGGCCGGCGGCGGAGTCTATAGCCGTAGCGACAAGGACATTCCGGTGTCGCCGGAACTGAAGAACTGGCTCGGCATCCGCTACCGCAGCATAGACGGCGAAGCCTTGATCCAGTACCTGCTGAAGGCCCCGGTGGAATTGCTGTGGCTGGGCGGGATCGGCACCTACGTCAAAGCCGGTGCGGAACGGCACGCCGATGTCGGCGATCGCGGCAACGACAACGTCCGCATCGACGCCGGCGAATTGCGGGCGCTGGTGGTCGGCGAGGGCGCCAACCTGGGTTTTACCCAGGCCGCCAGAATCGAGTACGCCTTGCGCGGCGGCCGGATCAACACCGACGCGGTGGACAATTCCGCCGGGGTCGATACCTCCGACCACGAGGTCAATCTGAAAATATTGCTCGCCGGCCTGCACAAGCAACGCCTGGTCGACGATTGCCAAAGCTTGTTCGAAAGCCTGACCGACGCAGTATGTGCCGCGGTATTGCAGGACAACATCGCCCAAAGCCAGTGCCTGTCGCTGGACCAAATTCGTTGCCAGGCCGATCCGGGCTTGTTCATCCAGGTCGCTGAGCGGCTGGAGGCGGCCGGTTTTCTGGATCGTGGCGTCGAATCGTTTCCGGAAACCAAGGATATTCTGAGTCGGCCGGGGCAGATCCTGACGCGCCCGGAATTGGCCGTGTTGATGGCCGCCGCGAAAATGTTTCTGGCGCGGCAATTGGAGAAAGCGCGCGCCCACCTGGATGCGCCTTGCTACCAGCCTTACCTGGCGGCCTATTTTCCCGCGCCGCTGCGCGAGCGCTTCGGCGCCCAGCTGGCCGAGCATCCGTTGGCGGCCGAGATCAAGGCCACCGTGATCGCCAACCGGATCGTCAATCAGGCCGGCAGCAGCTTTCTCGCGCTCGACGACGGTGAGAACGGCAGCATATTGGCGGTAGTCGACGCCTATCTGGCTTTCGATCAGGCGTTGGCCGGCGAAGCGTTGCGGACGCGGATTGCGGCAGCCGGGCCGGAGCTGGCAAACGCTAGCCGCTATGGTGCCTTGCTGAAACTGGAACAGACTTTATCCTGCTTGTGCGTCTGGGCTGCGGCCCGGCAGACCGCGGTCGTAGCCGACGCCGACACGGTCGCCGTGTTTCAAACGTTGCTGGCAGACTACCGCCGCTACCGCCTTGCCGACTATCCCGTTCCGGATGCCAGCGAGTATGCGCAAGCCGGAATGGCGGACGATTTGGCGGCCGAGATGGGTTTTATCGAAAGCCTGCCCGACTTTTTGTGGCTGGCGGCGCTGGTCAGCGAGACCGGCCGCGATTTCGCCAGCGTCGACCGCTTGCTGCAATCCGTAGACCAGACCTTGGCTATTCGCCCACTGGCTCAGCAGTTGGCGCAGATTCCGCAACGCGATTTTTGGGTCAGGAGCGTTTGCGCCGCATTGCAGGCGGATTTACGCCGCTACGCCGGCGAATGGGTCAAGCAAATGCTGGCCCACGGTTGCAGTTCCTGCGCCGAATATATCGAACAGAAACAATTGCGGGCCGGCTTGAACCGCTACCGCAAAATTCAGGCGGAAAGCCGGAAATTGACGTCGTTGAATTTGTTGAGTTACGTCGCGCTGGTGCGCGCTTTGGGCGCGGTGTTGCCGGCGTAAGGCAATTCGGGCTGAAAACGTCCGATGATCGCCGTCGGCTGCCGAGCGTCCGATTTTTTGCGGTTTTTGCATTCTAGGGTTGGAACGCAGATCGGTTCCTGTTTTTAACCTGGACCGTTTTAAGTAAAACTTGGTTGGGGGCAATGGTCGATACCGGCCATAAGCAGACAAACGTTACATAGGCGCAAATGGCAAATGTTCATCCAAAAGCAGCTGTAGCGTTTAGTGAATTTACCCCTTTAGCTAACTACGCGCTTCGAGCTGTTCAATTCCTCTTATGGTTGTGTAATAAGTTGTCTAATCCCCGACTTTTGACAGAACTGACAAAAGTCTTTTTTTTCAGGGGGGGGTTTGCTACCATAAAAGCTACACGCTACCTCATTGATACGGACTTAACTTTTAACAAGACGAAATGATAAAACGATTTGGCTTTCGAAATTTTAGTAGCTTTAAAGATGGAGCTGAAATCAATTTCACATACAGCAAAGGTACGCCGGATGAAACGTCCAACGGACAAGAGATTGGGGCTGTATTAGGAATTAAAGGAGCTAATGGTTCTGGTAAAACAAATATTCTAAAAGCTCTTGTTTTTCTTCACTGCTTTTGTGCTAAGCGAATGTTCACAAGACCTAATCCGAACACAGTTGACGCTGAAATAGAAATTCCTTTACAAACTTTTTTTTACAATGATGATATTACCGAATTTTATATAGAGCTCCTAATTGATGACACCACTTATTATTACGAGATTGATTTAACAAGAAAAGGCATACAGCGGGAGGAATTACGCCGAAAAAACAAAAAAGAAATTACGTGCTTGATTCGAGAAAAAAATAAGATCACAAAATGTATTAAAGAGTTTTATGAATTAAAATCCTTAAAGCTTAAGCCAGATCAATCCATTATAAGCGTTGTTTCAGATTATGAATTCCATGAGCAAATGGACGACCTTAAAAAACTATATAAAAGTTTTTTAATTATTCAGTTCAACGTAGGAGAAACAGGCTATAGAAGTTATGAAGTGTACGATTATTTTGAAGTTAGTAAATTCTATCGTGAAGAACCCAAAGCACTAGAATTTACCAAACACATCATATCCGGTGTCGATGATGGTGTAATAAATATTGAAATTGAAGAAGCCGTTGACAAAACAACTGGAGAAACCAAGTATTTCCCAGTGTTCATCCATAACAATAACGAGCACGAGTTTTCGGTCGGATTAGCCTATGAATCCATGGGCACTAAAAGCTTATTCTTGAACTTATACAACTACTGGTTAGCTTTACGTGCTGGTAGTTTACTTGTATTAGACGAATTTGATACCCACCTGCACGCTATGATCTTACCTCAAATTATTCAGCTTTTTATCAACCCTGAGATCAACACAAATGGTGCGCAGTTAGTAATTACAGCACATAATACTGAGATCATTGATGCATTAGGTAGATACAGAGTAGTGCTTGTTAATAAAGAAAACAATGAAAGTTACTGCTACCGGTTAGATGATATCAACATGCTAAGAAACGACCGCCTGATTTCTCCTGTTTATATCAAAGGAAAAATTGGTGGAACTCCTAAAAACATCCATAACTTAACCAAAAATTTGGCTGAGAAATGGAGATAATTAATGGCGAAAAATTTTTCATCTAGCCCCAAAAAAGACGCGTTTCTTAAAAAAATTCCACAGGATACTATTGAAACATCTAATATAGCTACCAGATGTAAATTTAACTTTTCATATCTTGATACCAGCCAAGGTGGACAAGACTTCATAAATTGGAATGACACAGCCGGTGATAGTAAGCTTGTTAAACTAATGGATAAACTTAAAGAATACACTCGAGAATCTTTAAGCTACTGGAAAAACAAGGAAATAGGTACAGGGAAGAGAGGTGGAAAAGGCAAGCGTCAAAGTTGTCTAGAAATTTACGGTGATTTTCCAAAAAACTCAGCGTTTGCACATCCCGCTCATGTTCCCGAAGATGTTTCGTGGGCTCGTATTAGACTTGATAACAAAACCCGGTTAGCTGGATTTGTGATTCCGGATAGGTTATCTGGCTTAAATGACACTTCAGGCAAGCAATACGATATAAATACATTCTACGTGGTTTTTTTAGATGAAAATCACCAGTTCTACTTAAAGTAATGGTATCCATGCTGAATGACAGCTCGGCGATACTTTAGGGTCATCAGGTTGTTAACAGGACACCCGCTGTGGGGCCTACAAGACAATCACGCCTTGACCACCAGTCGGCGAATTTCCTGAGAACCGAATCCAGCCCAAATAACGTGGCACAACATAAAACCTAGCGGCTTTCATTCTAACCTTAGAAGGCACATGGCCATTTTTTGTTGTACTAACGGACCAAATCCGGCTACTATCCTGCCCATGATATTTTCCAATCTGCTTTTTCTCGTCAATAAACGCCGCTGGCTATGGGGCTTACCTATTGCCGTGGTGTTTGCGTTTTTCTAAAAACTTTCAAGCAACCGCGGGCTTGCCGCAGTTGCTTCGTCATTTGCCAAAGGCCCGCATCGATTCAGGAGGCCCAATGGCTACAACCGTTTCCACCCATTCATTTCAACACCGCCGTTTGCTCGGCTTCGGTTTGGCGACTTTGGCCGCGATCGGTTTTTCCGGCAAAGCCATTTTCGTCAAACTGGCTTATGGCGAAGCGGTCGATGCCGTGACTTTGTTGGCGTTGCGGATGCTGTTCTCGGCGCCGTTTTTCCTGATCGTGGCCTTGCGCCATGCCTGGCAAAAACCGGCGCAGGCCTTGAGTCGGCGAGATTGCGCGGCATTGTTGTTATTGGGCCTGCTGGGTTATTACCTGTCCAGCTTGTTCGACTTCATCGGCCTGCAATATATCTCTGCCGGTCTGGAGCGCTTGATTCTGTTTTTGTACCCGACCTTGGTCGTGGTGTTGTCGGCGCTGTTGTTGCACAAACCGTTCGGCCGCAAAGAGATCGTCGCCTTGTTGCTCAGTTACGCCGGGATCGGCGTGGTGTTCAGCGATCAGGTGACGTTGCAGGCCGAACATTTGTGGTTGGGCGCCGGTTTTGTGTTTGCCAGCACGTTGACTTACGCGGCGTATCTGATCGGCACCGGCGAGACGGTGGCCAGGATAGGCGCGTCGCGCTTTACCGCCTACGCGATGCTGGTGGCCTGTGCGGCAACGCTGATCCAATTCCTGTTGACCCATCCGCCGCAGGCGTTGCTGGTCTCGGCTCGGGTCTATCAATTGAGTTTGTGGATGGCGATTGTGTCGACCGTGTTGCCGGTATTCATGCTGTCGGCGGCGATCCGGATCATTGGCTCCAGCCATGCCTCGCTGATCGGCGCGTTGGGGCCGGTGGCGACGCTGTTTTTAGCGAATGTGTTTCTCGGTGAACAACTGAGCACCTTGCAAATGGCCGGCGCGGCGCTGGTGTTGGCCGGGGTGTTGAGCCTGTCGCGAAAATGAACCGCGGCGCAGGCCTTAGTGCCGGTCGTCGGCCGATCCGCCCGAGGCCAGCATTTCCCTGGCATGGGCCAGCGTGTTTTCGGTGATGGTGACGCCGCCCAGCATCCGCGCCACTTCGTGCACCCGTTCCTCCTCGCTGAGCCGGCGGACGCTGGACGAGGTGACGGCGGCCTTCTGGTTTTTGGCGACGAACAGGTGCTGGTGAGCTTGGGCGGCGACCTGCGGCAGGTGAGTCACGCACAGCACCTGGCGGTTGCGGCTGAGCCGGCGCAGTTTCTGGCCGACGATTTCGGCGATGCCGCCGCCGATACCGGAATCGACCTCGTCGAAGATCATGGTCGGCGTGGTTTTGTCGGTGCTGGTCGTGACCTGGATCGCCAGACTGATGCGCGACAATTCGCCGCCGGAGGCTACTTTAGCCAAAGGTTTGGCCGGCAGGCCGGGATTGGTGCTGACCAGGAATTCGATCTGGTCCAGGCCGTTGCGCTGCGGTTCGGCCTGTTCCGGCGTCTGCAGTTTGACGATGAATTCGCCGTGCGGCATGCCCAGTTCCTTGATCGCGTCGGAAATCCGTTGCTGCAGCTCGGCGCCGGATTGACGCCGGTTGGCTGACAATTCGGCGGCCAGTTTGCGGTACTGGTTCAGCAAACGTTCGCAATCGGCGTGCAGCGCTTCGATGCGTTCGCTGCTGTGGCTGAGATTATGCAATTCTTCGCTCAGGCCTGCGGCCAGGGCCGGCAGTTCTTCCGGCTGGACTTTGTGTTTGCGGCTGAGCGACTGGATCACGCCGATCTGGTTTTCCAGCCAGGCCAGTTGCTGCGGATCGGCCTCCTGGTTTTCCAGGAAGCGGCGCAATTGCTGGGTGGCCTCGCCGATCTGGATTTCGGCGTCGCCGAGCAGTTCCGCCACGCCGTTCAATTCGGCTGCGTATTGGCCCAGCTCTTGTAGCGCGTGGATCACGTGGCCCAGCATGTCGGCGACCGACTGCTGGTCGTTGTCGTACAAAATCTCGAGTTGTTGTTGGCCGACGCCGAGAATTTTACCGAGGTTGGCCAGTTTGTGGTGTTCGTCGGCCAGGGCCTGGTAATCGAAGTTTTCCAGGTCCAGTTGCTGCAGTTCTTCCAGTTGGTAGCGCAGCAATTCCTCGCGTTCGGCCTGGTCGCTGCCGGCCTTTAGCAGTTGCTGCAATTCCTTGTGCGCCTGACGCCAGTTTTGGTAACACGCGTTGAGTTGTTCCAACAAGGCCTGATTGTTGGCGAAGCCGTCCAGCAGCCGGCGCTGCTCTTCGCCGTCCAGCAAGGTCAAATGGGCGTGTTGGCCGTGGATTTCCACCAATTGCCGGCTCAAGGCCTGCAGGGTCTGCAGATTGACCGGACGGTTGTTGATGTAAGCTTTGGAGCGGCCGTCCTCGCTGACCGTGCGCCGGATCAGGCACTGGCTGTCGTCGTCCAACTCTTGGTCGGCCAGCCATTGTTTGACCAGCGGCGCCTTGCTCAAATCGAATTCGATATTGATCTCGGCCCGTTTGCTGCCGGGACGGACGTAGCCGGAATCGGCGCGGTCGCCGAGCGCCAGGCCCAGCGCGGTCAACAGGATGGATTTGCCGGCGCCGGTTTCGCCGGTCAATACCGACATGCCGGGGTCGAGGTCCAGATCCAGGGCGTCGACCACGGCCAGGTCGAGAATGTTCAGGTTCAGCAGCATGGGTTCAGGCGGGGTAGCCGCTCCAGTTGAGTTTGCTTCTCAGGATATGGAAAAAATCGTGATCTGCCGGGTGCAGAATTGTAATCGGTTTCTCGGCCTTCTTGATGACGATCTTGTCGTTGATGCGGACGTCCGGAATTTCCAGATGGTCGCAGGTCACCAGCGCATTGATTTGTTTGGCGCGACTGAAGCGGACTTCGATGGTGACGTTGTCGTCGATCACGATCGGCCGGTTGGACAAGGTATGCGGATTCAGCGGCACCAAGACCAGGGCGTGCAACGCAGGATGCAGGATGGGGCCGCCGGCTGACAGCGAATAGGCGGTGGAACCGGTCGGCGTGGCGACGATCAAGCCGTCCGAGCGTTGTGTGTTGAGATAGACGCCGTCGATGCTGGTGACGATCTCGATCATGCTCGGCGTGACCCAGCGGTGCACCACCACTTCGTTGACCGCGGTTTGCTGGTGGATCAACGTGCCGTCGCGGATGATAGCTGCATTCAATAAGTGGCGTTGCTCGGTTTTGTAGTTGCCCGCCAGAATCTGTTCCAGGCTGCCGGAGAGTTGTTCCGGCGAGATATCCGCCAGAAATCCGAGCCGGCCCAGATTGACGCCCAGCAACGGCACGTCGAAATCGGCCACCGCCCGCGCCGCGGCCAGGAAAGTGCCGTCGCCACCCAAGGCCATCATCAGATCGCAATGCTCCGGCAAACGCTCGATGTAGACGCCGGTGACGTCGGCGTTCTCGATCAATTCGGCGCTTTGGCTTTCCACCGCCACTTGAAAACCCCGGCGCAGCAGATAGCGGTAGAGTTGGTTCAGCGTCGGCGCGATTCCGGGGTCGCCGAACTTGCCGACGAGGCCGATACGCTGGAATGGGCTTGGCATGGCATAGGGTTGGTTGAGAATGTTGCCCGGATTATACAAACAGGCCGGCGGAAAGTCTTGGCGCAAGTTGCGCCGGGGTCACGCGCAGCAGCTTCTTGTCTAGTTATTTGGGCCTATAGACAAAACAATGGATGTGGCTAGAATCCGGAAATTTTTAAAGGCATATTTGATTTGCCCCAGTTTATTTTGCTTGATCCCAACCCATGAAATTCGACCGAGTAATCCTGGTTGTCGACGAAGACATCTCTTCCTACAAGGGCATTTTGCGGATGGCCGAACCGCTGGCGGCCGAGGTGGTGCATTTTGCCTGTCGTCACGAATTGAGTCGGTGGACTGTCGAGAACCGTGACAGTTTCGATCCGGGCAAGTTGGCTTCCAGCGTGGTGTTCGATCCCGAGTTTCTGGACATCTTCGACAACGGCCCGTTCGACGAATTGTTCGGCCAATGCCCGCGGATTTGTATCAGCCGTAGCGGGCGTTTGTCCAGGGCGATGCAGGCGATCAATTCCGGCCTGTTCGATTT
Organism: Methylomonas sp. Uni0011; assembly: GCF_056850255.1. Taxonomy (NCBI): domain Bacteria; kingdom Pseudomonadati; phylum Pseudomonadota; class Gammaproteobacteria; order Methylococcales; family Methylococcaceae; genus Methylomonas; species Methylomonas sp. Uni0011. The sequence goes on from NZ_JBVVNO010000002.1 coordinate 256,269, forward strand.
TATCGAGAAACCGTTTCGGCTGGAGCAGATGCAGCAGGTGTTGGAAAATTCGTTGGCATCGCACGAGCGCGATAGGCGCCGGCTCAGCGACTTCAAAAGTTTAACCCGCCGAGAATTGCAGACCTGCCAAATGGTGGTCAGCGGCCTGACGAACCGGGAAATAGCGGAACAGCTGGATATTTCCATCAAAACGGTCAAAGTTCACCGGGCCAATTTGATGCGCAAAGTGCGGGCTAAATCCGTGACCGAATTGCTGCGCGGTTACGACGAATTTATGGTCAAGATCAACGGCGTACCGAGTCTTGTGAAAAAATTCTCCGTGGGGGCGTGAAGCCTCGTTATCCCGGAGCGGCGGCCGTGGACTGGGCGGCCTGAGTCTCGGCCGATAAACGTCCGGCCAATCCTTTTTGCGATACCGGTTTAACTTCAACTGCTAACCGAATTACCCTTTGATGGAATTGACTCTGTTTCCTACTATCGGCGCTATTGCCCAGCGTCAAATCTTGCGAGCCTCGCTCGATATGAGTGTGCGCGAGGTCTCCGAGTTGCTGAGCCGGAACAATGTCAGCAGCGTCGTCATCGAGCAGGCGGACGGCCACTACGTGTTTTCGGTCGAAAATCTGTTGCAACACGTCCATTCAGGCGGCCGGAGCGGCGCGACCCTCGGCGAGTTGCCGATTCGCAAAATCGCCTGTCTGGACGAGAGCGAACATATATTGGTGGGGCTGGAGGTGCTGGAAAATAGCGGCGACCGTTATCTGGGGGCGGTAGGGGCCGGCGGCGAGCTGGTAGGCATCTTGACCTATACCGATATCCTCTCGGCGGTCGATCCGACGGTATTGGTGCAAAAGAAAACCATAGGCGAACTGATTTCCCGCACCGAGCCGGTCACGTTTTCGCCGGACTGGATCCTGGAAGACGTACTGAGTCACCTGCGGAAACTGGAAGATTCGATTATCGTGATCGACGCCGGGATCCCGGTCGGCATCATCACCACCAAAGACATTTTCCGGATTTTGTCGTCCGGCAGCGCTACCGATTTGCCGTTGACGGAATACATGACCAGCCCGGTCGCAACCACCGATACCGGCGCGACGATACACGACGCCTTGATGCAATTGAAGACCTTAAAGATCAAACGCTCGGTCGTCGTGGACGAAAACCGGCGTTTGGTCGGCGTCGTCACTCAAAGCGAGCTGGTCGGATTTGCCTACGGCACCTGGATCGATTTGGTCAAACACCATGCCAGCGAACTGAAGGAATTGGTCAGTTTTCTGGAATCGAAAGCAACGGGATTGGAAAAAACGGCGCTTAGCGATCCGTTGACCGGTATCGGTAACCGGCGCATGCTGCAGAAACGGCTGGAAGAAGAAATTCAGCGCATGCGGCGTTACCGGTCGACGCCGTTTTCGTTATTGCTGATCGACATCGACCATTTCAAAAACGTCAACGACAGCCACGGCCACATGGTGGGCGACGAAGTCTTGAAAGTGCTGGCATCCGCTCTGCGCGGCCTGGTCCGGGCCGTTGACGACGTAACGCGCTGGGGCGGCGAAGAATTTGCGATTTTGTTGCCGCATACGCCGGTCGATAATGCCGTCGAATTTGCGGAACGAGTCCGCCAGACGATCGCCAATCTGGTTTTCCCGCGCCAAATTCGGACGACCGTCAGTATCGGCGCCGGCGAGTTTACGATGACGGAAACCGAGCAGGCGTTCTTCGAGCGGGTCGATCAGGCCTTGTATCGCGCCAAGCGCAACGGTCGCAATTGCGTCGTCGCCGATGCCGACGCAGCTTAATTGACCTGAAGCGGCCGCCCGGAAGCCGTCACATCACGAAAAACGTACTCAGGTAAACCGCACCCAGCAACGTGGACAGCAAGCCGAGTTTGTTTTGCAAAGTCAGCGATTGCCAATAAAGCTCGCACTCGGTTTTTCGCCGCACCCAGGCATTCATCAGTGCCTGCTTTAGCCGGCGCTGTATTCGTGGCAATGCTTTCCACAGCGCGTAAAGCGCCGAACCGCCAAGTGCCAACAAGATGTAAAAGGTGATGATCTGGCTGCCGTGGCGGGTGGTGTGAAAAGTATGCTCCACGGCATGTTCGATGCCAAGCTCGAACCATTCGAATGCCAGGTGCAGCATTTCGAACAGGAAGTGGGCGACGCTGAAAACCAGGTCTATCGTCATGTCGTACATTGCCAAACCGGCTCCGACGCCGGCCACGGCTATTAAATCCAGATGTTGCCTAATCATGCCAGTGCCTCTTTAAACAGTGATACAGCATCGTTTCCATTGCCGGCAGCTCCGCCAGCCGCCGCAGTTTACTCGACCGTGATGGCAGGCGCAAAGCCCGCCATCAGCGGAAAATCCGCCGACATTCCCTTGGGGGGAGAAATGTCGCAACGGATTCGGCAAGATTGTAATAAAACATCGATTCGATACCAAAATATTTTTGCATTGCCCCCGTTCCACAGAGCGATTGTGGTCTTGGGGGAGGACTGGTGCGGATTTTCTTCCCTGCTGCCGCGCTCGGCACCGGACGGAATGGCGAGAACCGACATTCATATAGGCTATCGCGATAGCGGAAACAATACGTGATATTCGAATTTGTCTGGGGATTTGCATTCCTCCGATTACGCTTCGCTAATCGGAGCTACGCGGGCTTGGAAAAGCACGGTTTGATATTGCAAGCCTCGATGGAGCGTCAGCGGAATAGAGGGCGTTAGCTATCCGGTCATCAAGCTCACCTCGGCAATTGGCAAAATTGGCCTTCGAATCCTCGATTGTATGGAGACTACTTGCTATATGGCCATTGTCAATTTTTTTTACATATGTAGAAATGAAATCTTAATATTTAAATTGGGAATTATTTTAAATTCATGGGCTTATAATATATGGTTTGCTTTTTGCATTTAAATTGTTTTCAATTCGTTTAGTTGCTTAAAGCTTTGGAGGGTGAATGAAATATAGAACTTGTTATTTTGTCGTAATGCTAATGGCATCAGCTGAAACGTTTGCTTCTCCCATTCAGTGGTCGGGCAATGGTCATTGGTACGAATATATTGATACAGCAGTTACTGCGCCTCAAGCCTTTATTCAGGCACAGCAATCTACCTATTTAGGCATGCAAGGTTATCTCGCTACTGTAACTTCTTCTGAAGAAAATCAATTTGTTTCATCAAATGTTGCAAACGGAGCATTGTCATGGTTGGGAGGGTCCGACGACAATGCGGATATTAACCTATGGACATGGCGTAATGGCCCAGAAGCGGGGCTCCCGTTCACGTATACCAATTGGGGCTTCATGGAACCAAATAATTGTTGTGGTGGTGAAAACTACGTCCATACTAACTGGAACGGCCTTGGGATCTGGAACGACCATGGCGGTCCGGGAAGCAACTCTTCTCAAGCAAACGGATACATTATCGAATATAGCCCTACAACCGTGCCGATTCCAGGTGCAGTTTGGCTGTTTGGCTTTGGTTTGGCTAGTTTGGCCGGTCTACGCCAAACAAAAGTTTTCTAAAAAAGTATTAAGTGGCTATTGTAGGCGAGGTGATGAGTTAGCTAAATTAAAGCATTAGCCTCGTTTTTCATTGCACTTGGGAGATTTTTATAACAAAAAAGGCCGGTTTCCCGGCCTTTCTCAAATCAAACAGCTTATTTCAACAACCCCTGCAACAACCCATTCAACTTATGCACAAACGCCGCCGGATCGTCCAACTGGCCGCCCTCGCTGAGGATGGCCTGGTCGAACAAAATATGGCTGATATCGGCAAACCGCGCGTCGTCTTGCTCGTTTTTCAGGGCTTGCACGATGGCGTGGTCCGGGTTGATTTCGAAGATCGGCTTGCTGTTGCCGCCCATGCCGAACATGCCGCCGGCGTGGCCGGCTTCCTTCATGAGCCGTTCCATGTGCAGGCTCATGTCGTAAGCGCCGGTCACCAAACAAGCCGGGGAGTCGGTCAGACGGTGGCTGATTTTGACTTCGCTGACTTTGTCGCTGAGCACGTCCTTGAGTTGCTTGACCACCGATTCGAAGTCCTTGCTGACTTCTTCCTGATGTTTTTTCTCTTCTTCGGTGTCGAATTTGTCGAGATCCAGCTCGCCCTTGGCAATCGATTGCATGTGCTTGCCGTCGAATTCGGTCAGGCTGGATACCAGCCATTCGTCGATGCGGTCGGTCAGCAGTAATACTTCGATACCTTTCTTGCGGAATACTTCCAAATGCGGGCTGCTTTTGGCTGCGGCGAAGCTGTCGGCGGTGATGAAGTAGATTTTTTCCTGGCCTTCCTTCATCCGGCTGACGTAGTCGGCCAGCGACACGTTCTGGGTCTTGTCGTCGGTGTGGGTCGAAGAAAAACGCAACAGGCCGGCGACGCGGTCCTTGTTTTTGTGGTCTTCGATCGGGCCTTCCTTAATGACGTTACCGAATTGCTCCCAGAATTTTTGGTATTTCTCGGCGTCGTTCTCGGCCAGATCTTCCAGCAGGCCCAATACCTTTTTCACGGCGCCGCCCTTGATGGTGCTGATCTGTTTGCTTTGTTGCAGGATCTCGCGCGATACGTTCAAAGGCAGGCTATCGGTATCGATCACGCCGCGGATGAAGCGCAGGTAGCGCGGCATCAGTTGTTCGGCGTCGTCGGTGATAAAGACTTTTTTGATGTACAACTTTACGCCGTGTTTGGCGTCGCGATCCCACAAATCGAAGGGGGCGCGGCCTGGCACGTACAGTAACAAGGTGTATTCGTTGGTGCCTTCCACCTTGCTGTGGACGTGGGCCAGCGGGTCCTGGAAGTCGTGGCCGACATGTTTGTAGAACTCGTTGTACTGTTCTTCGGTGATGTCGTCCTTGGATTTGGTCCACAAGGCCGACGCGCTGTTGACGGTTTCGTCTTCGATGCGGGCCGGTGCGGTTTCGTTGCCGTCATCGTCTTTCTCGGCCGGGATTTCCTGGCTCATGATGATCGGCAGGGAGATGTGGTCCGAGTATTTTTTGATGATGGAACGCAGTTTCCAGGCGCTCAAGAACTCATCTTCGCCTTCTTTCAGATGCAGTACGATTTCGGTGCCGCGGCTAGCTTTATCGACCGATTCGATGCTGTATTCGCCCAGGCCGTCGGATTCCCAGCGCACGCCTTCGCTAACCGGCGCGCCGGCCTTGCGGGTGGTCAATGTCACTTTATCGGCGACGATGAAGGCCGAGTAAAAGCCGACGCCAAACTGACCGATCAATTCGCTGTCCTTCGCTTGGTCGCCGGTCAGACGTTCGAAGAATTGTTTGGTGCCGGATTTGGCGATGGTACCGATGTGGTCCTGCACTTCCTCGCGGCTCATGCCGATGCCGTTATCGGTGATGGTGATGGTCTTTTTGGCTTCGTCGAAATCAACGCGGATTTTCAGCTCGCTGTCGCCCTCGTACAAGCTGTCGTTGGCCAGGGCTTCGAAGCGCAGTTTGTCGGCGGCATCGGAACCGTTGGAGATCAGCTCGCGCAAAAAGATTTCCTTGTTGCTGTACAAGGAGTGAATCATCAAGTGCAGCAAATGTTTGACTTCGGTTTGAAAACCTAGGGTTTGTTTGTTTGCCTCAACAGTCATGTCTATACTCTTTTGGTTGTAAAGTGGACTTGGGCAAGTTGGGGATGACTGTTAAATTTTTCAAGGCCGCGGTCGCGGCATTCGGGGCAAGCGGGTTTTATGGTCTCGTTAGTTGATTCTCGCGTATGAAATTGAGTTTAGCCGCTAAGCCGATTCTGATTGTCGAAGACAATCCGGTGATTCGTAAGTCGATACGCGATATGTTGTACGGCTTGAATGCCGATGCGATTGTCGAGGCCGACAGCGGTGTGGCCGCCGTCAATGCCATGGCGAAAACCACGTTCGAGATCGTGTTGTGCGACTACAACCTGGGGCCGGGCAAGAACGGTCAGCAAGTGTTGGAGGAAGCGCGGCATCGCAAATTGATCGATTACCGCAGCATTTTCATTTTAATCAGTTCCGAACAATCCACCGGCGCCGTGCTGGGCGCAATGGACAGCAAACCGGACGAGTACCTGACCAAGCCGTTCAATGCCCAGCAATTGATCAGCCGCTTGCATCGGCACTTTGCGCGCCGCGAGTATTTGGCTGCGATCGAAAAGGCGATGGCGAAAGGCGATTTGGCGCAGGCGATCCGGCACTGCGACACCTTACTGGAAAGTGGCGACGGGACGATGCGCCTGCATCTGCTGAAAATGCGCGCCGAGTTGGCAACCTCTGCCGGCGATTTCGAAACCGCGCGGCAGATTTACGGTGAAGTATTGCAGCATCGGGATTTGCCTTGGGCGCGTCTGGGCCTGGCCGTGATCGACTTTCAAACCAACGATATCGAGCAAGCCATCGCCGGCCTGCAGAGCCTGGTGGCGGACAACCCGATGCTGATGGAGGGGTACGACTGGCTGACCCGAGCCTACGAAGCGCTGGAACGGCATCAGGAGGTTGAACAGGTGTTGGCGCAGGCGTTGGAATTGTCGCCCCAATCGATCCTGCGGCAGAAGAAGTTTGCCGAGACGGCCGATAAAAACGGCAATCTGGAAGCGGCCGAAAAAGCTTATAAGGCGGCAGTCAAACTGGGCAAGCATTCGGTTCACGGCTCCTGTAGCGACTACGCCGGTCTGGCTAAGTTATACGCCAAGACCAATGCCGGCGAGGAGGCTTTAAAGACACTGAATGAAATGCGCCAGGAATACGGCAACCTGCCGGAGGCCGAACTACGGGCGGCGACCTTGGAGGCCGATCTGTTCCGGGCGCAGGGCGACGAGGACGCAGCGCAGCAGGCTTTGGATAAAGCTTTGGAGCTTTGCGCTCGCTTGGGTAGCAAAGCGCCGCGCGAGTTGCAGTTGGAGGTGGCGCGTTCGTGCTTTTTGAACGAGCAGATCGGCAAAGCCGAGGCCATCCTGCACGGATTGATTCATAACCATATCGACGACGAGCCGTTTCTGAACAATCTGCGCGCTATGCAAAGCGGGATCGGCATGCATAACCACTCGGAAGTCCTGATTCAAAAAACCAAACAAGTTTTGGTTGCCACCAACAATAAAGGTGTGGCGCTATACAAGCAGGGTAAATTCAATGAAGCGCTGGATTTGTTCGAGCAGGCATTTTCGGCGATGCCGGAAAACAAGACTATCATCTTAAACATGCTGAAAATTATTATTCACGACTTGAAAGTAAATCCGTTCGACGAAGATAAGGAGCGTCGCGCCAAAACGCTGCTCAAGAAAGCCAAGTTACTGGGCGTGGAGCAGCACAAACTGGGTGTGTTGCAACTGGAATTCGGCAAATTGCAGCGCGCCGCCGTTGCCAAGGTCTAGCTGTGTCCGGCCGCTTGGAGCGCGATGCGCTGTTTCCGACGCTGTTGGCATTTACGGTGCACGACATCAAAAATTCGTTGGGCACCTTGTTGGAGTTGATCCGCCAGTTCTCCGCCAAACGCCAAACCGAAACCGGCGATTTGGGGCTGCTGGAATTCGAGGCGGTGCGGATTAACCATAGTCTGATGCAACTGCTCGTGTTATATAAGGTTGGGGCTCAGAAATTCAGTTTGGCCATCGACCAATGTGCGGTGCTCGACGTGCTGCAGGAAGCGGTGGATCAGCAAGCGCGGCTGTCTACCTTGCACGAGGTCGAGCTGCGGCTGGATTGCACCGACGAGTTGCAAGCCTATTGCGATTTCGACAATATCGCCAATGCCTTGGCGGCGGTGTTGAATAACGCCTTACGCTATACTCGGCAGACGGTGTTGGTGTCGGCCGAGCAGGACGGCGACTATTTGCAGATCGCGATCGAGGACGACGGCGCCGGTTATCCGCCGCATTTTCTGCAGGCCGATTTGACCAACGCCGCCGAGCTGGATTGGGTCAACGGCAATACCGGTCTGGGCCTGTATTTCGTGTCGGTGATCGCCGGGTTGCACAAAAACGCCGGCCGCTGCGGTTACGTGACGATCGATAATTCGAGTCGACTGGGCGGAGCCCGGTTTCGGCTGTTTTTGCCTTGATTTGGCCGTTACTAAGTTACAATAAACGCCGAGGCGGCGTAGAGGGATGAAGACCGCCAGGAACACACAACAATAATATCGGTTGCATATGAGCATTTTAGTTACCGGCGGCGCCGGCTTTATCGGCAGCAATTTCGTTCTGGATTGGCTGGCGCAGAGCGACGAAACCGTCGTCAATCTGGATAAGCTGACCTATGCCGGCAACCCGCAAAATCTGGCCGCGCTGCAAGCCGATGCCCGCCACGTGTTCGTGCACGGCGATATCGGCGATTACGAGTTGGTGCTGGGCTTGCTGAAGCAGCACCAAGTGCGCGCCGTGGTCAATTTCGCCGCCGAGTCCCATGTCGATCGTTCGATACATGGCCCGGAAGATTTTATCCAGACCAATATCGTCGGCAGTTTTCGTTTGCTGGAAGCGGCCAGGGAATATTGGAACAATCTGCAATCCGCCGAGCAACAGGCGTTCCGCTTTCTGCATGTCTCCACCGACGAAGTTTACGGGTCGCTGGAAAAAACCGATCCACCGTTCGCCGAAACCAACCAGTACCAGCCCAACAGCCCGTATTCGGCCAGCAAGGCCGCCAGCGACCATCTGGTCCGCGCTTACCACCATACCTATGGCTTGCCGGTGTTGACCACCAACTGTTCGAATAATTACGGCCCCTACCATTTCCCGGAAAAGTTGATCCCGCTCTGCATCCAAAACGCGTTGTCCGGCAAGCCGCTGCCGATTTACGGCGACGGCCAGCAAATCCGCGACTGGTTGTACGTCAAAGACCATTGCAGCGCTATTCGACGGGTATTGGCTGCCGGCAAGCTGGGCGAGGTCTACAACGTCGGCGGCTGGAACGAAAAGGCTAATCTGGATGTGGTAAATACGCTGTGCGCGATACTCGACGAACTGCAGCCGCGGGCCGACCGCAAGTCGTATGCCGAGCAAATTACCTATGTCAAAGACCGGCCCGGCCATGACCGCCGCTATGCGATCGATGCGACCAAACTGGAACGGGAATTGGGCTGGAAACCGGCGGAAACCTTCGAGACCGGGATACGCAAGACCGTGCAGTGGTACCTGGACAACCAAGCCTGGGTCAACAATGTATTATCTGGCGATTACCAGGCTTGGCTGGATAAAAACTACGCCGGGCGGGCCGGGTGAAGATTTTATTGTTCGGCAAGAACGGCCAGGTCGGCTGGGAGCTGCAGCGCAGTCTGGCGCCGTTGGGCGAGCTGTTGGCCTTGGATCGCCAGGATCGGCACTACTGCGGCGACTTGAGTAATCCGGACGGCATCGCGGCCACGGTTCGGGCCGTGCGGCCCGACGTGATCGTCAACGCCGCCGCTTACACGGCGGTCGATAAGGCCGAAACCGAAATCGAGCTGGCCAATACCATCAATTGCGCGGCGCCGCGGGCGATGGCGGACACAGCGGCTGAATGCGGCGCTTGGCTGCTGCATTATTCCACCGACTACGTTTTTAATGGCAGCGGCAATCAAGCTTGGCGGGAAGATGATGCGACCGGGCCGCTAAATGTCTACGGCCAGACTAAATTGGCCGGCGAATTTGCGATTCAAGCCAGCGGCTGCCGGCATTTGATCTTTCGCACCAGTTGGGTGTACGCCGCGCGCGGGAACAATTTTGCCAAGACCATGTTGCGGCTGGCGCAGGAGCGGCAGCAGTTGTCGGTGATCGACGACCAGATCGGCGCGCCGACCGGGGCCGAGTTGTTGGCCGACGTCGCGGCTCACGCCATCCGCGCCGCATTGCGCACGCCGGATGTTGCCGGGATCTATCATCTGACGGCGGCCGGCGAGACCTCTTGGTACGAATACGCCCACTTTGCGCTGGATTTCGCCCGTCAGGCCGGCGTCGCGTTGAATACGCCGAAGCAGGCGGTCACCGCGATCCCGACCAGTGCCTATCAGACACCGGCTAAAAGGCCGTTGAATTCGCGCTTGAATACCGAGAAATTGCAGGCCGCATTCGATTTGCGCTTGCCGCCATGGCAGGCAGGGGTCGAGCGCATGTTGTCCGAGTTGTATGGAAGGTAACCATGAGTCAACGTAAAGGCATTATTCTGGCAGGCGGTTCCGGTACCCGCTTGTACCCGGTCACCAAAGCGGTTTCCAAGCAATTGCTGCCGATTTACGACAAGCCGATGATTTATTACCCGCTCAGCACCTTGATGCTGGCCGGCATTCGCGACATTCTGATTATTTCCACGCCGCAGGATACGCCCTTGTTTCAACAGTTGCTCGGCGACGGCAGCGATTGGGGCTTGAATTTGCAGTATGCGGTGCAACCCAGCCCGGACGGCTTGGCGCAGGCCTTCATCATCGGTCGCGATTTTGTCGGAGCCGATCCCAGCGCCTTGGTGTTGGGCGACAATATTTTCTACGGCCACGATTTGTACCAGCAATTACGGACAGCAAACGACCGCAGCTCGGGCGCGACGGTTTTCGCCTACCACGTACAGGACCCGGAGCGTTACGGCGTGGTCAGCTTCGACGCGGAGGGCAGGGCCTTGTCGCTGGAGGAAAAGCCGGCGCAGCCGAAGAGCCATTACGCCGTGACTGGCTTGTATTTTTACGATAACCAAGTGGTCGATATCGCCGCCAATTTGCAACCTTCGCCGCGCGGCGAGTTGGAAATTACCGACGTCAACCGGATCTATCTTGAGCGTCAACAACTTAGCGTTGAGATCATGGGCCGTGGCTATGCTTGGTTGGATACCGGTACCCACGCCAGTCTGATCGAAGCCAGCAACTTCATCGAAACCATCGAGTCTCGCCAGGGCCTGAAAATATCGTGCCCGGAGGAAATTGCCTGGCGTAGCGGCTGGATTGGCGACGAGCAGATCGAAAAACTGGCCAAACCGCTGGCAAAGAACGGTTACGGTCAATATTTGTTAACATTGTTGAATAAGCAAGTATTTTGATTGGCCGAACTGGTCGCATGCGATTTTTGGTCGCCCACAAAACTGACATCAAATCCGAATAAATTTGGTGTTCATATATCCTGTGGCATAGAGGCTAGCCGTTTTGCGACTTGCGTTAAATTGCTATCGCTCAGCCGCAGTCACTTTCGTTTAGATTTTAGGTAAGCCATGCAAGCCAGCCGTCTTTCTATTCCCGATGTCGTATTATTCACCCCTAAAGTGTTCGGCGACGAGCGCGGCTTTTTTTTCGAAAGTTTCAACGAAAAATTGTTCAGGGAATTGACCGGCGTCGACGTCAACTTCGTGCAGGATAACCACTCGAAATCGCAAAAAGGCGTGTTACGCGGCTTGCATTACCAAATGCCGCCGATGGCCCAAGGCAAGCTGGTCCGGGTTGTACAGGGCGAAGTATTCGACGTCGCGGTGGACATTCGCAAAAGCTCGCCAACCTTCGGCCAATGGGTCGGCGAAATATTGTCGGCCGATAATAAGCGGCAAATGTGGATACCAGAAGGCTTCGCCCACGGTTTCGTGACGCTGTCCGATACTGCGGAATTTCTGTACAAAACCACGAATTACTATGCGCCGCACCACGAGCGCTGTATTGCCTGGAACGACGAGAGTCTGCAAGTCAATTGGCCTTATGCCGGCGAACCGGTTCTCTCCGGAAAAGACCAAGCCGGCGTGTCGTTAGCCGAGGCTGAACTGTTTGCTTGAACCCGCTCGACGGCCGGCGCTATAAAATTCTTTATTGATTAATATGCTTCACGACAAAACCATACTGATTACCGGTGGTACCGGTTCCTTCGGCCACACCTTCGTGCCGTTGACCTTGGCCAAATACAATCCGCGCCGCCTGGTGATTTTCTCCCGCGACGAGATGAAGCAGTGGGAAATGGCGAAGCTGTACGGCGACGATCCGCGCGTCCGCTTTTTCATCGGCGACGTGCGCGATAAAGACCGTCTGGCCCGCGCGTTGAACGGTATCGAATACGTCGTACACGCCGCGGCGACCAAAATCGTGCCGACTGCGGAATACAACCCGTTCGAATGCGTCAAGACCAATATCATCGGCGCGATGAACCTGATCGACGCCTGTATCGACCAGGGCGTGAAGCGCGTAGTGGCGTTGTCTACCGATAAGGCCAGCAGCCCGGCCAATCTGTACGGAGCGACCAAACTGGCCTCCGATAAATTGTTCGTCGCCGGCAACTCGTACTCCGGCAAAAACGAAACCCGGTTTGCCGTGGTGCGTTACGGCAATGTGATGGGCTCGCGTGGTTCGGTGATTCCGTTTTTCCAATCCATCGCTCATAAAGGCGTGTTACCGATTACCGATGCCCGGATGACGCGCTTCATGATTACGTTGGAACAAGGTGTCGATCTGGTCTGGCGCGCCTTCGACGACATGGTCGGCGGCGAAATTTATGTCAAGAAAATCCCGTCGATGAATATCGTCGATATCGCCCGTGCGGTGGCTCCCGATGCGCAGCACGAAATCGTCGGCATTCGCCCTGGCGAAAAATTGCACGAGCAAATGATAGGGCTGGAAGACGCGCCTTATACCTACGAGTACGACGACTACTACAAAATTCTGCCGGCGATTCACAACTGGAGTTCCGATCCCGAGCGCATCAACCAGGGGGTGCGGGTTGCGCCGGATTTTATCTATTGTTCGGATAACAACACGGAATGGATGAGCGTGGCCGAGTTGCAGGCCTGGCTGGAACAGAACCGCGATAAAGTCGGCAAAATATGACCGCATTCATTCCTTACGGCCGCCAGGATATCAGCGAAGCCGACATCCAGGCGGTCATCGATGTCTTAAAGTCTGATTTTCTGACGCAAGGGCCGGCAGTTCCGGCTTTCGAAACCGCGGTTTCGGAATATTGTGGCGCGCGCCATGCCATTGCCGTGAATAGTGCGACCTCGGCGCTGCATATCGCTTGCCTGGCGTTGGGGGTCGGGCCCGGCGACGTGGTCTGGACCAGCCCGATCACCTTCGTCGCCAGCGCCAATTGCGCCTTGTACTGCGGTGCCAAAGTCGATTTCGTCGATATCGATCCGCGTACATACAACCTCAGCGTCGCGGCATTGGAACAGAAACTGCAGGGGGCCGAACGGGACGGGAAGCTACCCAAAGTGGTGATCCCGGTGCATCTGTGCGGGCAATCCTGCGAGATGGCGGCGATCCATGCTTTGAGCGAAAAATACGGCTTCAAAATCATCGAAGATGCCTCGCACGCGATCGGCGGAAAATACCGGAACCAGCCGATCGGCAATTGCCGCTACGCCGATATCACCGTATTCAGTTTCCATCCGGTCAAAATCATCACGACCGCCGAGGGCGGTATGGCGCTGACCAACGATACCGAATTGGCCGATAAGCTGGCCCTGCTGCGCAGCCACGGCATTACCCGCGATCCGGCGCAAATGACGCACCAGGCCGACGGCCCTTGGTATTACCAACAGATTGCGCTCGGTTACAACTACCGCATGACGGATATCCAGGCCGCTCTGGGTTTGAGCCAGCTATCGCGGTTGGACGAATTCGTGGCAAACCGGCAGCGCTTGGCAGCGCGTTACGACAGTTTGTTGTCGGCGTTGCCGGTTGAGATTCCTTGGCAGCACCCGGACAATTATTCCGCGTTGCATTTGTACCCGATCAGAATTGCGGAAGGTGTCTCTGCCTACAGCAGGCTGAGAGTGTTCGAAGGCCTGCGCGCAGCCGATATCGGCGTCAACGTGCATTACATTCCGGTGCACTTGCAGCCCTATTACCGACAGCTGGGTTTCCAGCCCGGAGACTTTCCGGAAGCTGAACGTTATTACCGTGCCGCGATCAGTCTGCCGCTGTATGCGACCTTGACCGAAGCTAACCAAGACCGCGTCATCGAAGCGTTGCGCGGACAATTGCAATGAAGATCGGTTTGGGTACCGTGCAATTCGGCGTCGATTACGGCGTTTCGAATAAAGACGGCAAAACGCCAGCTGCCGAAGTCGCCGCTATTCTGGCGGCGGCGGATGAGCTGAAGGTTCGGGTGCTGGATACTGCGAGCCTTTACGGCGATAGCGAACAGGTGTTGGGCAATTGTTTGCCGGCGGCGGCCGGGTTCGATATCGTGACCAAAACCCCGCAATTTGCCAAACCGGTTTTGGATGCCGATGATGCCGAACGATTGCAACGAGTCTTCCAGGAGTCGTTAACAAAGCTGAACTGCGATTCGGTATACGGCTTATTGATTCATCGGGCGGACGATCTGTTCGTGCCCGGCGGCGAACGTTTGATGGCGGCGTTAACCGGCTTGAAGCAGCAAGGCTTGGTTGCCAAGATCGGGGTTTCGGTGTACGACTCGGCGCAGATAGACCAAATTCTGCAGCGGTTTGAGTTCGATTTGGTGCAACTGCCGATCAGTGTTTTGGATCAGCGCTTGCTGGTTAGCGGCCATTTGCAAAAACTAAAATCGGCCGGAGTCGAGGTGCATGCCCGCTCGGTATTTTTGCAGGGCCTGTTGCTGATGGATGTGTCGGAAATTCCGGCGTATTTCGCTCCGGTGCGGCATGTTCTCGAAGCCTATCACGCATTTGTTCGCGCCCGCGGATTGACGCCGCTACAAGCCGCAGTGGGGTTCGTCTCCGGCTTGACCGAAATCGACCAAATCATTTGTGGCGTGAACAATGCGCAGCAACTACGCGATATCTGCGACGCCGCCAACGTTGAGCTCGATTGCGGCGAGTTTGCCGGGTTTGCCATCGGCGCAGAAGCGATAGTCAATCCGGCTTTGTGGCGGCTGCAACCAGGAAAATCATGATATTAGCGATATTACAGGCTCGGCTGTCGTCGTCCCGCTTGCCCGGTAAGGTGTTGATGCCGTTGTTGGGAGAGCCGATGTTGCTCAGGCAAATCGAACGGCTGCAAAAAGTCCGTCATATCGACCGGCTACTGGTCGCTACCAGCAGCGAGACGGCGGACGATGCGATAGCAAGTTTGTGCGAACAACATGCAGTCGACTGCTTTCGCGGCAATCTGCAAGACGTGCTGGACCGCTTCTATCAAGCGGCAGCGAGTTACCACCCGGATCATGTTGTGAGGCTGACCGCGGATTGCCCGTTGGCCGATCCGGGGTTGATCGACCAAGTCATCGAATTTTATCTGGCCGGCGGTTACGACTATGCCAGTAACGCGATACAGCCGACCTTCCCGGACGGCTTGGATGTCGAAATCTGCCGCTTTGCCTGCCTGGAGCAGGCTTGGCGCGAGGCCGTGCTGCCGTCGCAACGCGAACACGTCACGCCGTTCATTCACCAGCAGCCGGAACGCTTCAATCTTGGCCATTTTTTCAATCGGGAAGACTTGTCGCATCTGCGCTGGACTGTCGACGAGCCCCGAGATTTCGAATTGGTGTCGCAGATATATGCCGCTTTGTACCCGGCCAATCCGGATTTCTCGACGCCGGACATTTTGCGTTTTTTGGCCGAGCGCCCGGAGCTGGCCAACTGGAATACGCAGCATCAACGCAACGAGGGTTATCTCAAATCCCTTGCCGCCGAAGCGCCGCATCCGTCAAATCCCGCGAGTGAATAACCCTTATGTCAGAACGTTACCGCAACTCCGAAACGCTACTGGAACGCGCGCTGAAAACCATTCCGCTCGGTTCCCAAACTTTCAGCAAGAGTAAAACCCAATACCCGTACGGGGTGTCGCCGTATTTCATCCAGCGCGGGCGCGGCAGCCACGTATGGGATGTCGACGGCAACGAGTACGTCGATTTCATCAACAGCTTGGCGGCCGTCACGTTGGGCTACAACGATCCGGACGTCACCGAAGCCGTCAAGGCGCAGTTGGAAGACGGCGTGATATTCAGCTTGTCCCATCCGATCGAAATGCAGGTCGCGGAAAAAATCTGCGAATTGGTGCCGTGTGCGGAACGAGTCAGATTTGGCAAAAACGGTTCCGACGCCACGGCCGGCGCCATTCGCCTGGCGCGAGCCCATACCGGCCGCGACCATGTCGCGGTTTGCGGCTACCATGGCTGGCAGGATTGGTATATCGGTTCGACCTTGCGTAACCGCGGCGTGCCACAAGCCACCCGCGATTTGACGCATACCTTCATGTATAACGACATCGCCTCGCTGGACAGTGTGTTCAAGCAGTGGCCGGACCGGATCGCTGCGGTGATTCTGGAACCGATGAATGTAGTCGAGCCGCAGGACGGGTTTCTGCAGAATGTCAAAGAATTAACCCACAAACACGGTGCGGTGTTGGTTTTCGACGAAACCATCACCGGCTTTCGCTATGCCAACGGCGGCGCCCAGGAATATTTCGGGGTGACGCCGGATTTAGCGACCTTCGGCAAAGGCTTGGCCAACGGTTATCCGGTATCCGCCGTCGCCGGGCGGGCGGACTTGATGCAATTGATGGAAGAAGTGTTCTTCTCGTTTACCTTCGGCGGCGAAACCTTGTCGTTGGCGGCGGCATTGGCGACGATGCAGAAATTGCAGCGCGAACCGGTCGTGGCGACGATGCGCCGGCAAGGCGAAAAAATCATCCAGCGTCTGCATGCAGTGATAGCCGCAAACGGTGCCGAGCATTTCATCAGCGTCTCCGGCCATCCAGCCTGGAGCTTTTTGTTGATCAAGGATGCCGAGCCGTACACGTCCTGGCAATTGAAAACTCTGTTCATGCAAGAGATGCTGGATCGAGGCATTCTGGCCTTCGGCTCCCACAACATGAGCTATAGCCATCACGACAGCGATCTGGATCAATTGTTTGCAGCCTACGATGAGGTGATTCCACTATTGGTTGCGGCGGTCAAGGAGCGTTCGTTAGAGAAAATGCTGCGTTGCCAGGCGCTGGAACCGTTGTTCAAGGTCAGATGAGTTTGAAAGTCGCGATTCGCGCCGACGCCTCGGTGCCGATGGGCAGCGGCCATGTGATGCGTTGCCTGACTCTGGCCGATGCATTGCGCGAGCGCGGTGCCGAGGTGGCATTCATCAGCCGCGAACATCCGGGCAATCTGTTTTCGCTGATCCAGGCTTCAGGCCATCTGTTATTGCGGTTGCCGGAACCGACGTCCGCTCCCGATAACCGGCTTGCCCATGCCGCGTGGTTGGGAACAACGCAAACCGAGGATGCCCAACAAACCGCTGCGGCTTTACGGCAGTTTGGCGATCCCGATTGGCTGATCGTCGACCATTACGCGATCGACGCGGAATGGGAGGCAATATTGCGGCCGATGGTCGGGCGCATCATGGTGATTGACGATTTGGCGGACCGGCGGCACGATTGCGACTTGTTGTTGGACCAAAATCTGCAGAACCTAACCGGGAAAACCCGCTACGACGGTTTGCTGCCGTCCACTGCAGGCACGCTGATCGGGCCTAAATATGCGTTGCTGCGTCCCGAATTTAAAGCACTAAGGGATGCTGCGCGGATCAGGTCCGGCGCGGTCAAGCGCGTTTTGGTTTTTTTCGGCGGCGGCGATCCCGGCAACGAAACCGCGAAAGTGTTACTGGCGTTAAAGAGTCTGGCTCGCGAGGAATTGGTCGTCGATGTCGTCGTCGGTAGCGCCAATTCGCATTACCCGCAATTGTTGGGATTATCCGAGCAATTGCCCGCGTGTACCCTATATCGCCAAGTCAGCAATATGGCGGAGTTGATGGCAAATGCCGATCTGGCGGTCGGAGCCGGCGGCGGCGCGATGTGGGAACGTAGTTGTCTGGGCTTGCCGACTATCGTTGTCAGCGTGGCCGCTAACCAGCAACCGGGATGCGAAGCCATGGCCAGGCAGGGTGCGATCCTGTATCTGGGGCAATCCGAGCGGGTAACGACAGAGTTAGTCGCTTCGGCATTATCGGTTGCGGTTAACGCAGTCGGCTTAATAGAGAGTATTGCGCAACGTAGCTTGGAGGTGGCCGATGGTCTCGGGACGAATCGGGTGGTGTCGCATTTGCTTCAGGCCCGGTTAGCATTACGGCCGGCGGAAATTGGCGATTGCGAGCCGATTTATCAATGGCGCAATGCCGAATCGACCCGAAAATATTCTCAGGATGCGCAGGCTATCGACTTCGAGCGGCATCGAAATTGGTTTAGCCAAGTTCTATTGGATCCTGATCGCCGAGTACTGATCGGCGAGATCGACGGCGAGGCGGTGGGCGTGTTGCGTTTCGATCGCGACAGCGAACGCTCGGTGATATCCGTATACCTTGTGCCTGGTCATTACGGCAAAGGCATAGGCGTGCACCTTATCGAAGCCGGCTGTATTTGGGTCGAGAATAATTGGCCTGGGGTGCAAACGGTCGAGGCCATTATAATGGCGAATAATTTGCCTTCCGTATCCGCCTTTTCCAAAGCCGGTTTTCGAAGCAAATCGTACGCTTACGAAAAGAAAATCAGGAATTGATCCATGCATATCGGAAACAGGCCTATCGGGCCTTCCCACCAACCTTTCGTGATTGCCGAAATGTCCGGCAACCATAACCAGTCGCTCGAGCGCGCATTGCAGATCGTCGAAGCGGCGGCGCGTTCCGGTGCGCACGCGCTGAAGATCCAAACCTATACAGCCGATACCATGACGTTGGATTTGGATCAGGGCGAGTTTTTTATTTCGGACGACAAGTCGTTATGGCAGGGTACGTCACTCTATAAACTTTATCAGCAAGCTCACACGCCTTGGGAATGGCATAAGCCCATCTTCGACCGTTGCCGTGAATTGGGGATGATCGGTTTTTCGACACCATTCGATTCGACCTCGGTCGATTTTTTGGAGACGTTGGATGTCCCTTGCTACAAAATCGCCTCGTTCGAAAATATCGATCTGCCGTTGATACGCAAAGTGGCCGCAACCGGCAAGCCGATGATCGTTTCCACCGGCATGGCCAGCGTAGCCGAACTGGACGATACGGTGCGCGCCGCGCGCGCAGCCGGCTGCAACGACATCGTGTTGTTGAAATGCACCAGTTCCTATCCCGCCACGCCCAAGAACACCAACATCCGCACCATTCCGCACCTGCGCGAACTGTTCGGCTGCGAAGTGGGTTTGTCCGACCATACCATGGGTACCGGCGTCGCGGTGGCCAGCGTGGCGTTGGGCGCCAGTGTCATCGAAAAACACTTTACGCTGTGTCGCGCCGACGGCGGCGTCGATAGTGCATTTTCGCTGGAGCCCGCGGAAATGGCGGCATTGGTGGTCGAAACCGAGCGCGCCTGGCAGGCCTTGGGCGAAATCAGCTACGGCGTAACCGACGCCGAAAAAAAATCGCTGCAATTTCGGCGTTCGATTTACATCGCCCGCGACGTCGTTGCCGGCGAAGTTTTGACCAGCGAGAATTTGCGCTGCGTCAGGCCTGGTCTGGGATTGCCGCCCAAGTACTACGAAACCTTGCTGGGGCGCAAGGTCAACCGCGATGTGAAAATGGGGACGCCGATGTCCTGGGATTTGCTCGGCTGAATAATGGCGGAAATTGAACAACCTTGGTTGGATCGTTTACCTTTCGATCTCGATGAAGTTTTGGCGACGGCGAATTTGCCGGCCCGGCCGTATTCAGAAAATCCAGGCAATTGGTGTAACGCGGCCGTGCGTGCCGAATATCAGCCGGTGGCCTATAGCAGGGCCATGATCGACTACCAGTTGGCATATTGGCGCGGCAGCGGACAACCGCTATTCGACCTATCCCTCGTGCTTTACCAGGACAAGCATCCCTGCGGTATCTGGCCGTTGAGCTTTGCCGTCGCCGATGGCGTGCGTCTCGGTAGCAACGGCGATGCGCTGTTGCCGCCGCTGTTCGTTGCCGGGCTGACGCCAAACGTCAGAAAAAAGCTGTTGCAAAGTTGCCTGGATTTCGTCGATACGCTGGCGAGGAAATTTGATATCGGCCAATGGCAGTCGCTGGCTGCATTCGAAAATCAGTCCAGTGTCAGCGAATGGCAGCACTTGGCTTTGTGCCGCGGTGCCACCGTTGCCTGCAGCTACGAATTGTTTATCGATTTACATCGTTCCGTTGCCGAGATTAAGTCCGGCTTTCGCAAGAGCTACCGGCCGCTGGTGTCGTTGGGTGCCAAACTGTGGCAGATTGCGGTTCTTGACGGCCGCGACGATCGGGTCTGGGACGAATTCAAAAATCTGCATCGCGAGGTCGCCGGCAGGGTGACGCGTAGCGACGACAGTTGGCGCTTGCAGCACGCAGCCGTCGCGTCCGGCGATGCGTTTCTGGTGTACCTGCGCGACGGCGCGCAACGCATGGTCGGCGGCGGTTTTTTTCAGGTGACCCGCGACGAAGCCGTATACGCGGTGGCTGCCTACGATAGGGCGCTATTCGACAAACCTTTGGGGCATGCCGTGCAATACCGGGCCATAGAAGAAATGAAAAGCCGCGGCGTCCGTTGGTACAAAATCGGCGCCCGACCCTATCCCGGCGATCAGCCGCCGCCCAGCGAAAAGGAACTGCGGATCGCCGAATTCAAACAGGGGTTTGCCTCCCATATTTTCCCGTGCTATCGCTTGACCGCCAGCCTATGCCATTGATTTCTGAGTCCTGGAACCTGTCCTGCGAACAAACAGCCGTCTATCGTCTTTCCGTATGCACTCAATAACATTCAGCCCATTCCCTGACAAAAACAGCGGCCGCAGATTTTCGAGCCGGCAAGGAGCTTGTTGATGGCAAATGTTTCGATTGGCATCGTCTCTTATAACCGGCCGGAGTTGCTGAAACGGGCCATCGAATCGGCGACCTCGCAAACCTACCGCGACGTGGAAATTGTCATTAGCGACAACGGCAGTACCGATCCGTTGGTAAGGCAAATTATCGAAGAATTTGCCGCTAACGACCCGCGCATCAAATGCCTGTTTCATCCGGTCAACCAAGGGGCGTTTTTTAATTTCCGGGCGGCCTTGAATGCCGCCACCGGCCGTTATTTCATCTGGCTGGCCGACGACGATTATTGGTGCGCGGAGTATTTGGAACATATAGTGGCCACAGCCGAACAAAGCGGGGCGGCTTTGACCTATGGCCGTTGCGAGATAGTCGATGTCGACTTAGCTGGCGATGACCGAGTGGTGAAGGAAATGAAAACGGCATTGGGCAGACTGGCCGCGATGACCAATTTCGTTCGTCTCGACACCGACGCCGTGTTTTACGGCCTGTTTCCTACCGCATTGGGCCGGAAATTGGCCGGGTTGTTGCGCTTTTGGCGGATACCGCCGAAGCTAGCCGCGGCTTGGCCGTTTCTTGAATATAATTTCGTCAGTTACGCCTTTATTTTCGGCCTGTTGAGCTCGGGCGGCTTTTGCAACGCCAGTAGCGAAAATACCGTACATTTCGTCGGCGGCCGATCGCCTTTTCCGCATTCGCCAAGTTTGGGTTGGCGCCATCTGCTGCTGTTTCTAATGTACGTCTCGGTTCACCTGCAAATGGAGAGCCGGTTTGCCTATGCCGCGTATGCGGCCGCCAGTTGGCCGGGTGTGATGTTCTCGCCGGTTGCGGTGGGTTATTTGTTTTGCCGCCGGCTCGGCATGATTTTGAGTCAAAGATTAAACACACTGAGAAAGGTCTGAAATGAGCGTAAAAACCAAATTCAAGGATTGGCTGTATACAAACTATCCGGGGTCGAAGCAAAAAGTGGAAAACTTTTTTGCCGATGCACCACTCTTGCGGAGATTGTTGCGCGTCGGCTTTACCCCGACTTTTCAGGGTTGGGGTATGTCGACCTTTACCCATACGCCGTGGGGCAGTGCGACCGATCTGGGCGACATAGAACAGGCTTTCAACGAAACCTGCGGCCAGTTAACCGAACTGGTTAAAAACGACGGATTCAAACTGACCCAATTCAAGCCGGCCGAACGGTTGAGCATGTTGAATTCGTTGATGTGGCGGCATTACATCGTCTTCTGGAGCGCCACTTTTGCCGCCAAATACGCGCCGCGCGGGACGCATAATTTTGTCGAATGCGGAGTTTGCGACGGTCTGACTTCATTTTTTGCATTGAGTGCCGCATCCGGCTGCGGTAACGATTGGGGCGCTTATTTGTACGATGCTTGGGAGGCGATGCGCGGGGATTTGCTGTTGGATAGCGAGAAAGCCAATCAGGGGGAATACGGCTACCTGAATGTCGATGTGACTCGGGCCAATCTGGCCAAGTTTGGCGATAGGGTTCGCTTCAACAAGGGTTATATCCCCGAATCGTTTGCCCAATCGGAAAATCCCGAGGCGATTGTGTGGATACATATCGATTTGAATTCCGCGACGCCGACCATTGCCGCGCTCGACTTTTTTTGGCCGCGCATGGTTTCGGGCGGGGTGGTGTTGTTCGACGATTATGCCTGGGCCGGTTACGAAGATACCCGCAATTTAATCCTGCAATGGTTGAAAGGCAAGGAAGGCACGCTGCTGCCGTTGCCTACCGGGCAAGCGTTGATCTTTAAACGCTAATCGCGGAAGCGAGCCGATGGGCTGTCGTTTTAAGGAGCAAAAATGCGCTTTTTGATGCTGGTTTTCAGAATCATTCCGGAAGATTGGCATCGGCGGTTTTTTGGCCTAGTCGCGTTGTATCTGTTGTTGGGCGTGTTCGAGATGCTTGGCGTAGCCTCGATCATGCCGTTCGTCGCCTTGTTGTCCGATCCTGCGGCACTGACCAAGTCCTCGACCGGCCAGTTGTTCGCGCTGGTCAGTCCCGTACCGTTGGAGCAGATACCGGTACACGTGGTGGGTCTGGTCGTACTGTTTTTGTTCGTGTTCGGCAATCTGCTCGGCCTGGCGTCGATGTGGTTGTCGATCCGGTTTTCGGCGCAGTTGGGTGTCAGATTGGCCGGCGAATTATCGCTGAGCTTTTTCGCCAGGGGCTTGCCGTTTTTGCGGTCGCAGAACCCTACGATTCATGCCAATTACGTGGTCAGAGAAATCGATAGAGCGGTGTCGGGCGGCATCCTGCAATTGTGCCTGATCGTCAGTAAAACCTTTCAGGTTGCCTTGGTCGTTGTGCTGCTGGCTTTGGTCTCGCCGTTGTTTTCCGCGGTTTTCGGGTTGGCGGCGATCATCATGTACTCGTTGTTCTTTCGCGTGTTGCGAAAGAAAATGGCTGGAGCCGGCGAGGCGATTTTGCACGCTACCGGAAATGCCACCCGCGCGGCCACCGATCTGTTCGCTTCCGCCAAGGAGGTGTTGGTGCGCGGCAATCTGAACTACTTTGTTGACGGCGTGTGCGGCTGGTTGGATGAGTACCATCATGCCGATCAGGTTTCCAGGGTGTATCCGATGGTCCCCAAATACCTGATAGAACTGCTGGCGTTTTCGATGTTGCTGTCCTTGCCGATCTACCGTTCCTGGAGCGGCGGCGAATATCGTTCGCTGGTACCGTTCATCGCCTTGTTCGCTTACGCCGGCTACCGCCTGCTGCCGAATTTGCAGCAGGTTTACGCCAGTCTGAGTATTCTGAAATTCAATGCCGCTGCGGTCGAATATCTCGGCCAATGTCTGGCGGAAGCCAGGGCGCGGACGGCGGGAGTTACCAGGATAGAGCGCTTCGGCCGGAGCATCGTCTTCGAAAATGTGGCCTATACCTATCCGGGCAGCGATAGCCCGGCGCTTGCCGGTGTGTCGTTGCAGATCGCTGCCGGCGAGAAAGTGGCGATTGTCGGTGTTTCCGGGAGCGGCAAAACCACCATGCTCGATTTGATCCTGGGTTTGGTGCCGGCTGCAAGCGGAACGATTGCGATCGACGGGATCGAACTTGCCGATCAACGATTGTCATGGGCGACCGAATTGGTCGGCTACGCGCCGCAAGCGCCGCTGATCCTGGGTGCCTCGGTTGCCGAGAATATCGCGTTCGGCATTCCGGCCGATGCCATCGATCAACGGCGCTGCCGCGAGGTCGCCGATTTTGCATTGGCCGGCGACGTGGTCGGCAATTTGCCGCGCGGTATGGCTACGGTCCTGGGCGGAGACGGCGTGGCGCTTTCCGGCGGCGAAGCCCAGCGTATATCGATCGCCCGTGCGTTGTACCACGACCCTCAAATCGTTGTGCTCGACGAGCCGTCCAGCGCCTTGGACCCGGTATTGTCGGCTCGCCTGTTCGAAAAATTGTGCGCGACCGATTTTCAGAAAACAGTGGTCGCGGTGACTCATAACTGGGACGTTCTGCCTGGGTTCGACAAGATTGTCTTGATGGACGCCGGCCGCTTGGCCGCGATCGGCAGCTTTGCCGAGGTGGCGCCGCTGGTCGAGGAACTGCGCAAGCGCGAGCCGGCCGAAGGTTGACCGACCTGGGAATCCACAAATTTCGCAGGTGAAAGCCGGCGGCCTATCGTGTATCATCCACCGTTTTTTCTTTAGCTCGCTCGCGTTGAAAAATAAAATGGTGCGTCCGTTACAGCCCCGCCGATTGGCTGCCGACCTTTTTAAAGTTGATTCATGAAAGCAGTCATTCTGGCCGGCGGGCTCGGTACCCGCATCAGCGAAGAAACCGTTTCCCGCCCCAAACCGATGATCGAAATCGGCGGCAAGCCGATTCTGTGGCACATCATGAAGATATACTCCGCGCATGGCATTAACGAGTTTATCGTGTGCTGCGGTTACAAGGGATATGTCATCAAGGAGTATTTCGCCAATTATTTTCTGCATATGTCGGATGTCACCTTCGACATGCAAAAAAACCAAATGGAAGTCCACCATCGCTACGCCGAACCTTGGCGGGTGACGCTGGTCGACACCGGCGACGACACCATGACCGGCGGCCGCTTGAAACGGGTCGCCGCCTATCTGCAAAACGAAACGGCATTTTGTTTCACCTACGGCGACGGCGTGGCCGATGTCGATATTTCCGCTGCGATTCGTTTTCATCAAGACCACGGCAAGTTGGCCACCGTCACCGCGGTCCAGCCTGCCGGGCGCTACGGCGCCTTGGATTTGGCCGGAACCCGGGTCAAAGGCTTCATGGAAAAACCGAAAGGCGACGGCGGCTGGATCAACGGCGGTTTCTTCGTGTTATCTCCCGAGTGCGTGACGTACATCGACGGCGATGCAACCCATTGGGAAGCCGAGCCATTGACCCGTTTGGCGCAGCAAAGCCAACTGATGGCGTTCGAACACGCCGGCTTTTGGCAACCGATGGATACGCTACGCGACAAGAATCAGCTTGAGGAGTTGTGGCAATCCGGGGCCGCACCGTGGAAGGTTTGGCATGAATCCTGAATTCTGGCAAGGCAAACGGGTGTTCGTCACCGGCCATACCGGTTTCAAAGGTTCCTGGTTGACGATGCTGTTGCATTCGTTGGGGGCGACGGTTTACGGCTATGCCTTGCCTCCGGCCACTGCACCGGCGCTGTTTGTCGAGGCCGGCGTGGAATCGCTGCTCGCCGCGCATGAGTTGGCGGATATCCGCGATCTGCCTCGGTTGGCCGCGGCGCTGGACCAAGCCCGGCCCGATATCGTCCTGCATCTGGCGGCCCAACCGCTGGTAAGGCACTCCTACCGCGAGCCGGTCGAAACTTTTCAGGTCAACGTGCTGGGGACGGTAAATTTACTGGAGGCGGTGCGCCGGCACAGCACAGTCCGTACGGTCGTCAACGTTACCACCGACAAGTGTTACGAAAATCGCGAGTGGCTGTGGCCCTACCGCGAGAACGAAGCCATGGGCGGCCGCGATCCTTACTCGGCCAGCAAAGGCTGCGCGGAATTGGTGACGGCCGCTTACCGAGCGTCGTTTCTGGCGCAGGCCGGTGTGCATTTGGCATCGGCCCGTGCCGGCAACGTGATCGGCGGCGGCGATTGGGCGGAAGACCGTTTGCTTCCGGACGCTCTGCGTGCTTTGGACCGCGGCGAAGAATTGGTGATTCGGGCGCCGAATGCGACGCGGCCCTGGCAGCACGTACTGGAACCGCTGTCCGGTTATTTGGCGTTGGCCGAGCAGTTGTTCGGGCATGGCGAGTCATTCGCCGAGGGCTGGAATTTCGGGCCGCGAGAACAGGACGCCAAGCCGGTGGCCTGGTTGCTCAGCGAATTGGCGAAGTCCTTTCCGGCACTGAATTGGCGGACCGAGCCCAGCGATCTGCACGAAGCGCATTTTCTGAGCCTGGACAGCAGCAAAGCCCGGCAGCGTTTGGCTTGGCAACCGCGCTGGTGTTTGCAGATTGCCATCGAAAAAACTGCCGCCTGGCACCAAGCTTGGCGCAACGGCGAGGACATGGCCGAGTTCAGCGCCGGACAAATTTGGGACTACCGGCAAGCGCCGCATGGAGACGGTCTTGGCGCAATTTGAAGTCGTCGCGACGCCTTTGGCCGGATTGAAATTGATTCGGCGACGCTGTTCGGAAGATAGCCGAGGTTATTTTTCCCGGTTTTTCTGCGCGGACGAATTAAACGCTGCCGGCTTTTCCGAACCGATCGCTCAGATCAACCAGACGCTGACTCGCCGCCGCGGTACGGTCAGGGGCCTGCATTTCCAGTATTCGCCCCACGCCGAGACCAAACTGGTCAGTTGCCTGCGCGGGCGGATATTCGATGTTGCGGTCGATTTGCGCAGCGGTTCGCCGACCTTTCTACACTGGTACGGCGTGGAATTGTCAGCTAATAACCGCGAGTCGCTGCTGATTCCGCAAGGTTTCGCCCACGGTTTCCAGACTTTGGAGGAGGACTGCGAATTGTTGTATTTGCATAACGCCGCCTATGCGCCGAGTGCGGAAGGCGCGTTGCATGCGTTGGAGCCGAGAGTGGCTATCGACTGGCCGTTGGCGATTACCGAAATGTCCGAGCGCGACCGGCAACACTCAAACCTACCATCCGATTTTCAAGGTATCGAGCTATGAAATGCCGTCATTGCGGTTCCGAACTCTCTCTGCCGCTGATCGATCTGGGCAGTGCGCCGCCTTCGAATTCCTATCTGACCGCCGAAACCTTGCATGCCCCGGAACGCTGGTACCCGTTGCGGGTACTGGTCTGCCAGCAGTGCTGGTTGGTACAGACCGAGGACTATGCCCATTGCGCCGAATTTTTTTCGGCCGATTACGCCTATTTCAGCTCGTTCTCGTCGACCTGGCTGCAACACGCCGAAAATTACGTCGCGGCGATGGTCCGGCGTTTCGGTCTGGATGCCGGGTCGTTGGTGGTGGAAGTGGCATCGAACGATGGTTATTTGTTGCAATATGTGCAGGCACGCGGCATTGGCGCCCTGGGTATCGAGCCGACTGCGAGCACCGCCCAAGCTGCCCGCGATAAGGGCTTGCGAATAGTAGAGGAGTTTTTCGGCGCGCAATTGGCCGAGCGGTTGGTTGCGGAAGGCGTCCGGGCCGATTTGATGGCCGCGAACAATGTGCTGGCGCATGTCCCCGACATTAACGATTTCGTCCACGGCTTCGCGGTGTTGCTGAAGCCGGCCGGGGTTGCGACCTTCGAGTTTCCGCACTTGCTAAATCTGATCGAAAGCAACCAGTTCGATACGATTTACCATGAGCATTTTTCCTACCTGTCGCTGACCGCCGTGCAGCGCATATTCGCGGAAAACGGTTTGACGGTATTCGATGTCGAGGAATTACCGACCCATGGCGGCAGTTTGCGGGTGTTTGCCCAGCGCACTGCAGATGGCGCGCAGCCGGTCGAGCCTACCGTTGCCGAACTGTTGCGGCGCGAAGTCCAGGCCGGCATGGCTGGAGTGGCTTTTTACGCCGGATTCCAGAAGCGGGCCGATGCGTTGAAGAACGATCTGCTAAGCTTTTTGCTGGACGCGGCCCGCAACGGCAAGAAAGTTGCGGCATATGGTGCCGCGGCCAAAGGCAATACCCTGCTCAATTACGCCGGAGTGCGGCCGGATCTGATCGCCTATGTCGTCGACCGAAATCCGGCTAAGCAAGGCAAATGGCTGCCCGGCAGCCGGATTCCGGTTGTGGACGAGCAGCATTTGCAACGCGACAAGCCCGATTATGTGCTGATATTGCCGTGGAATTTGCAGCGCGAAGTGGTTGCACAACTCGATTACCTGCGGGATTGGGGCGGCCGCTTCGCTATTGCCGTGCCGGAGTTAACGGTCCTCTAATGCGAATCGCGGTTACCGGGGCCGACGGCTTCATCGGCCGTTATCTGTTGCCGATCTTGCTGGCGCAGGGCCATCAGGTGGCTGCCGTTTCCAGGCGTTCCGATCATGCGCCGCAGCCCGGCCTGACCTGGTTACCGGCCGATTTGTTGGATGTCGGCCAAGCCAGGCAGGCGATGGCTCAAGCCGAAGCCGAGTGCTTGATTCATTTGGCCTGGTTCGTCGAGCACGGCCGGTTCTGGACCGCAGCCGAAAATTTTGCCTGGTGCGATGCCACGGCGAATTTGCTGGCGGCATTTAAAGAATTTGGCGGTAAGCGGGCGGTGATTGCCGGGACCTGCGCCGAGTACGACTGGAATTACGGCTATTGCGTCGAAGGCAAAACGCCAACTGCGCCGGTAACGCTGTACGGCAAGTGTAAGGATGCCACCCGGCAATTTACCGAAGGTTTTTGCCGCGACAACGGCATTGACTGGGTGTGGGGGCGGATTTTTACGCCGTACGGGCCGGGCGAACCGACGGCGCGATTCGTGCCGTCGGTGCTCTCGGCCATGGCCCGGGGCGAAGTTTTAAAGTGCAGCCACGGCCGGCAGTTTCGCGATTTTCTGCACGCCAGCGATGTCGCATCGGCTTTCGCCCATTTGGCGGCAAACACGTCGGCGACCGGCGCGTTTAACATCGCCTCGGGCGAACCGATGCGGCTGGCGGACATCGTGGCGATCTGCGCCGGTTTGTTCGAAGCCGTGCCGGCTGTCGAATTCGGCGCCGTGCCGGTGGCCGAATACGATCCGCTGCTGCTGGTCGGCTGCGCGGACAAATTGGCCGCAACCGGTTGGGCCGCACGGATATCGATCCGCGAAGGCCTTGCCGATTACCGAATTAAAATTAACGAATTGAAGGGGAGTGAATGATGGATCCGGTAACACAGTTTGCACTTGAAAGAGAGTCTATCCGCCAGGCTTTCGCGGCAAACAATGCGGGCGAACAGCTGACTCGCGCCTGGATGAATTTCGCTCAAGCCGGCAAATACTCTTACCAGTTCGATTGGATGGGGCGGCCGATCATTCAATACCCGCAGGACATCGTGGCGATGCAGGAGCTGATTTGGTCGGTGAAGCCCGACCTGATCGTCGAGACCGGTATCGCTCACGGCGGATCCTTGATTTTCAGCGCGTCGATGCTGGCGTTGCTGGACATGGCCGAAGCGATCGAAGCCGGCGAGCAGACGCTGAATCTGCGCGATTTCCGCCGCAAAGTGATCGGCATCGATATCGATATTCGCGCCCATAACCGGGCGGCGATCGAAGCCCACCCGATGAGCTCGCGGATCGAAATGATCCAGGGCTCCAGCATCGCGCCGGAAACCGTGGCCGAGGTCAAGGCTCGCGCGGAGGGTTCGCAGCGGATTCTGGTGTGCCTCGATTCCAACCACACCCACGAGCACGTGCTGGCCGAGCTGGAAGCCTACGCGCCGCTGACGACGGTAGGCAGTTACTGCGTGGTGTTCGATACCATGGTCGAAGACATGCCGGCCGATCTGTTCCCGGATCGT
Organism: Methylomonas sp. Uni0011; assembly: GCF_056850255.1. Classification (NCBI taxonomy): domain Bacteria; kingdom Pseudomonadati; phylum Pseudomonadota; class Gammaproteobacteria; order Methylococcales; family Methylococcaceae; genus Methylomonas; species Methylomonas sp. Uni0011. Next base: position 285,815 of record NZ_JBVVNO010000002.1, read on the forward strand.
CCTTGGGGGCCGGGCGACAATCCGAAAACCGCGGTCAGACAATATTTGCAGTCGCATCCCGAATTTGAGATCGACAAAAGCCTGGACCATAAACTGCAGATTTCGGTGGCCCCTGACGGCTTTTTGAAACGCCTACGCTAAGCGCCGGCCTTGCCGATGCTCCGTTTTCCTGGTCTTTCTGTGCCGATTGCCCACGCTGTTGTCGCCAATGCCGGTTTTGCCGGCGGTCCGGCTGCCGTGGCGCAACGCGGCGAACGTATCGCAACTCTGGATTTTTTTCGCGGCATTGCCATTTTGATGGTGATTTGCGGCCATTTTCTGCCGCAGCGCTTGGTCTTCGGAGATTTAGCTGCATCGTTTGCCACGATGGGCAGGGGCGGCGTGATTGTGTTTTTTTTGCTCAGCGGATACTTGATATTCAAGAGTTTACAGAGCTGCAATATCGGCCCCTTTCTATGCCGGAGGTTTTTCAAAATTTTTCCGGCGTATTGGTTGAACCTGCTGGTGTTTTTCGTTGCCGGCCAACTGGGTTTCGGTTTGGCAAGTCACTCCTATGCAATCTACCTGGCCAATTTTACGATGCTGTCCGACCTGTTCAGGTTACCCAATGTCAGCAACGTATATTGGACCCTGTTGATCGAAGTGAAGTTTTACCTGTTTATCGCTTTGTATTCCCATTTCTTAAAGAATCGTTTCGTTATGGCGGTACCGGTATTGTTTACTCTGGCTAATGCCGTGATGTTTGTGTTTAGGGGCCAGGCCAGCCAGTTGTTGACGTATTTTCCGGTTTTCTTTGTCGGTATTCAGGTGTTTTTGGCGGAGAAATCGGATTGGACAGGGGGAAGCCTGTTAAGGTTGGCTTTGATCGCCTTGTTGGCTGGACTTAACGTTGCCTTGTTCGACGGCATCTATCCGCTTTGGTCGATGGCCTATATTCTCGGCGGCGCTGTGGCGATGGCCGGACTGTTGCAATCCGGATTCTCGATGGCTTTGCTGGCGTTTTTCGGCAAGGTTTCCTATAGCAATTACTTGTACCACACCCTGGTCGGATACTCGTTGCTCGATTGGATCGGCCACCAGCAGACCTTCGCCGGCAATCTGATAGCTATTATGGGCGCGGCAGTGCTGTCGACCTGGGTGGCTTATCTGAGCTACATATTGGTCGAGTTGCCGGCGGTACGGTTTTGCAAAACCCATGAGCTACGGTTTCTGTGGCGGCTCTCCAGGGTTTGGACACGGTAATGGCAGCGGGAAAAACGGTTTTGGTGGTTTTGGGTACCCGGCCGGAGGCGATCAAGTTATCGCCTTTGGTCTTGGCCGGTAAAAATCGGAACCAATTCGATTTTCTGGTTTGCAACACCGGCCAGCATCGGCAGATGTCGGATCAAGTATTGGAGTTGTTCGGCTTGCATGCCGATTTCGATTTGGACATCATGCGTGCCGAACAAACCCTGACCGGTATCACCGTCGATATTCTGACGCGGATGCAGGATTGTCTGGACCGCTGCCGGCCGGATTGGGTCGTGGTGCAGGGCGATACGACGACCAGTTTTGCCGCGGCACTCGCGGCTTTTTACCGGAAGGTACCGGTAGCCCATGTCGAAGCCGGCTTACGCACCGGCAATATCTATGCGCCGTGGCCGGAGGAGATGAATCGACGGTTGGTATCCGAATTGGCGACGCTGCATTTCCCGCCGACCCGGTCCGCCGCGGAAAACCTGCTGGCCGAAGGGATTCCGCCGGACAGAATGTTGGTGACCGGAAATACCGGCATCGACGCTTTGAAGGGCCTGGTCAAGCGCTTGACGGACGACGCGATGTTGCAGGACAGGGCGGCGAAATCATTGAACGCGGCCGGTTTGAAAGCCGTGAGCTTGTCTGAGCGCCGGCCTTACGTACTGGTCACCTGCCACCGGCGGGAGAGTTTCGGCGCCGGCCTGGAGGCGATCTGCTCGGCGATATTGCAGCTTGCCGGCCATTTTCCCGGTTACGATTTTATTTACCCGGTGCACCCGAACCCACGGGTCAGGGAAACGGTAAACAGGCTGCTGGGAAGCGGTATCGCCAACGTTCAATTGATCGAGCCTTTGGAATATTTGCCGTTCGTCAGCCTGATGGCGGACGCCGAACTGATTTTGACCGATTCCGGCGGCGTGCAGGAAGAGGCGCCGAGTCTGGGTAAACGCGTCGTGGTTTTGCGAGACGAGACCGAGCGGACCGAGGGCCTCGACACCGGTCTGATTCGCTTGGCCGGAACCGATCCCGATAAAATAACCGCTTCTACGATAGACGCCTTGGAAGGCCGTTGGCCGCTGGCGGATAGCGCCGATGTTTACGGCGACGGACTGGCGTCGGAACGGATTATCGATACCATCGCCGCCCATTCCCCGGTTTGACCGCGCCTTACCATGAAACTACTTGCCGTATCCTACGTGCTGCCGCCCAATCTCTATTCGCAGGCCATCCAAATCGGCCGTCTGCTTTACCACGCCCGGCTGCCGATAGCCGCCGTCACGGGGCAGGTGGAGGCCTTGGCGAACGGGCTGGATGCGTATCCCGATTTCGACAGCCGCTTACTGTTTAGATTGCCGGTGGCGTACCGTGCGCCCTTATCCGGCCTGTGGCATCGAATTGCGGCGAATCTGCTGCCCTTGTATGCGCGGGCCCCCGACGAATTCCTGGGCTGGGTGCCGCTGGCCGAGCGCGCCGTGGTCGAGCGTTTAGCGCAGGGCGATTTCGCGGCGGACGTTTTGCTAACCTTCGGCGAGCCGATGTCGGACCATCTGCTCGGCCTGCGTTTGAAACGCCGCTACGGTTTGCCGTGGGTGGCGCATTTCAGCGATCCCTGGGCGGATAACCCGTTCCGGCGCCGATTTTTCCTGGCGAACATCCGTAACCGCCAATTGGAACGCGAAGTGGTTGCCGCCGCCGATCGCATCATTTTTACCTCTCAGGAAACCGTGGATTTGGTGATGGCCAAATATCCCGCGGCGTGGCGAGAGAAGACCCGGGTCCTGCCGCACGGTTTCGAGCCCGGCGCTTACGGCGACTCGCCACGCGATCCGGATGCGCCGCTGTTGATCCGTTATTTGGGGAATTTCTACGGCCACCGGTCGCCGCAGCCGTTGTTCGAGGCTTTGGCGGCCATTCTGCGCGAGGGGCCGGACGAACTGTGCGGCGTCCGCATCGAATTGGTCGGCGGAGTGCCGCCCAGGATGCTGAAATCGGCGGCCTATCGATCCTTGCCGGACGGATTGGTAACCGTGGTGCCTACCGTCGATTATTCGGCCTCGCTGGCATTGATGAAGCAAGCCGATTTGTTATTGGTGATCGATGCCCCGGACGACCTAAGCGTATTTCTGCCGGGGAAGCTGGTCGATTATTTGGGAGCCGGCGTGCCGATTTTCGGCATCGTACCGCCCGGCGCATCGGCGCAGTTAATTTCCAAAATCGGCGGTGCCGTCGCCAATCCGCGCCGACCGGCCGAAATCGCCGAGTCTCTGCGGCAGGTTTTGCACACTATTCGCGAGCGCAGAGCGGCGGGAATTACGGCGGCCTGGGGTGATCCGGAAGTGCGCGCGGCTTACAGCGCCGATGCGGTGGCGGAACGGTTCCGTTCTATTCTCGGCGAACTGGCCGGCAGCGCTGCGGATGGGTAAGGTTTTTCTCTACGGCTATTACGGCTTCGGCAACGTCGGCGACGATTTGCTGTTGGCGGCGATTTTGCGGCGCTTGCGCTCGGCGGCGCCGGATTCGAGTTTTGTCGTGCGCAGCCTGCATCCGGTAGCCGACTTGCAAAGCGAAAACGTCGAATTCAGCTGCCAGGAGCGGATTCTGTTGCAGCCGAATCTGCCGAAGTGGCGGCGCCTGCTCGACTATCTGGCGGTCAATTGGCGGTCGCTGGCCGGTTGCCGGGCCATGGTTTTCGGTGGCGGTACGCTGTTTCACGCCCGCGGCGGCGCGTTGACCAATCTGGTGTTGATTTTCCTGGCCGTCGTTCAAGCCCGGCTCAGAGGCGCCCGAGTGTTTGTGCTGGGGGCCGGCGTCGCCGAAATGCCCGGCATTTCGGCCAGATTGTTAATGGCGGCGATCCTGGCGCTGAGCGATGATTTTGCCGTGCGCGACGCCTCGTCGTGGCGCCATTGCCGGCAGGTGATCGGCGGCAATCGCGTCAGGCGTACGGCGGATCTGGTGTTCTCATTGCAGTTGCCGACGGTGCCGACAACCTCGGCCGGCAAAACGGTCGGCGTCACGTTGGCGGCCAGCGATATCGGCGCCGCGACAGACGCGTATCCGCAGTTTTTTAGCGCTCTTGCCGCGGATTTGGCGGAATTACGCGACAAGGGTTGGTCGGTCCGGCTGTTGTCGTTTCAAGAGCTGGACGATCCGCAGGCCGGCGTGTCCGATACCAAATTGCTGCAGGCCGTCGGTATCGCCGGCGAGCGCGTCGAACTGCTCCGGGTTTCGTCGGACCCGGATGCATTGTGCCGGCAATTCGCCGAACTCGATATCGTTGTCGGGATGCGGTTTCACGGTCTGGTCATGGCGGCTTTGCTGGGCCTGCCGTTTGTCGGGATTGGCCGCGACAGCAAGCTGTCCGATTTTTGTCAGGATGCCGGTATGCCGTTCCTTTCGCTTTCCGAGGCGCGGACAGGGGTGATCGCCGAAACGATAGAGGGAGCAGCGGGCAGAATGGTCGATGGCGCCAATCTTGCCTGCTGGCAAGCCTTGTCTGCGAAAAATTTCAGCCCAATCGAGGAATATCTGAAATGAGGGTGATTTTGCACGGGTTCGGCTCGTTCCCGATACTGTTTTACCACGTGGTCGAATATGCCAGACGCCGCTATCCGGAACTGGAATGGGCGATGATCTTGTCGTCGCCGCACCACGAGGCCTTGATGGTGTCTCTGCTCGGCCGGGACAACGTGTTCGTGTTGAACGCCAACGATGCTACCTGCACTGCGGAGGAAAAAAATTGGCTGTATCCGGGCAGCCTGCACCGCGATATCGACAGCGAAAAACGCAATTTCAAATTCGCCCGCTCGCAGCTCCAATTGCAACGGGCGATGAACCTGTACCGCGGTGCCAGACGGTTCATGGCGCGCTTCGCGCCGAGCCATGCTTTGGTGTCTCAGGTGGAAGGTCTGGACGGCAAGGTGTTTCTGGCGTGCGCCAAACAGATGGGCATACCGGTCGTCGTGCCGACCCATTGCCGCAATTTGGGCGGAATATTTTTTTCGCCGGACGATAGTGAGTCCTTGCCGTCGCATGCGAATGCGGGCGATTCGACTGCCAGGCAGTCCGGCGAACGGTTTCTCCGAGAGTTCCGGGAAGCGCCAAAAGCGCCGGCGGTCGGCCAGGCTGTAGCGGAAGACAACATTCTGCCAACGTTCCAAAAGCCATTGTTGCAGCGTGTGGGCTTGGCGTTACAACGCCGGTTCGACGCCAGGGAAAGCTTCGAATGGGATTACCTGCGTGCGGCGTTTTTGAATAACCTGCCTTGGCTGCGGGACGCTATTTGGAATTTGCGGCGCTGGAAAAACCAACGGCTATGCGACATTACCGGTTTGGAACAGCTCCCGGACAAATTCGTGTTTTATCCGTTGCAGTATTCGCCCGAGTCTTCGATCAATACCCCGGCACCGTATTTCGTCGATCAGATGCGGGCAATCGATGCGATTCGACATGCGCTGCCCAGCGACGTGGTTTTAGTGATCAAAGAACACCCGGCCTGCATACTGCTGCGAAGCGGCAGTTTCGTCCGCGAGTTGCTGCATAAATCCGGTGTCGTGGTGGCCCATTACGCGATGCCGTCGGCGGAAATCGTAAAACGGGCGCGGATCACGATCTCAGTGACCGGCACCGCCACCTTCGAAGCCTATCTGCTGGGCCGGCCGTCGATTACCTTGGGCAACGCCTTTTTTTCCGAGGCTTTGGGCGGTGTCTGCAATCTCCGCGATTTACGCACCAAAATTGCCGAGAAATTGGATGGCAAAGTCGATGAAGCCGAGATTATCGATTTTCTGGCCCGCGTGTTTTCGGTACGCAAGGACATCGTGTTCGGTTCGCCGGGCATGGCCGGCGAACCGGTGTTGCGCGAGGGCAATGTAACTGCGTTTGCCGAGGGCTTCATCCAACATTGCCGGACCATCGACGGAGTGGGCAAATGAATACGGTGCCGCAACAAGCCCATGTCTGCCCGATTTGCGCTGCCGAGCAGTCCAGGCCGATATCGTTCCGCGACCCCGACTCCGGGCTGCGGGTGTTGAAAACCGCCGGTTACCATTGGCGTTTATGCGGCACTTGCGGCAATGCTTTCCCGACGCAGACGGTGTCGTTGGCGGAACTACAGCAATATTGGGATCGCAACCGGGTAATCGACGATACGCCTGACGCAGATGCCGAGGCTGTCTGGCAAGGCCGTTGGCAGGCCAGCCAAATTTGGGCGCAGCGGACTTACGACTTTGTCGCGCCGTTTATACGGCCGGATATGCAACATTTTCTCGATGTCGCTTGCGGGCTGGGCGCAACCGTCGCCCTGTTCCGCGATAAGGGCTGGCAGGCGCAAGGGGTCGATGCCGACCCGAACACGCGGCAATTCCACGAAAAAGCCGGAGTGTCGGTGACGATAGGGCAGGTGGAGAATTTGCAGCCGGGAGCTGCTTTCGATGTGGTTTCGATCGCGCATGCGATTTATTTCGTCAGCCGGCCGCGGCAGTTCGTAAAGCAGGTCGCGGCGATGCTGAAACCCGACGGCCTGTTCGTCGTTATCGTCAGCGATTTGTTGTCGTCGTTGAGCGACAGTTGTCCGGGTTATGCGCACACCTGGTATCCGAGCGCCGATGCGCTGGTCTATCTGCTGGAGCAGGAAGGTTTCGTCGTGATTGCCCGCCGCCGATTGAAAGGCTCGATCATGATTTTGGCAAAACCCGGCCAAACCGTTGCGTCGCGGGCGTTTCCGCGCCGCGACTACTGGTTGCACATGAGCCAGGCCTGGCGCTTTAAATTGTTGGGCCGGCCTTACCGCTGCCTGGTAAACGGTTTAAAAAAACTGTTGCGGAAATAGTTTGGATTGCTTATGCGTAACGGCACTTCAGGCATCCGGCCAGAGGCCGGAAACGGCAAATTTGGGGTGCGGCTTGTCCGCACCGTTTTGAGAATAGGGGAGAACTGGCATGGGGCACGCGGCTGAGGTCGAGTCCGGAGAACGTTTTGAATTCGGCGAAAATTGGGCGCGTTTCTTGGCCGAGCTGTCGGATGAAAAAATCGCCGCGGCGGAGGCGTCGCTGAAACGGATGCTGGGCGTCGAGTCTTTGCAAGGTAAGACCTTTCTCGATGCGGGCTCCGGCAGCGGCTTGTTTTCGCTGGCGGCGGCGCGCCTGGGGGCAACGGTGCATTCCTTCGATTTCGACCCGAGTTCGGTTAAATGTACCGAACGGATCAAGCAGCTTAAATTCCCGGACTGCGAACGCTGGCGGATCGAGAGCGGATCGGTACTGGATCGAGCCTATGTCTCGGCATTAGGTGATTTCGATGTGGTCTATTCCTGGGGCGTGTTACACCATACCGGCGATATGGCTGCGGCATTTGCCAATATCTCCGCTTGCGTCAAACCGGGCGGTTTGCTGTTTATCGCGATCTACAACGACCAGGGCTGGATTAGCCGCTATTGGGCCTGGGTCAAACGATTGTACAACCGCAGCAGGATTGCCAAACCGGTATTGATCGCATGCCATGCCCCTTACTTGCTGGGCCTGCGCTGGCTGGTGCGCGCCGCCAGCGGACGGCTGTCGATCGAGCGCGGCATGACGATCTGGTACGACATGATCGATTGGTTGGGCGGTTATCCGTTCGAAGTGGCCAAGCCGGAACAAGTCTTCGCTTATTTCCGCGATCGCGGTTTTACTTTGACCGAAATGACGACTTGCGGCGGCCGCATGGGCTGTAACGAATTTGTGTTCCGCCTTGCCAACCGCTAACGTCAATCGCATCGTCGTCGTCCACGTCATCACCGGCCTGAACGTCGGCGGTGCCGAGCGTATGCTGTGGAAATTGCTGGCCCATGTCGACCGGGAGCGGTTCGACATGCGGGTGGTGTGCCTGATTGGCGACGGGCCGGTCGCCGACGATATCCGCGCCTTGGGCATACCGGTATTGTGTTTGGGGGCTCGGTCGCCGGTGAGCGGCTTGAAAGCCGTCGGCCGTTTGCGCAAATATTTGCTCGCGGCACGGCCGGATATTGTGCAAGGCTGGATGTACCACGGCAATTTTGCGGCCTGGGTAGGCCGCTGGCTGATCGGCCGGCGGGTACCGTTGATCTGGGGTGTGCGGCAAAGCCTTTACGACATCAATAAAGAAAAGCCGGGCACCGCGAAAATCATCCGCTTGTGTGCCTGGTTGTCCGGAGCGGCGACCAAAATCCTGTACAACTCGCAAACCGCCAGACAGCACCACGAAAACATAGGTTATGCGCCGGAGCGCGGCGATTGGCTGCCAAACGGTTTCGACACCGACGTATTCCGGCCGGACCCGGCGGCGCGGATTGCATTGCGGGAAGAACTCGGCTTGCAGCCGTATGCGGCGCTGGTCGGTATGGTCGCCCGCTACGATCCGATGAAAGGCCATGCCAATTTTCTAAAGGCCGCCGAGCTGTTGGCCGAGCGGCGCAACGATGTGCATTTCGTGTTGGCCGGGCGTGGGGTCGACTCGCAAAACCGCTTGTTTGTCGACGCCGAACGCAGTTCCGCTTTACAGGGGCGTTTGCATCTATTGGGTGAGCGCCAGGATATTGCAAGCATTACTGCCGCGCTGGATATCGCCGTCACGCCCTCGGTTTCGGAAGGCTTTGCCAACGCGATCGGCGAAGCAATGAGTTGCGCGGTCCCGTGCGTGGTGACCGATGTCGGCGATTCCGCGGCGGTTTTGGGCGACGGCGGCAGAGTCGTTGCCGCCGAAGATTCGCAGGCGTTGGCGGCCGCAATTGGCGAACTGCTCGATTTGGCGCCGGAACGGCGACAGGCGATTGGTATGCAGGCCCGGCAGCGGGTGCTGGAGCAGTTTTCGATTCAAGCGGTGGCTCAGCGTTATCAAGATCTATACCGCAGTTTGGCTGCGGCCGAGGATGCTTAAGCGATGTGCGGCATAGCGGGTTTTTTCGGCATTGGCCTGTCCGACCCGGAAGAGGTGCTGCAAGCGATGGGCGATGCGATTCGTAGTCGCGGCCCCGACGATGGCGGAATATTCTGGAGTGCTGAGGACGGGATCGGCTTGGTGCACCGCCGATTGTCCATCGTCGACCTGTCGCCGGCCGGGCATCAACCGATGCTGTCGTCCTGTCGGCGCTATGTCATCGTTTTCAACGGCGAAATTTACAACCATCCGGCGTTGCGCGAGCAACTGGAGCGGGCCGGACAGGCGCCGGTTTGGCGCGGGCATTCCGACACCGAAACCTTATTGGCGGTCATCGCCGCCTGGGGTTTGCGCAAAGCGCTGGAGTCGGCGGTGGGTATGTTTGCGCTGGCGTTATGGGATCGGGAAAGGCGCGAGCTGTCGTTGGCGCGCGACCGCTTGGGTGAAAAGCCGTTGTATTACGGTCGGATAGCCGGCGGTTTGGCTTTTGTTTCGGAACTGAAGGCCTTGCGGGCAATTCCGGGCTTCGTCGGCGACATTGATCGCCAAGCCCTGGCGTTATACATGCGGCATAATTACGTTCCCGGCTCGTTCAGTATTTATAGCGGGATCAACAAGTTGGTTCCGGGCAGTCTATTAACCTTCGACCGCAGCCAGATTGCATCGGGCAAGTTGCCGGAGCCCGATCTGTTCTGGTCCGCCGCCGCTGCGGCTGGAGACGGCTTGGCCGAGCCGTTTGCATTTAATTCCGCAGACGACGCGGTCGACGCGTTGGAGAACCGGTTGCGCGACACATTGCGTGGCCAAATGATGGCCGATGTGCCATTAGGCGCGTTTTTGTCGGGGGGCGTCGATTCGTCGACGATTGTCGCGCTAATGCAGGCCGAGGCGCGGGCTGCAGGTGCACCGCCGGTCAAGACTTTTACCATCGGCTTTGGCGAGGATGCATTCGACGAGGCCCGCTACGCAAAGGCGGTGGCCCGGCATTTGGGTACCGAGCATAGCGAACTTTACGTCAGCTCCAATGACGCGTTGGCCATCATTCCGGAATTGCCGGCGATTTACGACGAACCGTTTGCCGATTCGTCGCAATTGCCGACCTGCCTGGTTTCGCGCATGGCCCGACAGCAGGTTACGGTGGCCTTGTCCGGCGACGGCGGCGACGAATTGTTCGGCGGCTACGGCCGCTACCGGATGGCGCAGCGGCTATGGGCCAAGCTGGCAGCGGTGCCTTTGCCGCTGCGGAACGCGCTAGCCGGGGTTTTACGCGGCGTACCGGTCAAAGGCTGGGACGCTCTGTACGCTGTTGTCCAGCCCTTGTTGCCGGCCGGCACGCGTAGCGGTTTCCCGGGGGACAAGATTCATAAAGGGGCTGGCTTGTTACATAGCGCCAATCCGGCCGAGTTGTACTTGAACCTGATCAGCCATTGGCAACCGGCCGATGTGGTGCTCGACGGCGACTCTGGAACTGCGTTGCTGAAAAGTTGGCCGGAATTGCCGGAGTTGCTCGAACAAATGATGTTGTTCGATAGTTGCAGTTATCTGCCGGACGACATTCTAGTCAAGGTCGACCGGGCGGCAATGAATGTCGGCCTGGAAACCCGGGTGCCGCTGCTGGACCATCGTTTGTTCGAGTTCGTCTGGAAATTGCCGCGGCAGATGAAAGTCGGTGACGGCGAAGCCAAATGGCTATTGCGCCGGGTGTTGTACCGGCATGTGCCGAGCGAATTGATCGAACGGCCGAAAATGGGTTTCGCGGTACCGCTCGAAGAGTGGCTGCGCGGGCCGTTGCGCGACTGGGCCGAGGCCTTGCTCGACCGTTCCCGGCTCAGCCGCGACGGTTATTTCGATCCGGAGCCGATCAGGCGCAAATGGGCCGAGCATTTGTCCGGTCGGCGGAATTGGCGATTTTTGTTGTGGGATGTTTTGATGTTCAATGCCTGGCTCGATCAGCAATGAGTAACAAACTATTGGTGGTCTGCAACGACCTTGATTTTTTTCTGCTGCACCGGCTGCCGGAAACCAGCGGGGCGCTGAAACAGGGTTACGAAGTCCACGTTGCGACCCCGCCTGGGGCGCGGGTGGCGGAAATTCGCGAGCTCGGTTTTATTTATCACGAGTTGGTGTTGACCCGGAGCGGCCAAAACCCGTTGGCGGAATTGGCTGCGCTCCGGGCGATGTATGTGCTGTTCAAGCGAGTGCAACCCGATCTGGTTTACCTGATGACGGTCAAGCCGATTTTGTACGGTGGCATCGCCGCGCGCTTGGCCGGGGTCAAGGCCGTGGTTGCCGCAGTATTCGGTATGGGCTATCTGTTTACCGATACCCGGCTTAAAACCCGAATCCTCCGAACTTTGGTTTCCCGGCTATACCGTTTGGCGCTGGGGCACCGGCATATCCGTGTGATCTTTCAGAATCCGACCGATCGCGATCTAATGGTCGTGCTAGGCGTCGTCCTGCCGGAAAACACCGTATTGGTGCGCGGTTCCGGGGTCGACTTGCAGCGCTTCGCCGTTATCCCGGAGCCGGAAGGTCGGCCGGTCGTGTTGATGGCGGCACGCTTGCTGTACGATAAAGGCGTCAGGGAATACGTCGAGGCCGTCCGCTTGTTGTGTGAACAGGGTGTCGACGCGCGCTTTGTGCTGGTCGGCGACCGCGATGACGGCAATCCTTCCAGTCTAAGCCGTCAGGAAGTCGAAGCGTTGCGTGCCGATCCGAATATCGAATTTCTCGGCTTTCAAAAAAATATGCCGCAATTATTGGCCGCTGCCAATATCGTGGTATTGCCCTCCTACCGCGAGGGCTTGCCCAGAGTCTTGGAAGAGGCGGCCGCCTGCGGGCGGGTGGTCATTACTACCGACGTGCCGGGTTGTCGGGATGCGATCGAAGCCGGTATCAGCGGTTTGTTGGTACCGGTGAGAGAGGCCGCTGCGCTGGCAGATGCGATTCGGCGTCTATTGGCCGATGGCGGTTTGCGACGGGAGATGGGGCGGCGGGGCCGGCAACTGGCCGAACGACGCTATGCCGTTGCAGCCATCGTCGACGCTCATCTGGCGATTTACCGCGAATTAATCTCTGAAACTGCCGACGTTTGATTATTCGGTGCCGCTTTAAATCCCGCACTGAACGACCGGACGACGGTGATTTTCGTAGTGGCCTGATTTTGCCCGAAATTTTGCTAAAATGGCCGCCATTTCCTTTTCTCGAGCTGACATGAAACACATCGAACTTCTTTCTCCGGCCGGTACCTTGCGCAATATGCGTTACGCGTTTGCATTCGGTGCCGATGCGGTTTATGCCGGACAGCCGCGCTACAGTCTCAGGGTGCGCAATAACGATTTCCTATCCGAGAATCTGGCTAAAGGCATTGCCGAAGCCCATCAGTTGGGGAAAAAATTCTTTCTGGCGGCTAATGTGATTCCGCATAACGCCAAAGTCAAAACCTTTTTGAAGGACATGGCGCCGATCATCGCGATGCAGCCCGACGCGCTGATCATGGCCGATCCGGGGTTGATCATGATGACCCGGGAGCAATGGCCGGAGATGCCGATTCATTTGTCGGTGCAAGCCAATACGGTCAACTATGCCAGTGTTAGGTTCTGGAAGAGCATGGGCGTGGAACGGGTGATTTTGTCGCGCGAACTGTCGCTGGACGAGATCGCCGAGATTCGCCAGCAGTGCCCGGATATGGAGTTGGAAGTGTTTGTGCATGGGGCGCTGTGCATCGCTTATTCCGGCCGTTGTTTGCTGTCCGGCTATTTCAACCACCGCGATCCGAACCAGGGTACCTGCACCAATTCTTGCCGCTGGAAATACGACACCAAGCCGGCTGTGGAAAACGCCGAAGGCGACTATTTGTTGGCCGATAGCGCGGTTATTTCCATGAACGATTTGAACCAGGGGTTAAACACCGCAAGTTGCGGCGGCGCCGATCGGCATCCTCTCGCCGACAATATTTATTTCCTGGAAGAAGAAGGGCGGCCGGGCGAGCTGTTGCCGGTGATGGAAGACGAGAACGGCACCTACATCATGAATTCCAAGGATCTGCGCGCGATTGAGCACGTGCAGCGCTTGGTGGAAATCGGCATCGATAGTTTGAAAATCGAGGGCCGCACCAAATCTCATTTTTATGTGGCGCGCACCGCTCAGACTTACCGTCAGGCCATCGACGATGCTCTAGCCGGACGGCCGTTCCAACCGGAGTTGCTCGGTATTCTGGATAATCTGGCCAACCGCGGCTACACCGACGGCTTTTACCAGCGCCACCACACCCACGAACACCAAAATTATCTGTCCGGCTATTCGAAAAGTCACCAGCAGCAGTTTTGCGGCGAAATTACCGGTTTCGATGCCGCGACCGGCATGGCCGATGTCAGCGTCAAAAACAAGTTTGCGCTGGGCGACAAATTGGAACTGATTCTGCCGAGCGGCAACCGGGATATCGTCGTGGAACACATGGTCGATAAATACGGCCAGCCGATGCAGGAAGCCGCCGGCGGCGGCTACGAAGTGAAGATTCCGTTGCCGACCGCCGAGTGCGATTACGGTTTGTTGGCCCGTTATTACTGATTGGCGGAGGCGAGTATGAGCTTCGATACGGCGGATTTATGCGACCGTTTTGCCCAAACCGACAGTTTTCAGGTGGCAGAACCGGTGCTGCGCCATTTCGGCGGTAACCGCCGGTTCTGCGGTCAAATCACGACGCTAAAAGTGTTCGAGGACAATTCGCTGGTCCGCGCCGTGTTGGCGGAAAAAGTCGACGGCCGCGTATTGGTGGTCGACGGCGGCGGTTCCAAGCGTTGCGCGTTGATCGGCGATACCCTGGCCGGCTTGGCGCTGGAGAACGGTTGGCAGGGCATCGTGGTCTACGGCAGTATCCGCGGCTCCGAACTGATCCGGCAGATGCCGATCGGCGTGATGGCGTTGAACACGAATCCGTTACGCAGCAACAAGCACGGCCACGGCGACCGCGACGTGATGATCACGTTTGCCGGCGTCAATTTCAAAAAAGACCACTGTTTATATGCCGATGGCGACGGAATTATCGTCTCGGATGCGAAATTGGATTAGAATTCTTCCGTCTTAACCCAGTAAAACACTCAAGAATATGCAAATAGTACTCGCTAACCCCCGTGGATTCTGTGCCGGCGTCGATCGGGCCATTGAAATCGTCGATCAAGCGATCGATACGTTTGGTGCGCCGATTTACGTACGACACGAAGTGGTGCATAACCGCACCGTAGTCGATGGCTTAAAGGAAAAGGGTGCCGTTTTTATAGAAGAACTCAGTGACGTGCCGGTCGGCTCTTATCTGATATTCAGTGCGCATGGCGTGTCCAAGGCGGTGCAGCAAGAAGCGGAGGAGCGCCAGTTGACGGTGTTCGATGCGACTTGTCCGCTGGTGACCAAGGTGCATATGCAGGTGGCCAAACATGCCAAGCAAGACCGGGAAGTGATTTTGATCGGCCACGCCGGTCATCCCGAAGTTGAGGGTACCATGGGCCAGTACGATAAATGCACCGAGCACGGCGATATTTATCTGGTCGAAACGCCGGAAGACGTCAAAAACCTGAAGGTCAACAATCCGGACAATCTGGCTTACGTGACGCAAACCACACTGTCGATGACGGATACTAAAGTCATGGTCGACGCGTTGCGCGAACACTTTCCGTCGATCAAGGAACAAAAGAAAGACGACATTTGCTACGCCACCCAAAACCGGCAAGATGCCGTACACGACTTGGCGAAAATCTCCGATCTGATCCTGGTGGTCGGTTCGCCTAACAGTTCCAATTCCAATCGTTTGCGGGAGATTGCCGAACAACTGGGCAAACCGGCCTACCTGATCGACACCTATAAGGATTTGAAACAAGAATGGTTGGACGGTATCGAAGTGGTCGGCGTCACCGCCGGTGCCTCGGCCCCGGAAGTGCTGGTGCAGGAAGTGATCAACCAATTGAAGGAGTGGGGCGGTGAAGACACTGCTGTGCGTGAGAACAAAGGTATCGAAGAAAAAGTGGTGTTTTCGATTCCGAAAGAATTGAAAAAAGCCATGGAAGCCTGATTTTTAGGAGTCGTTTATGTCGATCACAGCTCAGGAATTGGTTGCTGCCGCCAAGCAGCAGATCACCGAAATCGACGTCGCCGCCGCCAACGCCCGGTTGTCCGGCGCGTTGCTGCTCGATGTGCGGGAGCCGGCCGAATTTGCCGCCGGCCATTTGCCGGGAGCGGTCAACATTCCGCGCGGCGTCTTGGAGTTTCAAATCGGCGGGCACCCGGCGTTTCAGGGTAAGCAGGATGCCGGTATCGTGGTCTACTGCCAGAGCGGCGGTCGCTCCGCGTTGGCAACCCAGGTCCTGAACCAGTTGGGATATTCCGGCGCGGTTAGCATGGCCGGCGGCTTCAAGGCTTGGGCGGAGAGTGGACTCAAGGTTGAATGAGTTAAGCCAGATCCGGATCGACAAATGGCTGTGGGCCGCGCGCTTTTTCAAAACCCGCGGTCTGGCGGCCGATGCCGTCAGCGGCGGTAAGGTCCATGTCAACGGTCAACGTTGCAAGCCGGGTAAGGACATCAAAATCGGCGATCTGGTCACGGTGACCAAAGACCAGTACACCTGGGAAGTGCGGGTAACCGATCTAAATCAGCAGCGGCGTCCGGCTCAGGAAGCCGCCCGGCTTTACCACGAAGACGAGACCAGCTCGGAAAGACGCCATCAGCAAATCGAATTGCGCAAGCAGCAACAAGCGTTACAACACCCATACGAACGCGAACACAAACCTAACAAGAAACAACGCCGGCAAATCCACCGTTTCAAGCAGGACTCGTTGTAAAGTCTTACGGCGAGCGGATAAAACGGTAGCCACTTCGCAAGCTTCAATTTATTATTCCGCGCTGAATGTAGTGAATTGAGCTTGGCGATTTTGTAATACACTCGCAGTTCGATTCCGTTAAGCAAAGCCTAAGCCGCCCCCGCTAGCTTGAAAACAGCGGCCGTCGAACCTTGCCAAATTTGTTTAGGACCATTAATGCCGATCAGCCGATTATTTTTCCTACCCGTCACGCTAATTGCCGGTAGCCTGATCGCCGGTTGCGCCACGACCCGGCAGATCGCGGTGGATTACCCCAAAACCGAAACCTTACCGATCAAACCCTTACGCGGTCATGCGACGGTCGGCGGCGACGATTATTACGTGCAATTGGTGTCGGATTTCGAGTTCAAAGGCGACAGCGCGCTGAAAGGCGGTTGTAACGAAATGGGCGGTCATTACGAGAACGGCGATTTGTCGGCGGCTTTGATATTCAGCGTGCACAACGAAACCTTGAAGCTGAAACGCGAAGTCAGCGGTTTTCTATATCAAGCGACCACCGGCAAATGCAATTTCAAATTGGAGACTAATAATGCCAACCTGACGCCGTGGGTGAGATTGGATATCGGAAAGGATACGCTGGTCGATTACAACTTTTTAACCAGCAACAGCCACGAAGCTAATCTGTCTCAGCTGTTCAGCGATATCAATGCAGCCAGTGGTTTGTTTGGAGTAACCGTGTTAGGGGGGGTAGCTGGCAGAATTCTGAATCCCATAGATTTTGTGGATAACAATCCGAATCTGGTGGCGAAAACCCCTGCCGCGACTGGAAAATACAGTTCCGAGACTCATTCCTTGCCAGCTAGCGTGGTTTTGGCCGGCGATAGCGGCAATTTTAACCAGAGCCGTTTGGCGGTCTACGAAGTGGTTGAAGGCGGCTGGAAAGCCTGGAGTTCGGAGTCCAAAATGCTGGGCGAATTGCGGATTTATCCGGAGATCGCCACGTCGTTGTTGTTAAAAACCAGCGGCGACACCGTACCGGACGCTCACGATTCATCGTTGGAGGAATTGTGGCGTGCGCCGGTACAAACCGCTAACGGCGAGATCAGCCTGCAACAATTGATTAATCAGGTCGATCCCGCCGCCAAGCCCAATTTGCAACCGGACTGGCGCAACTACGAAGAGGTGGAAAGCCAATGCCGGCGCTTGAAATTGGTCATGAAGGACTTGGGCTTCAATAAATTCGACCGTAACGCCGTGTTGTATTACTTCCTGGCCAAAGCGCCTGACTGGAAAAATTTCAATATCTCTGCGCAGAAGGCTATGACCGACGAAATTCGGCCGAAATTGTTGGAGCAGTATCGGGCCAAGGACTTTTCCGGCTGCTTGGCGGCCGAGGACTATACGGCCATGAAAAACATGCGCTTACCGGTCAACACGCTACAGGACTGGGATAATCTGACCAGTTCCCGGCAGAAGAAAGAGGGTGTGATCAGTCCGATTCAATCGGCGGCGCGCCAATTTTTGTCAGCATTGCAAAATCCGAATCAGGATGAAGCGGCCCGGCAGCTGTATCCGTTGTTGAATACCGAAAAATCCGGCAACGGTTCGGTATTGCTGCAGAATCATTTGAGCAACTTCGGCTTGGAAGCCTTGTTGCAACTGCCGAATATTGCCGATGACGGTGTGGTGATCAATGCGGCGCAGTTGGCCAGCGTGTTTGGCGCGCTCAACGTCGAGAGTTTCAGTTGCGCGCGGCCGGCGCAGGAACAAGGCCAGCCGCTGGCGAATATCGGCATCATGTTGTTCGCGACCAAACCTGGCAGTCCGCGCGAGAAAGGCGGTGCGCTGGAATTCGAATTGGTGCAGGGCAAAATCAGCCGTTTGGCGTTTCAACACCCGTCGTTTCGCGATTTCGAACAAAATTTGGCGGACTATCCCGATTTGGGCGGTTGCCGGATAGATGCCGAATTCATCAACCGATTGCACTGATCTGAAGCCGATGCCGATCGCGATCAACCGGAGAAAAGCCTTGATTGCCGCCGCGGCAGTCTCCGCCGGCGTGGCAAGCTATGCGTTGGCCGGGTTTTACCTGCTGCCGAAAATTGCCTTGAGCAAGCTGCCGGAAATCATCAAGCAACAAACCGGGCAAACGCCACAGTTGAAACAGATCAGTCTGAACCCGTTCAGCTTGGTGATCGAGCTGCGGGATTTCTCGTTGCCGGCCGGGGATGGGCAGCTGCTGGGCGGTTTCGAAAGCCTGCGCATCGATCTGGCGTTTTGGCGTTCGGTCGGAATGGGCGGTGCCGTGGTCGACAGCATCGAGTTGACCAAACCGCAATTCAATATTAGCCGCCGGGCCGACGGCAGCTTTAATTTTGCCGATCTGCAGCCGCAGCAAACCAAAGCTGAAGACACGCCGGAGCCGGACGCCGCGGCCAGCCCGTTCAAACTGGCGATTCATCGTTTGGCAATCGCCGAAGGCAAAGTCGCCTGGTCGGATGCCTCTTCCGGTCAAACGCTGGCGGAAACTTTATTGCCGGTCAATTTGAGCTTGCAGGAAATCAGTACTCTGGCTGATCAAACCGGTAACGGCAAGTTGACTTTGGGCCTCGAGTCAGGCGGTAGCATCGAGTGGAGCGGCGATTTAAGTCTGCAGCCGTTAGCCTCGAAGGGACGAGTAACGCTCGACGGTATCCGGTTGGACAAAATTTGGCAGTTGTTTTTGCAGGAGTTGCCGGTGCGGATCGAGGCCGGTCAGGCTGGTCTGCAAATCGAATATCAAGTAACGGTTGGCGATACCGGTGCCGTCACGGTGCTGAACAACGGCGCGCTGGCCTTGCGAGAGTTGGCAGTCGTCGAAAAAGCCACCGGGAAGCCTTTGATCGATTTACCTGAATTAGTCGTCAGCGGCATCGGCGCCGATTTAGGCAGTCAAGCCGTCACTATTACCTCGGTTGTCAGCAACAATGCGGCGATAAAGGCTTGGCTGCAAGCTGACGGAGTGGTCAATTATCAGGCCTTGTTCGCCGACGACGCTGGCGGCTCGGCAGCCGGCGCCACTCAAACAAGCGGTAGCGCCGCTCCGGTTGCCGATGCCGGCAAACCCTGGTCGATTCGGTTGGGCGAGTTGGCGTTGCACGATTACCAAATCCATTTTACGGATTTTAGCCAAGCCAAACCGTTCGAATTCAAACTGACCGAGTTGAATTGCTCATTACAGAATTTCAGTTCCGATCTGGCCGGCAAACTACCGTTGCAGTTCGATACCCGTTTGAATCAAGCGGGTAGCTTGGCGCTGAAAGGCGATATGACGCTGGAACCCTTCGTCGCCGATTGGGATTTGCATCTCAAGGACCTGCAGTTAAAACCCTTCCAACCCTACTTGGAACCGTTCATAAAGCTGGAAGTGGTGGACGGCGACGTCAATGCGGCCGGCAAACTGCATCTGGCTGCCGCCGAGCCGTTTCAACTCAAATTCACTGGCGATGCCGACATCGACAATCTTTTGACTCGCGACCAACTGAAAAACAAGGATTTCGTGAAGTGGTCGAATCTGGCGCTGAACGGCATCGATATCGATTTGGCCGCGCAAGACTACAAGCTGGAGAACGTGGTATTGGAACGTCCTTATGTGCGGTTCAATATCAAAAAGGACGGTAGTACCAATATCGACGATATCCTGGTCGAACAAACAGCCGAACCGGTACCGACGACAAAGCCGGTTCAAACTCGCGGCAAGTCCGAAACCGCGACAGCCCAGGCGGATGAGCCCCGTCTGAGCATAGGCAAGATCGAGATGCGTAACGGCAACTCGAATTTCGCCGACTATTCGTTGATTTTGCCGTTCGTAGCCGAAATGAACGGTTTGAACGGCGAAGTGAGCGGTTTTTCTTCTGCCAAGGATGCCGTCGCGACGATGGCTTTGAAAGGCAAGGTTTACGATATGGCCTTGGTGGGCATCAAGGGCAAGTACCAGTTCCAGAGCGGTGACTCCGATATTGCCTTGAATTTTACCCATATGCCGTTACCGTTGATCACCCCTTATATGGCGGAATTTGCCGGTTACCGGATAGAGAAAGGCCAGATGGCTCTGGATTTGCACTACAAAATAAAGAGCGGCCAGCTTGAAGTGCAAAACAAACTGTTAATCGATCAATTGACTTTGGGTGATAAAGTCGAAAATCCGAATGCAGTGTCCGTGCCGTTGCATTTGGCAATTGCCTTGTTGAAAGACGCCGACGGCAAAATCAATCTGGATTTTCCGATTTCCGGCAGCCTGGAGGATCCGCAATTTAGCGTCGGCGCCCTCGTGCGCGACGTGTTGGTGAACTTGGTCGCCAAGGTGGCAATGTCTCCGTTCAAGGCCATTGCGTCGCTATTGGGTGACGACAAGGACTTCAGTGTCGTGCAATTTAATCCGGGTAGTGCCGAATTGGCTAAGGATGAGACGGTCAAGCTGGGCGAATTAAGCAAGGCCTTGTTGAGCAAGCCGGAACTGACCTTGGAAATCAAAGGCATTGCCTATCAGAATCAGGATTGGCCGGCGATGCGGTTCGAGGCCTTACAGGATGTACTGAAAAAAATGAAATCCGGCGAACTGCGCGATCAGGGTCAGAAGATTCGTCACGAATATATTCAGCTTGCCGATGACGATTACAAGCGCTTGTTGGCCAAGTTTTTCGCGGAAGTGTTTCCGGAAGATTTCGAACGCAGTCTGCTTGGTACGCCCCGTATTAAAAGCAAACCCGACGCGGATTTTTACGCTTTGGCGCGCGAGCGGCTGGAAAGCATTTTTCAACCCGATCCGCTAAAACTCAACGATTTGGCGGTAGCCAGGGCTAACCATATCGCCCAATATGTCGCCGACCAGCCGGGCGGAATCAGTCGGGACAGAGTCTACATCCTGGCGACCGAGCTGAACCAGGCTGACGCAGCCGACGGCATCAAGTCGGTGTTAACATTGAGTGCAGGGCCTTAGGGTCTGCCAGGCTGCGACTCGCTCAGCCCGTAAACCCGTGATAAATAAGATTGGGCTAATCGGCGGAGGGTGCGGTTGGAGATACTGCCGGCACCCAACTTTGCTGCGTTGCGGTGTAAGATAGGCCCACTGCTTAGGCTGAGCCGGGTCGCGGCGAAATTCATTTAGTGTTACTAACCCATTGGAGTAGCTATGAAAAATAAGCTTGTTCGTTCGATGTTGACGCTGGCCTTGACTGCGGCCGGTGCGTTTTCGTCGGCCCCGGCGCTCGCCGAAGCGTTTACTTCGTGCACGATGACTTACAAAATGAGCGGCTGGTCTTTGGTTTACAAGCAATACGACGGTATCGGCAATATCAGTTGCAGCAACGGTCAGCGCGCCCAGGTAGCTTTGGCGTCGAAAAGCATCGGCTTTACCATCGGCAAGTCCGAGATCGAAGGTACCGGGGTGTTTTCCGATGTGAAGAATTTAAACGAGATTTACGGTAATTTCGTCGCCTTGGAAGGCCATGCCGGCGCGACCAAATCGGTGGACGGCCAAGTGTTGACCCGCGGCGAAATATCCTTGGCATTGTCGGGTAAAGGGCGTGGGATAGACATCGGCGTAACCTTGGGTGCCCTGACCATTTCGCCGCGTTGATGCAAGCGCGCATCTTGGGGTTCGGTGTTCGTCGTTAGGCCGCCACAGGGAGCTAAGCGCATGCCTTTCGTACAACGCGGCGCCGATGGCGCCATTGTCACGGTAAGCGACAACGGTAACGGAGAATGGTTGGCGGCAGACCACCCCGAGTGGTTGGCCTACGCCAAAGCCCGCTACGAGCAGGATGCCCGTCAGGCTTTGTCGGATACCGACAGCGAGATGGTGCGGGTGATAGACGATTTGGTCGATTTGCTGGTGGCCAAGCAGGTATTGATCTTTACCGAGTTGCCCGAGCGGGTGCAATCCAAATTGCTGGCCAGAAAACAGCTCAGAAACGATATCAACGCATTGCAAAGTCCGATGGTCGATGACGAGGCGCTTTTCTAGAAAATGGGGGCTATAGTTGTTCGCGTCACCCGGCAGCGTTGGCCGCGGCGTTACGAAAGCGCGCTAAGCGCGTACATTATTTGAGCTGTTTGTGAAAAACTCGTTCTTTTTAGTCATTCCCGAGCAAAGAAACGATCCCCAGCTGCTGGCTTCGTTCAGCGACGACGCGCTCAAACAATGGATTACCGAGCTTCCCACGGCGAATCCAGGTCTGGCTGCGCGCTTGTTCTACGAATTGCTGGGCGAGTTGATATCGGTAGACATGCCGGCCGCCAAACGGCTGCACGCGCTGGAAATGCTGAGGGACAGTTTTTTTCTGATCGATGACTACCTGCGTTCCCGCCTGACCCGGTCGGGTTTTCCCAAGGGCGATAGCGAAAAAAAAATTTTCGCCTTGACCTGTAGCATCGAACGCCAGTTTACGATCGGTTACTGGAGCGTGGCGCGCGAGCTGACGCGGCGCGAGATTGGCTGGATGCAGGCCAAGCCGACCGTGTTGTCGATTCAGCGCACGATCAAGGGTTTGAGCCGTATCATCATTACCCATTACATGATGAGTTATCCGATTCCGGATTGGATCTGGATCGACCTGCATTCCTTGTACAAGCTGGCCGTGAAGTTGGATAAAGCCGATGTCAAAGCGGCCGAACAGGGCGGCATTTTCAGTAAGCAGTCGTCGATCGAGGACAGTTACAAACAAATTTTATTGCTCAGCCTGGCCTATCCGTCGGGTTTGATGCAGAAAGAATTCCAGCTGGTTTACGAGTTCATCGAAAAAATCGCCGATCTGCTGGAGATCGAGACTAAACCGGTCGCCGGCCAAGCCGTGCAATGTTCGATTCTGATGGACGAGGATTTGCCGCCGGCCTTTCTGGCCAGCAGCGGGCAAAGCGACCGCCGCTCGGATTCGGCGATGCTGTATCTGAATCTGAGCAAGCTGGCCAAGGTTTTCAAGCATCCCGACAAATTTTCCAGTAAGGACGAAGCCCGCTTCAGCTCGCTGGAAATGGAAAAAAGCCAGCAGCAACGTCTGCCGGCCGAGTTGTTCGATTATTTACTGCAGCGCTGGCAGGGCAAGGAGCCACAGGGTTCGGTTTATTTCAGCGACCGGCTCGACCGCTACGTCGCGATCGGCCTGGAGGCCACGTTCGACTTGCTCGACACCTCGCGCGCCGGTGCCGGTTCCGGTTTGGAAAAACGCGCCGAGACCGACTCGGAGCGCGCGTTGTCCTGCAATTTCGACCAGGAAGGCGTGTTGTCGATCGGCAGTTTGGTCAGCTTCAGAAAGATCGACGCCTTGCCTCAGCAACGAGCGTTGGGCGTGGTCTGCAAAATACTGGTGCCCAAACAGGACAGCAAGCTGATTTTCGAGTTGATGGTGATCGCCGCCCAGACCTACGCGGTGACCTATCAGGCACTGGATGCAGCACCCGGCGACGAGCGCAAAAAGGCCTTGATTTACGGCGCGAAAGACCACGAAGGCGAGAAGAGTTATATCATTATGGATTCTTTTCGATTGAAAGACGGCGACCTGCTCAGGATGTATATGGGGAACGAGAACTTTCCGATCATCCTCAACGGCCGGCGCAATATCGGCCTGGGGTATTGGCAATTCGAGTGCCGGCGGATTCTGGACGAATCCACCATACCGCAACAACCCAAGAAGAAAGGCTATGACTTTATATAACCCATGCCACAAGCGCCCGATACATCGTATTGCGGGAGCGTGGCTGCCAAGCGACGGACTCAATGACCACCAATAGCGATCAACCCGCTGATTTTTCGACTTTCGTCGATCCGCACGCCGAACGCGAAGCGGAAAAATACGAGAACCCCATCCCCAGCCGCGAGCTGATCCTGGAGCTGATCCAGCAAGCCGGCAAACCGTTAAGACGCCAACAAATCGCCCAGCAATTCGGGCTGGAATCGGCCGATGCCCAGGAAGCGCTGCGGCGTCGGCTCAGAGCCATGGAACGCGACGGTCAATTGAGCTTTAACAGCCGGCAAAAGTATTGCATCGGTTCCGGCCACAACACCATCGCCGGACGAGTCCTTGGTCATCCGGAAGGCTTCGGTTTCCTGAAGCCGGACGACGGCAGCGAAGACTTGTTCCTGTCGCCGCGGGAAATGAAACCGCTGATGCCGAATGACCGGGTAATCGCCCGCGTCAGCGGCGTCGACCGTCGCGGCCGGCGCGAGGCTACCGTGATCGAGGTTACCGAACGTAACACCCATCAGATCGTCGGCCGCTTTTTCACCGAGGGCCGCGTTGCCTACGTGGTGCCGGACAATAAGAAGGTCAACCACGAAGTGTTGATCGCCAAGGAGGATACCGGCGGCGCCAAGAACGGCCAGATCGTCGTCGCCGAAATCCTGCAGCAACCCAGCGCCCACTGCCAGCCGATTGGTCGCATCAGCGAAGTGCTGGGTCTGCACATGGCGCCGGGCATGGAAATCGAAATGGCGATTCGTTCCTACGATTTGCCGAACCAATGGCCGGATGCGCTGCTCAAGGAAATCAAGCCGTTGACGCCGGAAGTGCCGGAACAGGCCAAACAGGGTCGGGAAGACATCCGCCAGTTGCCGTTGGTGACGATAGACGGCGAGGATGCTCGCGATTTCGACGATGCGGTTTACGCCCAAAAAACGCCGAAAGGCTGGAAATTGCTGGTGGCGATCGCCGATGTGTCGCATTACGTCAAAGTCGGCACCGCGTTGGACGATGAAGCGAAGAACCGCAGCACTTCGGTGTATTTTCCGGAAAAAGTGATTCCGATGCTGCCGGAAATCCTGTCCAACGGCCTGTGTTCGTTGAACCCGGCCGTGGACCGCTTGTGCATGGTCTGCGAGTTGTTGATCAGCAGCGAAGGCCTGGTGTTGCGCTCGCGCTTCTTCGAAGCGGTGATGCGCTCCCACGCTCGCTTGACTTACAGTGCTGTGGCCAAGATGTTGGTGGACGGCGATCAAAAGCTGATTAAAAAGCATCAAGAACTGATGCCGCATCTGCAGACTTTATACGATTTGTACAAAGTCATGCGCCAGCAGCGCGAACTGCGCGGAGCGATGGATTTCGATACCCAGGAAACCAAAATCGTATTCGGGCCGGAGCGCAAGATCGCCGAGATTGTGCCGCTAGTGCGCAACGATGCGCATAAATTGATCGAAGAATTCATGATCACCGCCAACACCGCGGCGGCGCGCTTCCTGAATCGCAAGAAAATGCCGCGCCTGCTGCGGGTCCACGACGGTCCCGGCGCGGAAAAACTGCTGGCGTTGAAGACCTTTCTGAACGAATTGGGCTTGCATCTGGGCGGCAAGGCCGAACCGACGCCGTTGGATTATATGCATTTGCTGGAATCGGTACAGCAGCGCCCGGACGCGCATTTGATCCAGACCTTGTTGCTGCGCTCGATGTCGCAGGCGGTCTACAGCCCGGAGACCAAAGGCCATTTCGGCTTGGCACTGGACGCTTACGCCCACTTTACCTCGCCGATCCGGCGCTATCCCGATCTGTTGGTGCATCGGGCGATCCGGCACTGTCTGGCCGGCCATAAACCGGACACCTTCCATTACAGCCATGACGACATGGTGCTGCTGGGCGAACATTGTTCGGCCAACGAACGGCGGGCCGACGAGGCCACTCGCGACGTGGTCAGCTGGCTGAAATGCGAATATATGATGGACAAGATCGGTGAGGAGTTTGCCGGCGTAATTTCCGCCGTGACCGGCTTCGGCTTTTTCGTAGAATTGCAGGCTATCTATGTCGAGGGCTTGGTGCATATCGCCTCGTTGCAGGACGATTATTTCAATTTCGATGCCAGCAAGCACCAGTTGTACGGCGAACGTAGCGGTATTCGCTACCGCTTGGGCGACAGCGTACGGATTCGGGTGGTACGGGTCAGTCTGGACGACAAGAAAATCGATTTCGAACTGGTGCAGGCCGGTAAAAAGAACAAGGCCAAGGCTGCGCCGGCCAAGGATAACGGCAAGAAAAAGGCTAAGAAGTCCAAAGCCGAGCCGGCAAAGACCAGTGCCAAATCTAAATCCAGGAAGCGCCGCCGCTCATGAATTTGACTCATCTGTTCGGCATCCACGCGGCTCAAGCCGCTTTGGAATATTCGCCGCAAAAAATCCGCCGCGCCTGGGTCGATAGCCAGCGGCAGGATGCCCGCCTCAAACCGCTGCTCGACGAGCTGGCCGCACTGGGCATCGGTCTGGAAAAAACCGAGCGCAAGAAGTTGGATAAACTGGCCGACGGCAAGAACCACCAGGGTATCGTCGTCGCCGTCGAATTGCCAGCCATGCGCAGCGAGGACCGTTTGAAGAGCGATGTCGAGGCGTTAACCGAGCCGGCGTTTTACCTGATTTTGGACCAAGTCCAGGATCCGCATAATCTCGGCGCCTGCCTGCGCACGGCCGACGCGGTCGGCGCCCACGGTGTGATCGTTACCAAGGACAATGCGGCCGGCATTACGCCCACCGTGTGCAAGGTCGCCAGCGGGGCCGCCGAAACCGTGCCGGTGTACCAAGTCACCAATCTGGCGCGGACTTTGCGCTGGTTGAAGGAACAACATATCTGGATCATGGGCGCGGCCGGCGAAGCCGAGCAGACCGTCTACGACATGAAACTGGATATGGCATTGGCTTTGGTGATGGGCGCTGAGGGTAGCGGTATGCGCCATCTGACCCGGCAACACTGCGACTTTCTAGTCAAGATTCCGATGCTGGGCCAGGTAGAAAGCTTGAACGTTTCGGTTGCGGCCGGAGTGCTGATGTACGAAATCTTTCGGCAAAAACATCTGGTCTAGCGGCATGCGGCGGCTGCGCAGCATCGTTTGCGTTCTGGCGCTTTTTTCATTACAGGCGGCACGAGCCGATTTGTCCGCCCAGGCCATTGCCATGAACTGTCTGAATTGCCACGCTAGCGGTCAGGCGGCGGCGAGTCGTTTGCCCGAGCTTGGCCGTCTCAGCGCCGCCGAATTGGAGCAGACCTTATTGGCGTTTAAGTACGACAGGCGGGCGGCAACGTTGATGCCGCGACTGGTTAAGGCCTATAGCGATGCGGAGCTTGTCGCCGTGGCGGCCTACCTGGGGCGGCAGTGATGAGAACCGTATTGTCGCGGCGTCGGTTTCTGAGCGGCTGTGTCGGTTTGGGTGCAGGCTTGCTGGTCGGCTGCGGCCGGTGGCCTGTGTCGGATCCTGCCGAACCGCGGGTGGTCGTGGTCGGCGGCGGTTTCGCCGGCGCTACCGTCGCCAAATATCTGAAAATATTGGACGAAGGGATTCGCGTTACGCTGGTCGAAGCGCAATCCCGTTATACCACCTGTCCGGCCAGCAATTGGCTGTTTGCCGGGCTGGGCGATATGGCGCGCCTCAACGTGGATTATCAGGCGTTGCACAGCCGTTATGGCGTTGAGGTGGTGGCCGATACCGCGATCAGCCTGGATATGACGCGCAAACGCTTGCAGTTGCAACGTGCTGGCGTTCTGGCCTACGACCGCCTGATCCTGGCGCCCGGGATCGATTTTCGCTGGGGTGCGATAGCCGGTTACGATGCGGCAGCCGCCGAACGCTTCCCGCACGCCTGGAAGGCCGGGCCGCAGACCTTGGTCCTGTTGCGGCAAGTGCAGGCCATGCCAGACGGTGGCGTAGTGTTGATCGCAGTGCCGGCGGACCCGTACCGCTGTCCGCCGGGGCCTTACGAGCGGGCCAGCATGATGGCATTCTGGCTGAAGCAACACAAACCGCGGGCCAAGATTCTGATTCTCGACGCCAAGCGCAGTTTCTCCAAACAGGCGTTGTTCGAGGACGGCTGGGCCAAGCATTACGGCTACGGGACGCCGAACAGCCTGATCGAATGGCACAGTCTGGCCGACAATCCGTTGCTGGAATTGCACACCGACTCAAAGACCCTTGTCAGCGAGTTCGGCGACCGTTTTACCGGCGACGTGCTGAACATCATTCCGCCGCAAACGGCCGGCTCGATTGCGCGGCAAAGCGGCTTGGCCGAGGCCGGCGGCTGGTGTCCGGTCCGGCCGGCCAGCGCACAATCGAGATTCGACGAGTTTGTGCATGTGATTGGCGATGCGGCCAACTATGCGCCGATTCCGAAGTCGGCCTTTGCTGCCAATTCCGAAGCGAAAGCTTGTGCGCTGGCGGTTGTTTCGCTGCTGCGGGAGCGGCCGTTGGCTGAGGCGCATTGGCTGAATACCTGTTACAGCCTGATCACGCCGGAGCACGGGATTTCGGTGGCCGGAGTTTACCAGCCCGATACCGGCAATACGGTCAGTCCGGTCAGCGGGGCGGGCGGTGTCAGCGTCCGAAAAGATGGCGAAGCCGAGCGGGCCGAAGCCGAATATGCGCAAATTGTTTACCGCAATTTGGTGGCGGATAGTTTCGGTTGATTTGGTTTGTCCATTAATATTATAAATTTCAAAAGGTTGTGCGTTATTTTTTGGAGGTTTGTTTCTATTGTTTTGCTTTGCTTTTGAAACAAAATAAGAAAGCAATTTTTCGGCCAAAATTAACCAGTATTTACCTTGGAAGGCGCGGGAATGACAAAACAGCATGTTACAATCGCCGCATTTATCGATCCTGGTTGACTGCGTGAAGAAAAACCCGCTTTTGCAAATCCTGTTGTTGAGCATGCTAACCGGCAAAGCTGTTCAGGCCAGCAGTTTCGTAGTCGAGGACATCAAAGTTAAGGGTTTGCAACGGATTTCGGCTGGTACCGTCTATAACTATTTGCCGGTCAACGTCGGCGAAACTTTTACCGAAGACAAGCAAGCCCAGGCGATTCGGGCGTTGTTCAATACCGGTTTTTTCAAGGATATTGCGCTGGAACGCGACGGCGGTACTTTGATCGTTAATGTCGTGGAGCGGCCCTCCGTTGCCAAAGTCGTGATCGAGGGCAATAAAGACATTAAGAAGGAAGATCTGACCGAAGCTTTGAAGAAAATCGGTTTGGCCGAGGGCAAGGTCTACAACAAGCAGGTTTTGGATAAGGTCGAACAAGAGCTGCGCCGCCAGTATTTCAGTCACGGTAAATACGGTCTCAAAATCAAGACCGAAGTCACCGAACTCACCCGTAACCGGGTCGGCATTCACATCGATATTTCCGAAGGCCGGGTTGCCAAGATCAAACAGATCAATATCGTCGGCAGCAAGTCGTTTTCCAACGATGTATTGCGCAAGGAATTCGAATTAAGCACTACCAACTTCCTGTCGTTTTACTCGAAAGACGACCAATATTCGAAACAGAAGCTGTCCGCCGACTTGGAAAAGCTGCGCTCGTATTACCTGGACCGCGGTTATATCAATTTTTCGATCGAATCGACCCAGGTCGACATCACGGCCGATAAAAAGGAAATTTACATAACGATCAACGTCAAGGAAGGCGACGTGTACATGCTGGACAAGGTCAAATTGTCGGGCGATTTGATCGTGCCGCCGGAAGAGCTAATCAAACTGGTCAAGGTCGGTCCCGGCGAAATTTTCTCGCGCAAGAACGCAACCGAAACCTCCAAAGCGATTTCCGATCGGCTGGGCGATGAAGGCTATACCTTTGCCAACGTCAACATGGTGCCTGAGATCAACGAACCAAACAAAACCGTGGCGATGACGTTCTTCGTCGACCCGGGCAAGCGGGTTTACGTGCGGCGCATCAATATCAAGGGCAACACCAAGACCCGCGACGAAGTTATCCGCCGCGAAGCCCGGCAGATGGAGTCCAGCTGGGCTGCCAGCAGCAAGATCGAGCGCACCAAAACCCGTCTCGACCGCTTGGGTTATTTCGAAGAAGTCGGCGTCGAGACTCCGCCGGTGGTTGGCGCGGCGGATCAAATCGACGTGAATTATTCGATCAAGGAAAAGGCTTCCGGTAACTTGCAGGCCGGTATCGGTTATTCCCAGGTGCAAGGCATCATCTTCAATGCCAACGTGTCGCAGGACAATATTTTCGGTACCGGCAAACGCGTCGATTTCGCCTTCAATAACAGCAGTATCTTGACCCGCTACAACCTGGGCTTTACCGACCCTTACTACACCTTGGATGGCGTGGCGCTCGGTTATAACCTGGGCTATACCTCGCGTAACGCCTACGCCGCCAACCTGGCCAGTTACAACACCAACATTACCAATGCCGGCGTCAATTTCGGGATTCCGTTGAACGAATTCGACCGGATCGGTTTCGACGTCGAATTGAAGCGCACCGAAATCGAAAACACGACCTTGTCGTCGGATACGATTTTGAGGTTTTTGGGGTTTAGCAAGGGCGATCCGTTGGTAACCAAGTCCAAAAGTTTCAACACCTTATCCACCTCGATGGGCTGGACCCACGATACGCTGGACCGGGCCACCTTCGCTCACAGCGGCGGTCAGCAGCGGGTATCGGGTTTGATCACGGTGCCGGGCAGTGATTTGGAATATTTCAAGATCGGTTACAAGCATCAGCATTATTTTCCGTTGTCCAACGACTTTACCTTCCGCTTGCTGGGCGAAGTCGCTCACGGAGACAGTTATGGCGGCGATTCCGGTTTGCCGTTCTTCGAAAACTATTTCGCCGGCGGTACCAACGACGTGCGCGGTTTCATGCAGAATACGCTCGGCATCATCGATACCAACGACTTGAATCCGACCAATACTTTCCGGCGCCCGGTCGGTGGTTCCACCAAAATGATCGGCAAGGCCGAGTTGTTTTTCCCGGTGCCGTTTTTGAGCGACGTCAAGTCGGTCCGGATCGGTTCGTTTATCGACGCCGGAACGTTGGCGCCGGGACTCAATACCGGCGACCTGAAAAAATACTTCCGTTATTCGGTTGGTTTGAGCGGCGAATGGTTGTCGCCGTTCGGGGCCTTGGCCGTTAGTGTCGCCCAGCCGATGAATACCGAAGATACCGACCGGACCCAGGCTTTCCAGTTTACCTTCGGTTCCGGATTTTAGTTCAGTTCAGGCCGGTTTTGCCCTATAATCGCCGCTGCGTTTTGTCTTAACTCATAATTGACCGGAGATGGTTTTAACCATGAAAAATAGAATTTCTTTGTTTTTAATGCTGATGATTTTTGCCGGCATAAGCCACGCGGAGCTGAAAATCGGCTTTGTTAACGTGGCCAAAGTATTGGAGAAAGCGCCGCAAGCGGCAAAAGCAAAAACCCGCCTGGAAACCGAATTCTCACCCCGGGACAAAGCGTTGGCTGCCCAACAAAAAGAAATCAAAACGCTGGAAGAGAAATTGGGTCGTGATAGTGCCGTGATGAGTGACGACGAGCGCCGCAGACTGGAAAAAGACGTATTGGATAAAAAACGCGAATTCACTAGAGCGCAACAGGAATTCAGTGAAGATTTCCAGATGCGCCGCAATGAAGAGTTGGGTACTTTGCAAAAACGCATCGTAGAAGCTGTCAGAGCCTTGGCGAAAGAAGAATCTTTCGATTTGTTGTTGACCGACGGCGTGATTTACGCCAACGACCAAATTGATGTCACCAGTCGCGTCCAACAAAAGCTGGAAACCCTGTCGCAGTAAATTCTTCGCGGCTTTCCTGATCCAAATATCGGAAAGCCGCCGCTCAGTTTACGGAAGGCTTGAGTTTGTCGCGCCTTCCAGTCCACCCGTCTTCATCTAAGCGCTATGGCCGGAACACTCGATATTCTGCAGATTCAGAAACTACTCCCGCATCGTTACCCGTTTTTGTTGGTGGATAAAGTGGTTGATTGCGAGCCCGGCATCAGCTTGAAGGCTTTGAAAAACGTCACTTTCAACGAGCCTTTCTTTCAGGGGCATTTCCCAAGCCAGCCGATCATGCCTGGCGTATTGATTATGGAAGCACTCGCGCAAGCCACGGCTTTGTTGACGTCGCAAAGCGACGACAAGCTGGGCGAGGGTGCCGTCTATTATCTGGCCGGAATCGACAACGCCCGCTTCAAGCGGCAAGTGGTGCCGGGCGACCAGCTGTGCCTGCATGTGACTTACCTGAAACACAAGCGCCATTTGTGGTCGTTCGATTGCCGGGCCGAAGTCGACGGCGAACTGGCAGCCAGCGCGCAAATCATGTGCGCCGTGTCGGTGGCTTAAATGATCGATCCCAGAGCGATTGTCCATCCACACGCCGATTTGGCGGAAGACGTTAGCGTCGGCCCGTTCACGGTAATCGGGCCGGACGTGCAAATCGATGCCGGTACCGAGATCGGGCCGCACGTGGTGATCAAGGGGCCGACCGCGATTGGCCGAGATAACAAAATTTACCAATTCTCGTCGATCGGCGAAGACCCGCAGGATAAAAAATACGCCGACGAAATTACTCGGCTGGAAATCGGCGACCGCAACGTGGTCCGCGAATTCTGCACCATGCACCGCGGCACTCAGCAGGATCAAGGCTTGACCTTGATCGGCAGCGATAACTTGTTTATGGCTTACACCCACGTGGCCCACGATTGTGTGATCGGCGACCATGTCATCATGGCCAACGGCGCATCGATTGCCGGTCACGTTCACCTCGGCGACCATGCGATTCTCGGCGGATTTACCCTGGTGCACCAGTTTACCCAGATCGGCGAGTACAGCTTTTCAGCAATGGGCAGCGCAATTACCCAGGATATTCCGCCTTACGTGATGGTCGGCGGTAGGCCGACCCGTCCGCACGGCATCAACTCGGTCGGTATGGAGCGCAACGGCAAGTCGCCGGAAGTGATCCGCCAGATTCGCCAAGCTTACAAAATTCTGTACAAAAATAATCTGCGCCTGGAAGACGCGATCGAAGAAATGGAAGGCATGGCCGGCGAAAGCAACGAACTCTCCAATATGGTCAGTTTCTTGCGTAATGTCACACGCGGCATTCTCCGCTAATTCCCCGCTACTCATCGCCGGCATCGACGAAGTCGGGCGCGGCTGCATCGTCGGCCCGGTGGTCGCTGCGGCGGTGATTCTCGATCCGGCCCGGCCCATCGCCGGGCTGGCCGACTCGAAAAAACTCAGCGAAAAACGTCGCACTGCGCTGGCCGAGGAAATCAAGGCCAAAGCCTTGGCCTGGGCGGTCGGTCGGGCCGAAGCCAGCGAAATCGAGGCCATCAATATCCTGCAAGCCACCTTTGTCGCGATGCGGCGCGCCTATACGCAATTACCGATCAAGCCCGATTATATCAAGGTCGACGGCAATCGCCTACCCGGCATAACGTGTCCCGGCGAAGCGGTCGTCGGCGGCGACGCGCTGATCGCCGAAATCTCCGCTGCCTCAATCCTGGCTAAAGTGGCCCGCGACAGCGAAATGGCGGTGTTGGATCGGCTGTATCCCGGTTACCATTTTGCCGGCCACAAAGGGTATCCCACTCAAGTCCACCTGACAGCGTTGGCGCAACTGGGCGTTACGCCGCAGCACCGCCGTTCTTACGCGCCCGTGAAAAAATTCCTCTAAGCCGATGAGTCCGAGCTTCGTTCATCTGCGTATTCATACCGAGTTTTCGCTGGTTGACGGCATCGTCCGGATCAAGCCGCTGGTAAAAAAACTCAGTGAATTTCAAATGCCGGCCGCAGCTATCACCGAACAGAGCAATCTGTTCTCGCTGGTCAAATTCTACAAGGCCGCGCAAGGCGCCGGTATCAAACCGATAGCCGGCGCCGATGTCTGGATTTATAACCCCGAAGAACCGACGGCGCCGCATCGCTTGACCTTGCTGGCCCGCAACCAGCCGGGTTACGTGACGCTGACCGAGTTGGTTTCCCGCGGTTATCAGGAGGGCCAACACCAGGGCATTCCGATGCTGCAGAAAGATTGGATTGCCGAAAACCACAATGGCTTGATCGCGTTGTCCGCGGCGATGCAGGGCGACATCGGTGCCGCACTGCTGGCGGAAAATCGGGCTCAGGCCCGCGCTTGCGCCGAATTTTGGAGCGGTTTGTTCCCCGATTGTTTTTATCTGGAATTGCAACGCGTCGGCAAGTCGGACGAAGAACGCTATATCGCTCTGGCGGTGGAGTTGGCCGCCGAAATGGACCTGCCTGTCGTTGCCACCAACGATGTGCGGTTTTTGAACCCCAGCGACTTCGAAGCCCACGAAGTGCGGGTGTGCATTCACCAAGGCCGGGTGCTTGACGATAGCCGGCGGCCGAAAGACTATACCAATCAGCAGTATCTGCGTAGCGCCGAGGAAATGGCCGAGTTGTTCGCCGATATTCCGGAAGCTTTGCAAAACAGCGTCGAAATCGCCAGGCGTTGCACCGTCGAATTACGCCTGGGCGAAAACTTTCTGCCGGATTTCGAAGTGCCGGATGGCATGACTCTGGGCGATTATTTCAAGCAAGCCTCGCGCGAAGGTCTGGAGGAGCGCTTGCAACAGCATGCGCCTGTTGGTAACGGCAGCTTCGAGGAAAACCGCAAGGTCTACGACCAACGGCTGGAAATCGAGCTGAACGTGATCGTGCAGATGGGTTTCCCCGGCTACTTCATGATCGTTGCCGATTTCATCCAATGGGCCAAGAACAACGACATTCCGGTCGGGCCGGGCCGGGGGTCCGGCGCCGGCTCCCTGGTGGCGTATGCGTTGAAGATCACCGACCTCGATCCGATCGAATTCGATCTACTGTTCGAACGCTTTCTGAATCCGGAACGGGTATCGATGCCCGACTTTGACATCGACTTCTGCATGGAACGCCGCGACGAGGTGATCGATTACGTCGCCCGCCATTATGGTCGCGACCACGTCTCGCAGATCATTACCTACGGTTCGATGGCGGCCAAGGCGGTAATCCGCGACGTGGGTAGGGTGATGGGGCATGCCTACGGTTTCGTCGACCGGCTGGCGAAACTGATTCCGTTCGAAATCGGCATGACGCTGGACAAGGCCTTACAGGAAAGTCAGGAGCTGAAAGACCTGTACGAAGCCGAAGAAGAGGTCAAACAACTGGTCGACATGGCCCGCTCGCTGGAAGGTATTTCCCGCAACGCCGGCAAGCATGCTGGGGGCGTAGTGATCGCGCCGACCAAACTCACCGATTTTTCGCCGCTGTATTGCGAGCAGGGCGGCGGCAACCTGGTGACACAGTTCGATAAGGACGACGTCGAAGCGGTCGGGTTGGTTAAATTCGACTTCTTGGGCCTGCGCACGCTGACCATTATCGATTGGGCGCTACAGACTATTAACCGCCAGCGCGCCGAGAAAGGCGAGCCGCCAATCGACATTGCCCAAATTCCGCGCGACGATTTGCCCAGTTACGAGTTGCTGAAAAACGCCCAGACCACGGCGGTGTTCCAACTCGAATCGAGCGGCATGAAGGCGCTGATTAAAAAATTGAAGCCCGACTGCTTCGACGACATCATCGCGCTGGTGGCCTTGTTCCGCCCCGGTCCGCTGGAATCGGGCATGGTCGACGACTACATCAACGTCAAGCACGGCGCCAAGGCCGAGTACGCCCATCCGTTGCTGGAACCGATTCTGAAGCCCACCAACGGCGTTATTTTGTACCAGGAGCAGGTGATGCAAATCGCCCGCGAAATGGCCAGCTATACCCTGGGTGGCGCCGACATGCTGCGGCGGGCGATGGGTAAGAAAAAGCCGGAAGAAATGGCCAAGGAGCGCGCCAAATTTACCGAGGGTGCGATCGCCAACAACATCGACGAGAGCATCGCGACCTACATCTTCGACTTGATGGAGAAGTTCGCCGGCTACGGTTTCAACAAGTCGCACTCGGCGGCCTACGCGCTGGTGGCCTATCAGACCGCCTGGCTGAAAGCGCATTACCCGGCCGCGTTCATGGCGGCAGTGATGTCGTCTGACATGGACAACACCGATAAGGTGGTGGTGTTGATCGAGGAATGTCGGGAGATGAAACTACAAATCTGCCCGCCCGATATTAATCTGTCCGACTTCCGTTTCACGGTCAACGATAAGGGCCAGATCGTGTATGGCATTGGCGCGATCAAGGGCGTCGGCGAAAACGCGATCGACGATTTGCTAAAAGAACGTAACGCCAACGGCCCATATTCCGGCTTATACGACCTGTGCAAGCGCGTCGATCTGCGCAAAGTCAATCGCCGGGTGTTGGAAGCTTTGATCAAGGCCGGCGCGCTGGATTCGATCGACCCGAACCGCGCCGCGCACATGGCCGAGCTGACCACCGCGCTTCGCGTCGCCGAGCAACACGGCAAAATGGCGTTGGCCGGCCAGAACGACTTGTTTGGCTTGGGTGTCGAAGTCGAGGCAAGCGACAACGAGGCTGACGCCTATTCGACTATGGTCGAGCCCTGGACCGAAAAAGAAAAGCTGGAAGCCGAGAAGCAGACCTTGGGTTTGTTCCTGTCCGGTCATCCAATAGCCGAGTACCTGCCGGAGCTGAAGCACATCACTCACGGTACGCTAGGTAGCCTGGAAGTCGATGCCGGCCGGGCGCGCGGCAAGATGGAAGCCCGCGTCGCCGGCCTGATCGTGGAAATGCGCACCCGTCAGACCAAGCAGGGCAAGATGATGGGTTTTGCCACATTGGACGACCGTACCGGTCGCCTGGAAGTCGCCGCGTTTAGCGGTATTTTCGATAAATATCGGAATCTGTTGAGCAAAGATACGATTTTGATTGCGGAAGGCTCGCTGGCCATGGACGACTTTACCAACAGTCTACGCATGACCGCCGAGAAACTGTACGGCATGGAAGAGGCGCGCGAAATATTTGCGCGCAGCATAACGCTGGAAATCGATATCGCGAGCGCCGATCTGCCAAGCGACTGGCTGGCGCGTTTGCGGGATACGCTGTTACCGTTCCGCGGCGGGCAATGTCCGCTGGAATTGGAATATCGCACGGCCAGCGACAAGGCGGCGCTGAAATTAGGCGACGAATGGCGGGTGCGCCCGGCGGACGAATTGTTGATCCGTTTGCGCAGGCTATTAAACGAAGGCAGCGTTAAAGTCAGATATTAAGCAGTGTTGATTTGGTAATGCTAACCGTTGCCCAGGCTTTGGATTCTGCGTGGATGGTGCTAGGCTGCTTGTATGTGAATGGCTAGTCCGACACCTGGCTGATTTTTATGGGGGGAAGAATGCGCGGATCGCTTGGTTTTATCTCCTACAGGTCTGTTGCCGCTTATTTGTGGCTGGCGTTTGCGTGCGCAGTTCGGGCCGAGGACGGGGCGGCAACGGAAAATCGGCAGGTCCAAGCCGGCATGACGGCACAGAACGCTGGGATTGTGCTTCGTGCCGACGGCAGCGGCCACTTTCGCGGAAAGTTATGGGTTAACGGTAAAGAGCTGCCGTTTTTAATCGACACTGGGGCCACCGTCATCGCGATTCCGATGAAGTTTGCGCTGGAAGCGCGCTTACCGTTCGGCAGCCAAGTGGACATGGCTACCGCCGGCGGCAGAACAATTGACAAACAGACGGTTATCGACAGTCTGGTGATCGGTGACACCGAGTTGAAACATGTCGAAGCGGTCCTGAATCAGCACCTGACCGAGATTTTATTGGGTATGAATACCCTGAGGTTTTTCAAAATGACCCAATCCGGCGATATGCTGACCTTGCAGTTGAATAAACAATTGATCAAACAGAACCATCTGGAGGATCGGGTGACAGCGCTGGAAGAACCGCGTCCGCATAGTGAAGGCCAGCCCCGAATCGACTATTACGTGTCGCCCAACCCGATTACTAAATCGGTGGAGTGCGATTCACGCAACCATTGCGTCACCAGGTTCGGCAATTAATCCTTCTAAGCTATTTAAATCGGCCTTTTAGCATCAGCGTTTGCCAAAGGTGGCGATCCTTGCGCTCGAAGTTGGCGTTTCCGCCGGCTTGGCGGTCCGCTTCGTCTTTGGCTTTGGCTTCCCTCAACACGTCGCGGTAGGAGCGGTTAACGCTCTTGGCGTATTCGGCTTCTTGTTCGTCTCTTTCTTTTGCGATGGTTTTGGGCGGCTCAGGGTCGTAACGCTCGGCCAGTTCGTCCGCTAACGCTTTCAGGTTTTGGCCGATGGTCAGCAGCCATTTCGAGTTGTGGTATTTATTGGTGTCTAGCTTGAAATATTTGAGCAACTCATCGCGTAGATTAAAGCCGTACACCACCGGTTCGCCGTTTTTTTGTTGAAAATCGTAGGCAATGTAAAAATCCAAAGGGTCCTTGGGATTTTTGTCGAAAATAAGCTTCGCACTTTCCATCGAGTAGTTTAGCGACTCGATAAATTGCAGGCGCGCGGCTTCCAGCTCGTCGAAAATGAAGTCGTCGCCGATCTGTTTGATAATGTATTTCATACGCTGCTCCGGTGAGGCCGATTGACGGCGCGGCATTGAATTGCGGGTTGAATCTCGTTGGCGATTCTATCGGTAAAATTCGGTTTCCGATTGGGATTGATTTACTTGCCGTGCTCGTAAGCAGGGCTGACGCGCATAAAAAAGGGAGGCCTCAGCCTCCCTTCCGGAATTAACTCCTCGGTTTTAACGCTTAGCGGTCGGTACGCTTGTATTCGACGCGGCGGTTGTAGGCGCGGCCTTCGTCGGTATCGTTACTTTCGACCGGTTTTGATTCGCCGAAGCCGACTGCAGTTAAGCGTTTGCCGTCCACGCCCTGTTTAATCAGCTCATTTCTGACGGCATTGGCGCGGCGCTCGGACAATTTCTCATTGTAAGCGTCGGTACCGTAGCTGTCGGTATGGCCTTGAATTTCAACGGTCAGACCGGGATTCAATTTCATCACTTCCACCGCATTCTGGATCAACGGGCTGTATTTGGATTTGATGTCGGCTTTGTCGAAATCGAACAGCAGACCGCGGAATGCCCAGCAGCCGTTTTTATCGACAATGGCACCTTTAGGTGTGTCGGCGCATTTATCGGCGCAGTTGTTGACACCGTCTTTATCGTCATCCAGTTTCGAGCAGTCGGCGACTGGGGTGCCGGCTTTGAAGAAGACGTTTTTGACGAATTCGCTCATACCGTGCGGAGTGCTGATCGCCTCTGCGGTGGTTGAGAACCCGCAACCGGAGGCGTCGGCAATGCTTTGCAGTACGGCTTGACCTGCTTCGTCTTGCTCGTTGCCTACCCACACGGTATAGATGCACAAGCGGTCGCCGTATTGCGCTTTCAGCGATTCGGCTGTGGGAGCCGGAGAGCTTTCCTCGATACCGTCGCTCAATACGATCATCGCGATGTTGCCGGAGGCGTTAGCCAAATCGTGGCTGGTTTCCTGCAGCGCGTCGGCTAAAGGGGTGCCGCCGCTAGAGCATTGCAAAGAGGTGAGCGCGCTGTCGAAGCCGGCTTGGGTGTAGTTTTGCACCGGCTGGTTCAGCTTGGTAGCGCTCCAATCCAGGCAAGGCCCGTAGCCGAAGCTGCGCAAGCCGGACATTAACGGAATGGAGGGGATGGTTTTGTTGAACTTGTTCAGCAGCGCTTTTTCGACATCCAGCTTGGTGCCACTATAATCCTGAGAATTGAGGTAGATACGGCTCATGGACGACGAAGAGTCGTTCACAACCAGGAAACTGTTGGCTTTTTGTACCAGTTTGCCCGATTTGACCAGCGCATTCAGATCTTCAGCCTGGAACGGCGGGAAGTTATTGCTCGACTGAGTGGCGCAGCCGGATAGTACTGCTCCAGCCAGAGCGGCCGTGATCATTAGGTTTTTTTTCATATATCAAGTCTCCTGGTTGTTATTCTTGGGCGGGCAAGGCTGGAGTGTTTGCCTTGGTGGATAAAGTCTAACATCAATCCCTTATTTTTTTATAGTTCATTCAATTGGGCTGCGTGCCGTGAAATAATAGCGGTTTGGCCTTGCCGTTGATTTTTTACCCGGAGACGCGTGATGCGAAATTGGCTTTTACTCAGTTTGTTGTTGGTGCAGTTCAATTCGGCCCTTGCCGACGATATTAAGCATGCTGCCGAGCAAGGCAATGCTCTGGCCCAAGCTAAGCTGGCATCGCGTTTGTTGTTGGGCCGCGATGGGGAGCAGAAAGACGAGGAACGAGCGGCATATTGGATGGAAAAGGCGGCCAACCAAGGCTTGGTGGATGCCCAAGTGGCGCTGGCAGCGATGTACGATCGCGGTTTGGGGCTTACCGCCGACCGCGATAAAGCCACCTATTGGTATGAAAAGGCCGCTGCCCAAGGTCATGGGACGTCTCTGGCCATCCTCGGTAAGAACGATGCTGCCAAGGGCAGCGTGCAATTCAATTATCAGGCGATGCGGCTGAATGCGTCGCGCTCGATTCCCGGCGAATACGCAAAGAAATTTTTAATCACGAAATAATTCGATAATGAGTATAAGAACCCGATTTGCTCCGAGTCCCACTGGCTATCTTCATGTTGGTGGTGCAAGAACTGCATTGTTTTCATGGCTTTATGCTAGAAAGCACGGCGGCCGCTTTATATTGCGGATCGAGGATACCGATCTGGAGCGTTCGAGCCAGGAATCGGTCAACGCGATTCTGGAGGGCATGACTTGGTTGGGCTTGGAATACGACGAAGGTCCGTTTTACCAAACCCAGCGCTTCGATCGTTATAAAGCAGTGATTCAGCAACTGCTCGACCAAGGCGATGCCTACCACTGCTACTGCAGTCGTGAAGAGCTCGATGCGTTGCGCGAGCAGCAAATGGCCAATAAGGAAAAGCCGCGTTACAACGGTAAATGCCGCCATGGTGTGTCCGACTCGCGGGGGGAGCCGGTGGTGCGCTTCAAAAATCCGGAAAGCGGCGAGGTGGTAATTGACGATTTGGTGAAAGGTCGTATCGTCGTTGCCAATAAGGAATTGGACGATTTGATCATCGCCCGTTCCGACGGTACCCCGACCTACAATTTGACCGTCGTCGTCGACGATATGGATATGGGGGTGACGCACGTCATTCGCGGCGACGATCACGTCAACAATACGCCCCGGCAGATCAATATCTTGCAAGCGTTGGGCGCGCAATTGCCGATTTATGCCCATGTGCCGATGATTCTTGGCTCCGATGGCGCGCGCCTGTCCAAACGCCATGGTGCGGTCAGTGTTATGCAATACCGCAACGACGGATATCTGCCGGAAGCATTGTTGAATTATCTGGTGCGATTGGGCTGGTCGCACGGCGATCAGGAATTGTTTTCGATCGAGGAAATGATCGAGTTGTTCGAGTTAGAAAAGGTAAACGTGTCGGCCTCTACCTTCAACACCGACAAGCTGGTTTGG
Source organism: Methylomonas sp. Uni0011 (assembly GCF_056850255.1). Lineage (NCBI taxonomy): Bacteria > Pseudomonadati > Pseudomonadota > Gammaproteobacteria > Methylococcales > Methylococcaceae > Methylomonas > Methylomonas sp. Uni0011. Next base: position 326,879 of record NZ_JBVVNO010000002.1, read on the forward strand.
TTAAATCACCAATACATGATGAACTCCGATCCGGCGCACGTGGCCCGGCATTTGGCATGGCACATGGGCGAGCGCGGCATCGATCCGGCCTGCGGCCCGGCGTTGAGCGAGGTCGTCAAAGCTCAGCGCGAACGCTGCAAGACTTTGGTGGATATGGCCAACGACAGCGTCTATTTCTACCGCGAGTTTGACGAGTACGACGACAAGGCCGTGAAGAAGAATTTCAAGGCCGGTGTCGATGCCGTTTTGCAGCACTTGCGCGATCAATTCAGTGCGCTGGAAGGCTGGGAGGCCGAGGCGCTGCATCAGGTCGTGCTGGATAGTGCCGAGCGGTTGGAACTAAACTTGGGTAAAGTCGCGCAGCCGTTGCGGGTAGCGGTGTGCGGCGGCAGCGTGTCGCCGGCTATAGACCTGACCTTGAAACTGCTGGGCCGCGAAAAAACCTTGAATCGCTTGGATCGGGCGATCGAGTTTATAAAAAAATTATAAATTCTCTGGACAAGGCTCTAAATATCCGTATAATACGAGAACTCAACTACGGGGCCATAGCTCAGCTGGGAGAGCGCTTGCATGGCATGCAAGAGGTCAGGAGTTCGATCCTCCTTGGCTCCACCAAATTAGTTGATTTAGTCCTAAGTCCCCATCGTCTAGTGGCCTAGGACACCGCCCTTTCACGGCGGTAACCGGGGTTCGAACCCCCGTGGGGACGCCAATCTGGCTAAAACCGGTCAAGGCCGGTAACCGCAAATCAAAAAATCAGCAGACGCTTCTGCTAATAGTCCTGAGTCCCCATCGTCTAGTGGCCTAGGACACCGCCCTTTCACGGCGGTAACCGGGGTTCGAACCCCCGTGGGGACGCCAATTCTCGTGATTCCTTTCCGTGATTTAGCTGCCGCTGCTTTGCATCGGCTTGTGCCGCCCCGAACGTCTCTAATTTAAATCCTTGAAAGCCTCTATCAGTCGCTGTTTGGCGTTCAGTTCAATGATTTCGCCGTGAGCAACGACAATGCTCCGCACATCCCAATCGAGAATCCGCTGCGCACAACGAGATAAGCCGGTTCGATCCTTTATCAATAACTTCATGCTGCGCGACATTCCCAGCTGGCCGTAGACGCCGAGTAAGCGGGCGGCGAGTCGCGCCAATAAAGCATGGTCTTTACCGAAACAGAACAGCAGGTCCGTCAAAATCAGCGTGCCGCTTTGTTTATGTAACCACACGGTTTCATTGATAACCGGCAGCCCTTCGATAAACAGGCTGTCCAATTCTGCGGCCCATGGCGCTCCTTCCGCTGAAGGAATGATCGGAAAACCGGCTAAATCTGGCCGTTTTTCTGCTAGCCCCGGTGCAATATAACCTTGAGCGTCGCGGCAGGCCTGCAGAAAAGGTAAGAAGAATAGGTGATGGCTTTTGTTCGGTGCGATCACGTGTTTAACCGGGCCGATTTCGGCGATCGCGCCGATCAATTCCGGCGCAGGCAATATCGGGGAATGCACCCAGACTTCGCCATTGGCGAGCCTGACAAAAGTCGACCGGGTGGTCAAGTGGAACGGACCGAGCTTAAGCGGCTGTTGCGCATACCAGATTTGGCCGGGAACCAGTGTTTGCAAGTTCATAAATCGATCCGGCCGCCGCTTCGCCGGTTTATTTGCCGATGTTTCCGCCATGCAGGCCGCATTCTTTTTTCGCGCTGTCCTCCCACCACCAGCGTCCGGCGCGTTCGTGTTGGTTCGGTAACACCGGCCGGGTGCAAGGCTCGCAGCCGATACTGATATAACCGTGTTGGTGCAGGTCGTTGTACGGCACCTGATATGCCTCGATGTAATCCCACACCTGAGCGGACGACCAATTCAGCAACGGATTGAACTTGACCAGCTGTTTGCCCGGACCGGAGAAGCCGGCGTCGAGCTGCACTTCCGGAATATCGCCACGAGTGTCCAGGCTCTGGTCTTTGCGTTGGCCCGTGATCCAGGCGTCCAAGGTCGCCAATTTTCGTTTTAAAGGTTCGACCTTGCGGATGCCGCAACATTGTTGGTGGCCGTCTTCGTAAAAACTGTACAGGCCTTTTTCCTTGACGAAGACATCCAACTGTTCGCGGTTGGGGCTCAAAATATCGATGGCTATGCCGTAATGCTTACGCACTTTTTCGATGAAACGGTAAGTTTCCGGATGCAGGCGGCCGGTATCTAAAGAAAACACCTGAATGTCTTTCCGGATGTTCAATGCCATATCGATCAACACCACATCCTCGGCGCCGCTGAAAGAAATGGCGATGTTGTCGAAATTGGCCAGCGCCGCTTTCAGAATGGTGCGCGGATTTTTGCCTTGCAGTTCGGTTTGGGCAGTGTTCAGATCGAATGCGGTCATAAATTAACTCTGGGCAAAGTAACGAGATAAAAATTCGTCGAAATCGAGCTCGTCGCCGGCTTCGATTTCGGCTTGTTTCTGCAGCGAGCTGGCGGCCAGTTCTTCGAATTGGCGCTGGCTGTCGGCATCCAGCGGTTCGGCGTTGAAATAATGTTTGTGCAAGGCCGAGGTGTTGCTGGCAAAGCAGCCGAATTCCTGGCCGTTTTCGCGCATGCAGGCCAGAATCCGTGCCGAGGGTGTCAACGCCGGGTTGTCGACGACGGCGAGCTGCTGCTGCAAGGCGAGTTGGTAAGGTCGATCCAAGCTGCCGCGGTCGAGTACCGCACAGATCGGTTGCATCGCGCAGAGGATGTCGTGCGCCCAATTTTGCAGGGTAACCGGAGTGCCGTTCCGGTTTAGCTCCAATCCGGGCCGGCGGCCCTGGTTGGCGACCAGCAACTGGTTACTGTTGTTGACTTGAAACTCGTCCGGCCCCTGTGGCGGGCTATCGTGCAACAAGCAGTACAGCAAGAACGCCTCGACGAAACGGGCGGTGCTCTCGTCGATCCCGATCGGATTCAACAGGTTCAGGTCCAAAGAGCGCATTTCCACATACAACACGCCGCGGCGCTTCAGGGCCAAAGTCGGCTTCTCGCCGGATTTGGCGATTTGTTTCGGCCGCATGGTGCTGTAAAACTCGTTCTCGATTTGCAGGATATTGGCATTCAGTTGCTGGTAGTCGCCGTCGATCTTGACGCCAATCGCCTGGTATTCAGGGTACGGTGTGTTGATCGCGGCACTCAGGCTTTGCACGTAACCTTCCAACGAGTTGTAGTCGATTTTCAGGCTGGCTTGGTTTTTACTTTTGTAGCCGATGTCGCTCATCCGCAGCGATGTGGCGTAAGGGTGGAACAAAGTATGGTCGTCGAATTCCTTGAACTGTTCCATCAGCTGCGGCCGGCTTTTGAAAAAAGTCTTGCAGATGGCCGGTGATGCGCCGAACAGGTACAAAATCAGCCAACCTTGGCGGTGGAAGTTTCGAATCAAGCCGAAATACGACTTGGAAATAAAGTCTTCCAGCGACAAGTTGCCGCCGTCGTAACCGTGCAGTGCCGGCCACAACGCTTCCGGTACCGAATAGTTGAAATGAATGCCGGCGATCGCCTGCATGGTACGGCCGTAACGATGCCACAAGCCCTTGCGGTAGATGTGTTTCATCTTGCCGATATTCGAGCTGCCGTATTCGGCGATCGGAATGCTCAGATCGCCGTCGATGCCGCACGGCATGCTGGTGGCCAGCAGCATTTCGTCGCCCAGGTGCGGGTAAACGAACTGATGAATCTGATGCATGAAATGCAGCGTTTGCTTGATATCGGCAAACGGCGGCGTGATGAACTCCAGCAGCGCTTCCGAATAGTCGGTGGTGATGTGGGGGTGAGTCAAAGCCGAGCCTAGGGCACGCGGGTGAGGGGTTTGCGCGATCAGGCCGTGTTCGGTGATACGGAGGCTTTCTTTCTCGATGCCTTTCAGACCTTGTTTTAGCAGGTATTGTTGATCGCGGTCGATCAGGTATTTGAGACGGTCGGGAAAGCAGCAATAGGTAATTATCATAGAAGAAAAGGTCGGCGCCTGTGGCGTCTGGAGTTAGCGGGCCATTATAAAGGCTGGTGTCCGGTTTATAGAAATTAGGCTGACATCGAATGGAGAGATGAGGCGGCGCCCCGGCCATTTCAAGGTTCGCCCGCGCAACTGCGTTTGTCGGGTTCCGCGTCGCTGTCTCGAGAGGTCATCTGTGTTGTAATACGCGCTTGATACCACATCCGGCGATTGCCGCTTCGAAACCCCGATATTTTGCCGATGACCCATAACCCCGCGCTGGACAAACTACGTAGCGTATTTGGCTACGACAGTTTTCGCGGCCAGCAGCACGCTATCATCGAACAGCTGATTGCCGGCCGCGACGTATTGGTGTTGATGCCGACCGGCGGCGGCAAATCGTTGTGTTACCAGATTCCGGCCTTGGTGATGGACGGCGTCGGCATCGTCATTTCGCCGTTGATTGCCTTGATGCAAGACCAAGTCAGCGCCTTGCATCAGCTCGGCGTCAGAGCGGCGTACTTGAATTCCACCTTGTCTCTGGAGCAGGTGCGCGACATCGAGCAGCGCTTGCAAAGCGGCGAGTTGGATTTGTTGTATATCGCGCCGGAGCGCTTATCCAATCCGCGCACCCAGGCCTTGTTCAATCGTTGCAAGATTGCCTTGTTCGCGATCGACGAGGCGCATTGTGTCTCGCAATGGGGCCACGATTTCCGCGCCGATTACCTGCAATTGTCGGTATTGCACCAGCAATTTCCGACGGTGCCGCGGATTGCGCTGACTGCAACCGCCGACGAACGTACCCGCCAGGAAATCATTAGCCGCTTGGCGCTGGAACAAGCCCAAATTTTCGTCAGCGGCTTCGACCGGCCCAACATTCGCTACCGGATCGTGCAGAAGGACAATGCCCGTCAGCAATTGCTGAGTTTTATCCGCAGTGAGCATCCCGGCGATACCGGCATCGTCTATTGCCTGTCCCGTAAAAAAGTCGAGGAAACCGCGGAGTGGCTCAACCAAAAAGGCCTGCGGGCGTTGCCTTACCACGCCGGTCTGGACCACCAACTGCGGCAGAAGAACCAGCACCAATTTTTGATGGAGGACGGCCTGATCATCGTCGCCACCATCGCCTTCGGTATGGGGATCGACAAGCCGAACGTGCGCTTCGTCGCCCATCTGGATTTGCCGAAGAGCATTGAGGCTTACTACCAGGAAACCGGCCGTGCCGGCCGCGACGGTTTGCCGGCCAACGCCTGGATGGCTTACGGTTTGCAGGACGTGTTGACCTTACGCCAAATGCTGGGAGCCTCCAACGCCGATCCGGCCCATAAACGGGTGGAACTGCACAAGCTGGACGCGATGCTGGCCTTATGCGAAACGGTCAGTTGCCGGCGCCAGGCTTTGCTCGGCTATTTCGGTGACGTCCTGGAGCAGGCCTGCGGCAATTGCGATACCTGCCTGGAGCCGGTCGCGACCTGGGACGGCAGTCTGGCGGCGCAGCAGGCCTTGTCCTGTATCTACCGCACCGGCCAGCGTTTCGGCGTGACCTACCTGATCGACGTGTTGCTCGGCAAGGACGACGAACGCATCAAGCAATTCGGCCATGATTCGCAGTCGACTTTCGGCATCGGCAAAGCGCTCGACGAAAAGCGCTGGCGCTCGGTGTTCCGGCAATTGGTGGCCAAATCGTTGGTGGAGATCGACTTCGACGGCCACGGCAGTTTGCGTCTGGCCGACGCCTGCCGGCCGGTACTGCGCGGCGAGCAAACCTTGATGCTGCGCAAGGACGTGCAAACCGCCAAGACCCGGCGGGAGAAATACGAAAAACGTCAGCCGGGCGGGGCGGCGGATACGGCCTTGTGGGACGCGTTAAGGGCCAAGCGCAAGCAGTTGGCCGACGAGCAGGACGTGCCGCCCTATGTGATTTTTCACGATGCGACGTTAATGGCGATGGTGGAGGCCCGGCCGCACAACCACCAGCAGTTGGGGCTGATTTCCGGCATCGGCCAGCGCAAGCTGGAATTGTACGGCGACGAGTTTTTGGCCGTCTTGGCCGAATTTGATAACGCGGCAGAGCCGAGTTCCAGCTCCGATACCGTCGTCGAGAGTCTGGATTTGTTTCGCTTGGGTTATAGCGTGGAGCAGGTGGCCCGGCAGCGGGGCTTGAGCGAAGATACCGTTTACAACCACATGGCGAAAGCGTTGGAGTCGGGTTTGGTGGAGTTGGGCGATGTCCTGACCCTGTCGCCGGCAGAGCTCGGCGAAATCGAAGCCGCGTTACTGGTGCGGCCGGACGAGCAACGCAATGCATTGAAACCGGTATACGAACAGCTGGGTGGGGCTTACAGTTACGGCATACTGCGCTGCGTCCGGGCCGCGCTACAGCGGCAGACGGCCTAGACTTGAGCGACCTCTGCCAGTTGGAAGCAGTAGTCGGTTTTCAGGCAATGGTCCAGCCATTTCTGTAGAAAATAGTTCAAACGCCACTTGTAATCGCGAATTTCAATCAGGTCGCCGGGATCCTGGTAGACCTTATCCACCGTCGGTCGGTCGTTGTCGCGGATGACTTCTGCCAGTTGGGCATCGAGATAGATTCGGATTTTGACCGCCGGTACCACCAGTTCCGAGCGTTGCTGATTGAAGCAGTGGGTTAGTTCGATGGTCAAGGTGTACGGATTGCGTTCCAGCACGTCCAGATAAAGAGCCGGTCTGTTCTGGGTCAACCCAATTGCGGATTTATCGAAGGAACGTAAATTAGGAATTAACTTGAACAATTTCTGGTAGTTGGATTCGCACAGCTGTTCCAGGCAAAACGAGGTGTTGACCGGCTGCACCAGGCTCATCGTCAATCTTCCCGATAGCAGGCGTTGGCGCTGGCGGTTTCCCACAGCACCACTTGGTCGACGTTGAAGCCCTGCTGCTTGACGTACTGGTAAATCATTTTGCTGAGCACTTCGGCCGTGGGATGTTCGTCTATGGCCAGATATTGTTCGTTATTGGCGATCAGTGCCGGAATGATCGGGTCGTCTTTGTGCAACAGAAAATTATGGTCCAAGATGTCGTCGATAAAGCTTTCGACGCAGGCTTTGACGTCGGAAAAATCGCAGACCATGCCTTGCTGGTTGAGTTGTTCCTGCCGAATCGAAATGCTGGCCTTGACGCTGTGGCCGTGCAGGTTGCGGCACTTGCCCGGATGGTTCATCAGGCGGTGACCGTAACAAAAATAAACTTCTTTGGTGATGATATACATAGCGTGCGACTTCCTTGTGGAGCGGCGGATCGGGTCCTTAATTGCCTTTGATGCTTTTGATCGACGCGGCGATTTCGTAATTGCCGTCGTTTTGTTTGACGCTGCGCACGACTTCGATGAACGCGGTCATCGGCGGTGTGATCGGTGTTTTCGGCAGAATGCTCACTTCCAGAGCCAAGCCGATATCGAACGGGCGGGCGGCGATAAACGAGACGCCGGCGCCGCTCAGCGTGGTGCATCTGCCGGTACTGACTTGGTCGGAGTCGGCCAACCGGTAAGTAATGTCGCAGTCGACGTCCATGCGGATGTAATCGCGTTTTTCATCATGAGTCAGCATTGAGTTCCTCCGATTCGAAGTGAGCGTGGTGGGTAAACGAACAATGGCGGGAGTGTACTATAAAAAAAACCGGTTCTGGGCAGGAAAACGTTGCGCTTGCACTTGACATGTTTATTTTGCCGAGCAGCTCAGGAATTTTGGGTTCCGTCGCCGGCCAGGCATTGGATAAGGGCGGATTTTGGGCTACGCGCCGGTGTCGGCGCTTGCCGGCGCGCGAGGCCGTAATGCGCCTATTCCGTCAAGCCGGCAGCCTGCATATCGGCATGGTAAGACGATCTGACCAAAGGCGCGCTGGCAACCTGGCGGAAGCCCAATTCGCGGGCGATCTCGGCGTAACGGGCGAATTGGTCCGGATGGATGTATTCCCGTACCGGCAGGTGGTCTTTGCTAGGCTGCAGATACTGGCCCAGTGTCAGCATGCTGCAACCGTGGGCCAGCAAATCCCGCATGACTTGCACCACTTCGGCTTCGGTTTCGCCTATACCCAGCATCAGGCCGGATTTGGTCGGCACCTGCGGCAAGCGTTGTTTGTGCTGTTCCAGTAATTGCAGCGAGGTTGAATAATCGGCGCCGGGACGGGCTTGCAGGTACAGGCGCGGCACCGTTTCCAGGTTGTGGTTGAATACGTCGCAAGGTTGGTTTTGCAAAATGTCGAGTGCTGTGCCCATCCGGCCGCGGAAATCCGGTACCAATACTTCGATCCTGGTTTGCGGCGATTTGGCCCGGACTTGGGCTATGCAGGCGGCAAAATGGCCGGCACCGCCGTCGCGCAAATCGTCGCGGTTGACCGAGGTGATGACGACGTATTTCAAGCCCATCGCGGCGATGGTCTCGGCCAGATTGGCCGGTTCTTCCGGGTCCAGCGGCTGCGGTTTGCCGTGGGCGACGTCGCAGAACGGGCAGCGCCGGGTGCATAAATCGCCCATGATCATGAAGGTTGCGGTACCGTGGCTGAAACATTCGCCCAGATTGGGGCAGGCGGCTTCTTCGCAGACGCTATGCAAACGGTGTTCGCGCAGCGATTGCTTGATCTTGTTGACTTGGTCGCCGCTCGGCAGTTTGACCCGAATCCAATCCGGCTTGCGCAACGGCGGTTCGCCGGTCTGTTCAACTTTGACCGGTATCCGCGACAGCTTGTCGGCTTTGCGTTGGTGGGTTTGCGGGGTAGTGCGGGACGGGGCGTTGAATGTCATGGTTCGATAGCCTTCAGCAATTGGTGGACCAGCGGCACCGCCAGTTCTTGAGTCGATATCTTAACCCCCAAATCCGCGAGTTGGGTCACTTGCAGTCCGGGGTAGCCGCAGGGGTTGATGTCTCGAAACGGGCCGAGATCCATCGCGTTGTTGATACTGATGCCGTGATAACAGCAGCCGCGTTTGACGCGCAAGCCCAGCGAAGCGATCTTGCTGCCCGCGACGTACACCCCCGGCGCATCGGGTCTGGCTGCTGCCGATATACCGTATTGGCTCAGCGTGGCGATGGCGGCGTTTTCCAGCAGGCTGACCATTTGCCGCGGCCCTTGGTTCAAGCGGCGTAAATCGGCCAACAGATACACTACCAGTTGGCCGGGGCCGTGGTAAGTGACTTGGCCGCCGCGGTCGGATTCGACGACGGGGATGTCGGTGTTAGCCAGCAGATGTTCGCGTTTGCCGTTCAGGCCCAGCGTGTAGACTGGCGGATGTTCGACGATCCAGATTTGATCCGGACTGTCCGGCAGCCGGTCGGCTGTGTACTGTTGCATGGCGCGCCAGACTTCGACGTAGTCGCGCAGGCCCAACTGGCGCAGTTCGGTGTTGCCGTTCACGGGCGAACTTACAGCGCCATCAAGACGTCCGGGCAGGCGGTCAGGCCCAGATAGATTGCATCCAATTGTTCGCGGCTGGTGGCTTCGATGACGACGGTGACCGCCGTGTAATTGCCGCCTTTGCTGGGGCGGCTGGTGACGGCGCCCTCACGGATGTCCGGTACGTGGCGGCGAATGATTTCGACCACGATCGCGTCGAAGTCGTCGCGGCTTCTGCCCATGGCCTTGATCGGAAATTGGCAGGGAAATTCGAGTAAGGATTCGGATTCGGTCATGACAAAGCGTTCTTATAAGCTTGCAACAATTCGTCCATGCGTTTCCAGAGCGGGCCGGGTTTACCGTCGCCGATCGCGGCACCGTCCAGGTTTACCACCGGTACGATTTCGCGGGTGGAACTGACCACCCAGACTTCGTTGGCTTGTTGCAGCGCTTCCAGGGCGATGATGTCTTCCCGGTAAGGGATTTGGTGCGCTGCCGCCAATTCCAGAATCACGTCGCGGGTGATGCCCGGCAGGATTTCGTGGCCTTTCGGCGGCGTGATCAACTCGCCGTCGATAACGGCAAACAGATTGCTGGCAGCGCCCTCGATGACGTAACCGTTTTTGACCAGAATCGCTTCGGTGCAGCCGCGGTCGACGGCTTCCTGGCGTAGCAGGATGTTGGCCAGTAGCGTGATGGCTTTGATGTCGCACAATTGCCAGCGGGTGTCGTCCAACGTAATCGCTTTGATGCCCTCGCTACGGCCGGGGAAGGGCAGGATGTCGGCAGACATCGCGAACACGGTCGGCGTGGTCTGGGCCGGGAACGCGTGATCCCGTTTCGGCGCCCAGCCGCGGGTGACTTGCAGGTAAATGTATTGGTCGCGGCCGTCGTCGGCCAGTAGCGGCCGGAATATCGCTTCCCATTCGGCCACGCTATGCGACAGCGGCAAACGGATACCGGCCAGGCTGTTGTTCAGGCGGGCGATGTGGTCTTCCAGCCGGAACAGGCGGCCTTTGTAGGCCGGAATTACTTCGTAGACGCCGTCACCGAACAAAAAGCCGCGGTCCAGCACCGAGACCTTGGCGTCCGCCAGCGGCAGGTATTCGCCGTTTAAATAGACTTGTTGCGTCATTCCTTCTCCAGCAAACCGATCGCGGCATCGTACAGGCGACGGAACAGGCCACCCTCGGCCGCGCTATCCAACGTCACCAGAGGCTTGCTGGCAACCGGATCGCCGGCCAGGGTAATGTTCAGACTGCCGACCGTATCGCCTTTGTTGAGCGGGGCGAATACGCCTTTGTCGATCTGGGTTTCGGCTTTCAGTTCGTTGAAGTGCTTACGCGGCGCCGTAACGTACAGGTCTTCCGCCAAGCCGACGGCCAATTTCGATGTCACGCCTTTGCGAATCCGAGTTTCGGCCAAGGCCTTGCCGCCCTCGTACAAGCGGTGGGTTTCGAAGAAACGGAACCCGTAATTCAGCAGCGACTGGCTTTCGTTGGAGCGGGCATTGGCGCTGGCGGTACCCATCACCACCGAGATCAGGCGCATGTCTTCGCGTTTGGCTGAAGCCACCATGCAGTAGCCGGCGTCGTCGGTAAAGCCGGTTTTCAGGCCGTCGACCGACGGATCGCGCCACAGCAGCAGATTGCGGTTTTGTTGGGTGATGCCGTTGTAGGTGAATTCCTTTTGCGAATCCCAGCGGTAGTATTCCGGAAATTCGCGGATCACCGCCTGCGCCAGCAGCGCCAAATCCCGCGCCGAGCTGTAATGGTTGGGGCTGGGCAGGCCGGTGGCGTTTTCGAAATGGCTGTTGGCCATGCCCAGGCGGCTGGCTTGTTCGTTCATCATCGTTGCGAACGTTTGCTCGCTGCCGGCGACGTGTTCGGCCAAGGCCACGCTGGCGTCGTTACCGGATTGAATGATCATGCCTTGCAGCAAGTCTTCGACCCGGACTTGTTTATTGACTTCGACAAACATTTTCGAGCCGCCGGTTTCCCAAGCGTTCTGGCTGATCGTGACTTTCTCGTCCAAGGTTAAATGTCCGGCTTTCAATTCGCGGAACACGACGTAGGCTGTCATGATTTTGGTCAAGCTGGCCGGTGCTACGCGCTTGTCGGCATCTTTCTCGGCCAGAATCCGACTGCTGTCGAAATCCAACAAAAAGTAACTGGAGGCGGCGACGCTGGGGGCGGCCGGGGTGAAAATCGGGCCGGCGGCTGACAAAGACAGGCTGGTGAACAGTAACAGCAGCCCGCCAAACAGGCTGAATGTCATGCGAAGAGGGTGTCTCATGATTGCGATATTCGTATGTCGTTCGGGAAGCCGCTATTGTATCACCCCCGGCTCCCGCTTAGAAAAACCCGAACGCCGGGGCCGCAATACGCAAGCGGTGTGAATTCCGGTCGGCGTTCGACGGCTAGCGTTCGCCGGCGCAAATCCTGAATCGGCAGGCGCAATCCTGCTGCGCCATACACGCCGTTTGTTCGATCGGGCTCTCCAATAAGGTGCCGATCAGCGCCCGGTCGAATTCACACAATTCCGGGAATTGCTGAGCCAAGTCGTGGTAGACGCAGTTCACGGCTTTCAGGCTGAGTTGGCCGTTTTCGGTTTCCAATTCGGCGCGGTAGCCCAGCGTCTGCATCAATTCGACCAAAGTCTGGCGTTTCGCTGCCGGATCTTTGCCATTGAACTGCGGTGCCAACGACTGCGCCAGATTGACGCCCATCCGCGCCAGCATTTGCCGCAGGGCGGCTTCGCCGAGTTCTGATTTCAGTTCCGCCAATAACAAGGTGCAGAACCAGCCGTATTGCTTCGGCAAGCGGTTACGTCCCAGCTCCGTCAATTTGTAACTGCGCGCCGGTCGGCCGCCGGTGCTGTTCAAGGCCGCTTCGGCGACCAGTTGTTCTTTTTCCAATCCGACTAAATGCTGTTTCACGGCATTGCGCGAAATCTGCATTTCGACGGCCAGTTCGTCGATGCTTAGCCCGTTCGATGCAGCGAGCAGTAAATTCAGGATTTGTTCTTGGCGGGAGCCGCTGGGTTGGGTCATGGCAATGCTGCAAGTCAAAGGCTGGAGATGGCGCAATTCTATGCCGGAATCGGTGCTCGGCAAAGTATCGGAAAAGCCGATAGCTAATATAAATAAGTTTTATAATATAAATATTGTAAAAGTCGTCGGGTTGGCTTATTCTGCTCCCGGCTTCCACAAGCCGTACCGATTCATCCATTCCATATAGGCAGAACAATATGAGCGAAACCACTGCAACTCTGTACGAACAACTGGGCGGCGAAGCCGCAGTCAATGCTGCGGTCGATATCTTCTATCGCAAAGTGCTGAGCGACCATCGCATCAACCGCTTCTTCGACCACACCGACATGGACAAACAGGCCGCCAAGCAAAAAGCCTTTTTGACGATGGCCTTCGGTGGTCCCAACAATTATTCCGGCGCCGACATGCGTCAGGCCCATGCTCATCTGGTGAAAAAACTGGGTCTGGACGACTCCCATTTTGACGCCGTGGTCGAAAATCTGGCGATGACCTTGCAGGAATTGAATGTGCCGCAGGCCTTGATTCAGCAAGTCGCGGCGATTGCCGAAACCACACGCAACGACGTGCTGGGCCGCTAAGGGGAGATGCAGGTCATGCAGACACGTAAGATTAGCGTCGGCCGGCGCGAATTGGGTTGCCGGCCGGGCGAGTCGGTATTGGACGCTTTGCTGCGGGAACAGGTCGAGATTGCTTACGGTTGCCGGCAGGGCGCTTGCCAGAGCTGTATCGCCCGCAGCCTGGACGGAGCGCCGCCGGCCGCGGCCCAGGCCGGCTTGAAGGACGTGCTGCGCCATCAGAACCACTTTCTGGCCTGCCTGTGCTATCCGGAACGCGATATGGCGATCGGCATCGGTTCGCCGGAACAACGCTTCTGCCACGCCACCGTGGCCGGCAAGCAGTTGCTCAACGCCGAGACTTTACTGCTGACGCTGCATACCGATCAATCTCTGGACTACTACGCCGGCCAGTTCGTCAATTTGAAGCGCGGCGACGGTTTGCAGCGCAGTTATTCGATCGCCAACAACCGGGTCCACGCCCGCGACTTGACCTTTCATATCCGCCGGTTGGCCGGCGGCCGCTTCAGCGCATGGGCTCACGACGAACTGAAACTCGGCGATCTACTGGAAGTATCCGATCCGCAGGGCCTGTGCTACTACTTGCCCAGCGGGCAGCCGGGCAATTTGTTGTTGATTGGCACCGGCAGCGGCCTGGCGCCGTTGGCGGGTATCGTCAGCGAGGCCTTGCACCACGACCACGCCGGCCAGATTCATCTCTACCACGGTAGCCGGGAAATGGACGGTTTGTATTGGGTGGAGGAGATGCGCGGCCTGGCGGCGCAACACGCCAATTTCCATTACACGCCCTGCGTATCGCGCGGCGATGCACCGGATGGCGTCGCCAGCGGACGAGCTAATGATGTGGCGATGAAGCAATTGCCGGATTTGAAAGGGTGGCGGGTCTACTTGTGCGGCCATCCGGACATGGTGCAGCAGAGCAAACGCCAGGCTTTTCTGAACGGCGCGAAATTCGACGATATTTATGCCGACGCGTTTCATGTGGCGTCGGTCACCTTGGACTAAGCGCCGAGCGCCAAATAATCCCGCTGTCGTTCGGCGGCGGCCAGGTCGCGCAGTTGGGCCAGCACTTGTTGCAGCACCGGCGAGTCGTTGTCGCGACCGGACACCATGTAAGCCGGCAGTGTGAACCGCGGGCTATCCGCCACCAGATGCAAGCGGCCGGATTGCAGAAGCGGTGCCGCCAGGCGGATAGGCAGAAAACAGGAACCGCTGTTTTGCGCCAGGATCAATTGCAGCGCCATCCAGCCGATGTTAACCACTTGCGCGGAGCGTTCCAGGTTCGGAAAGGCATTGTTGTGCTGGGCATAAAAACCCGGCGCCCAATTGACGTAGATGTAGTCGTCGTTGGGCCAGGGCCGGTCCGGATCGGTGCTGAGTAGTAGCAGGGTTTCGTCGAAGATGTGCTCCACCAGCAGGCCCGGGCTGTGTTGCGGCGTATACATCATGCCGATGTCCAGCGCGCCGGAAATCAGGCTGCGCATCAAATCTTCCTCGAAGCCGATATCGGTGCGGATCGAAACATCCGGCATTTGCCGCCGAATCGCACCGATCCATTCCGGCAACAAGCCTTCGCACAAGGCAATGCGGGCGCCGATGCTGACGCTGTCGCGGAAGCGGCTGGGCAAGCCGATGTCGTGGCGGGCCTGTTCCAGGGTCAGCAATAAGGCCTTGGCGTGGCGCAGAAAGCGCTGGCCGGGCTGGGTCAGGCTGGCGCCAGCCCGGTTGCGTAGGAACAAGGTAACGCCCAAATAGGCTTCCAGACGCTGAATCCGGGTACTGACCGTCGATTGGGTCACGTACAGGCGGTTGGCGGCTTCCAGAAAACTGCCGTTGGCGGCGACGCTCAAAAAGGTTCTGATTTGGTCGATGTCCATGCGGTTTAGTATCGGTCTCCTCGATATTAAACTCCAATAAATATCGTTTGTCTTATCCGTGCTGGGTTTTTATAGTGAATAAATATATCGATTCGATCGTATATCCGATCTAGGAGTACAGTATGAAAACGACAACACACACCGATAAATACATTCGTGTCAATTCAAGATGGCTGCTGGGCTTGGCGCTGCCGTTGCTATTGGCGGCTTGTGCCGCGTCGCCGACAAAACCGGTCGCCTTTCAAACCAGCCAAATCCAGTCCTTGTTGATTGTGCCGGTCGCGGCACCGCCTCTGGAAGTCATACCCGACCTGCTGGAGCAACGCGACGCAGCGTATCGCCACACCCAGAATATGGCGATGGGCGTGGCGCTGGATAGGCAAAATTATCAGACTGCGGGCGGCATCGTCGTCGCCGGCATGCTGAGCAATGCGGCGGACGACGTCGATGCAATGATCGACGCTTTGCCGCCGACCGCCGCCGGTGGCCGCGCGGCTCAAACCCCGTGGACGCCGGAAAAGTCTGCGGCCGAAGCCTTGCAGGGCTTGTTGGCCCAATCTAACCGCGGTGCCGAATTGAGTCGCGACGGCTACCGATTGGCCGCGACGGATGATGCCAGCCTGCCACAATGGCGCCGAGCCATTCAAGCTTGGTATGCGCAGGATCTCAGCCAGACCAACTATGCGAGCCGTGGTCAATACGATGCCGTAATCGAATTGGGCGTGGGCCGTTACCGAATCTTCGAAGGCCAAACCTCGTTGCAACTGATGCTGAAATTGATTGATCCAGCTTCGGGCCGCGTGTTGGCCCGCGCCCATTCCGAGAGCTTTCGGGTCGACGATGGCGCTCTGGCGTCGCTTCAACACGATGGTAAGGCATTTCGGCAACTGATTGCCGAGATGGCGGTACCGCTGTTGCGGCAAAGTCTCGGCGATTTGGGGCTGCGCAATGTGTCGAACGCCAATCAGAGCTGAGAACGGGCAAGCAGATTGAAGGATGAGCGCCGATTACCCGAAACGGCTGCGCGGTTGGCGCTTCAGTTTATTCAACCTGCTGCTCGGCGGCGGTCATGCCTTGGTGATTTTCAACGCCGGCGCCTATATCGCGATGCTGCCCAGGGTCGCGGCCGGTTTGGGCGTGCCGCCCAGCTTCGGCACCTGGACCCAGACCGACTACATGATCGCGCTGGCCCTGGGCTTGCCGATCGGGGGCTGGCTGGGCCGCCGATTCGGCGAATACCGGCCGCTGATCTGGGCGTTCGCCGGTTTTGCGTTGGCCTCGTGGCTGTGCGCGCTCGCCGAAGACTTTCATCTGTATCTGGCGGCGCGAGTGGTGCTGGGCTTCTGCGGCGGCCTGACCCTGCCGTTGGGCCAGGCCTTGTTGCTCAAGGAATATCCGGACCAGCGCAAGTCGCTCGCTATCGGTGTCTGGAGTTTGTTTACCCTGACGCCGTTTACCTTCGGTCCGCCGCTGGGCGGCTGGGTGGCCGATTCGCTGGGTTGGCGCTGGCTGTTTTGGGGCAATATCCCGCTGGCGTTGGCGATTGCCGGCTTGTTGGGCGCCTTGCTGTACGGCCGCGGCGGGCCGCGCTTGCGGCAACGCTTGGATGTTCCGGGTTGCCTGATGGCGATAGCGATTTTATTTGGCGTGCAAGCCCTGCTGAACCAAGGCAATGACTGGGATTGGGCCAATTCCGGTTACCTCCTGGCGCTGGGTGTCGGCGTGGTCGTGTTGCTGCTGTATTGGCTGATTTGGGAATGGGGTTGCCGCCGGCCGTTTCTGGATATTCGCTTGTTCGCCCGACGCAATTTTACGATCGGCGTGATCGGCTTGTGCGTCGGTTTTCTGTGTTTTCAGGGTTTGTTGTCGTTGCTGATCGTGCAATTGCAACTGGCGCTGGGTTACTCGTCGTTTCTGGCCGGCCTGGTGTTTTTGCCGATGGCGATTTTCGCCAAACCGATAGCCGGTATTTTTCATGAGGTAGTCAAGCGGGTCGATGCCCGCCTGCTGGCCAGCGCCAATCTGTTGGGTTTTGCCGCCACTTATTTTTGGTTGAGCCGATTCGACGACCCGGACAGTTTTGCCCAGTTGTGCTGGCCGAAACTGCTGGAGGGCGCCTGTCTGGGCAGTTTTTTCGTACCGTTAACCGCGTTGATGTTGCACGGCATTCCGGCCGAGCGGCATTGGCGGGCGCTGGAATTGGCCAATCTGTTGCGTATCGCCGCCGGCGCGATCGGTATTGCCTTGCAAGGCGTGATTTTCTACCGGCGTACGCCGTTGCATATGACCCGTTTCGCCGAAAGCCGCGACGCTTGGTCGGATGCCGGCGCGGATGCGCTGCAAAATTTACTGGCCGGCGGCTTCGAGGCCGATGCCGCGCTGGCCAAATTCGCCAAACTGGCGGGCAAGGCCCAAGCCATTCGCGGCTTGAACGACGCCTTCTGGTTGGCCGGCTGTATTTTCGTCGTTCTGGCGGCCTTGGTTTGGTTGGCCGAGCCGACCCGCGCCCCGGTTCGTGCCGCGCCGGCCATGCAGCGCGCGCTGGAAGAAGCATTAGTGGAGGAGGATGCATGATGGCCGTGGCGCAACGGTTCAGCTTGGTATTGTTGGCGATCGCTACAGGCGGCTGCGCGTTGTTCGGCGAGGACAGCCCTCGCGCCCAACTGGCGCTGATGCCGTCCATCGAGCAAACCTTGGCGCGTACCAGCACCGAGATGGCCGTGCAAGGCTCTTGGCCGGAGCAGCGCTGGTGGACGGCGTTCGGCAACCCGACCTTGAACGGCTTGATCGAAACCGCGCTGGCCGGCAATCCCAATCTGAAAGTCGCCGAGGCGCGTCTGCAGCAGGCCGAAACCTTGGCCGACTTTGAAGCTGCCGACCTGTATCCGACCGTAGACGCCAACGTCAGCTTTGCCGCGCAACGCTTTTCCGCCGACAGCGTGCAGGCTAAATTCGCCGGCCAGCACTTCCGCCACTTGTTGGTCAACCCGCTGGTGTTGCGCTACCACCTGGATTTTTGGGGGCGCGACCAGGCCAGTCTGCAAAGCGCGGTCGATCGCTCGCTGGCCGCCAGTGCCGAACTGGCCGACGCCCGGCTGTTGCTGGCCGTGGCCGTGGCAGGAGCCTATTTCGATTTACTGGCGGCCGCCGAAGAGTCAGAAGTGGCCGAACATATCGTCGCCGACCGGGAGACGCTTTACCGGTTGGAACAGAGCCGCCGCGCCGCCGGTTTGATTGGCGAAACGCCGCTGTGGCAAGCCGAACGCAATCTGCGCGCGGCCCAACAGGCGGCGGCCGGTTTGCGCGCCGAACAGGAATTGTGCCGTAACCAATTGGCCGCGTTGGCCGGGCAGGGTGCCGATTGGGGAACGCGGATCGGTATCGACGCCAAGGTCGTTCCGCAAGCGCTGGCCTTGCCGGCCGATCTGCCGTTGCGGTTGCTGGCGCGGCGGCCGGATCTGCATGCCGCGCGCTTGCAGGCCGAGGCCGCCGCCGAGGATATTCATGTCGCCAAAACCGCGTTTTATCCGGATGTCAATTTGCTGGCTTTCACCGGCTTTCACAGCGTCAGCCTGATCGATATTGCCTTGCAAGGCTCGAGTCTGGCCTATGCCGTCGGCCCGTCCGTCGAGTTGCCGATATTCGAAGGCGGCCGCTTGCGCGCCCAGCTTGGTTATCGGAAGGCGGCCTACGACCTGGCGGTGCAGCGCTATAACGCCGGCTTGCTGCATGCCGTGCAGGATGTCGCCGACGCCTTGAGCCGTTGGCGCGAACTGGATACCAAAGCCGCCGCACAGCAGCAAGCCGTGGCGGCCGCCGAAGCGCAAAGCCGGCTCAGCGAAAGCCTGATGCGCAACGGTTTGCACGATCGCGGCAAGCCTGTGCTGGCGCGGCTCGAAGCCAATCGCGAGCGCCTGCTGCTGGCCGGCTTGGCGGCCGAACAACATAAAAACGCGGTCAGCCTGATCAAAGCCTTGGGCGGCGGTTACCAAGCAGCCGCCGAATCCGCAAACCAACCCTGAACCCCTATGCAGAAAACGATTCGCCCGCGCGAGATTCTCCAGCAGCGTCGCCGCCGGCTGCGCTTTGTCACCATGATGTTGTTGCTGGCCGCGCTTGCTTGCGGACTCTATTGGTGGCTCACGCAACGCGATTGGGTAAAGACCGACGACGCCTTCATCGCCGGGCATTTGATTGGGGTCAAGGCTCAGGTCGACGGCACGGTGGTCGAGATCCTGGCCGAGAATACCCAAGCGGTTAACAAAGGCGATGTGCTGGTGCGGCTGGACGGCAGCTACGCGCGGGTGGCGATGCAACAGGCCGAAGCCGAGTTGGCGAAAACCGTGCGCGAGTTTTATGCCTTGAAAGCCCGGTTGGCGAGTTTGGGACAGCGCCTGGCGGCCAAGCAAGCTGCCGTGGCTCAAGTCGAACATGATTTGCAACGCTTTAAAGCCGCGGCCGGCGACGGTGCGGTGTCCGACCAGCAAGTACAGAATGCCGAAGACAAATTGCGCGAATTGGCGGCGGCGATACGCGAGACCCGCGCCGAGCAGGACGGCGTGGCCGCCCAGTTGCGCGACTCCGGCGTCGAGGACTATCCGGCGGTGGCACAGGCCAAGAGCCGCTTGCGCCGGGCTTATCTGGATTACCGGCGGCGCGAGGTGCGGGCGCCGGTGGCGGGCTATGTCGCCAAGCGCAAGGTGCAGGTCGGCGACAATTTGCATGCCGGCGCGGCGTTGATGGTGGTGGTGCCGCTGGAAGAGCTCTGGGTCGAAGCCAATTTTCTGGAAACCCAGATTGCCGATATTCGACCGGGCCAGGCCGCCGAGATTCGGGTCGATGCTTTCGGCGGCGAACGGTTGTACCACGGCCGGGTACAGGGCTTGAATCCCGGTTCCGGCAGCAGTTTCGCGCTGTTGCCGACCGATAACGCCACCGGCAATTTCATTCACATTGCCGAGCGGGTGCAGGTACGGATTGCGCTGGCGCCGGACGAATTGCGCGCCGCGCCGTTACAGCCGGGATTATCGACTTTGACCCGGGTGCATATTGCCGGTGGTGGTGCGTCGGCTTTGGCATCGGAGGTGACTTTGGCCGGAGCCGCCTACCGCACCGATATTTACGACCACGAACTGGATGGGGTCGAGGACAAAATCGGCCAGATTATCGCCGCCAACCGGTCCTGACCGAGCCGTTGCGCCGGTCGGAATAACCGTAAAAATTGCTGCAATTCACGGCCTGTCCGTGTATCTTTGTGGATTGGTTAACATGACCATAACGAAAAGTTTAACCGCCAGCCCGACAGGGGCGGCTTTCTCGACTGTTTAACTCACGGATCAACCATGTGTTTTAGCGCCAATATGTCTTTGGGATTGGGGGTGGCCGGCTTGGTCGCGTCCAGCGTCACGTTTCTGGATAAGGACGAAACCTTTTGGGTCAGACTGGCCCGGGCCTATGCGATTTTCCATTTTTCGCTGATGGAATTCATTCAGTATTTCGCCTATCCGGTCGCCGACCAGTGCGGCTACGGCACTAATTTATTGCTCAGCGAATTGTCGTCGGTGCATATCAGCTTGCAGGCTTTTGCGATCATGCCGGCTTTGGCGACGTATTCGACCGACCCCAATGCCTTACGCAAAGCCTTTTTCGTCGGTTCCAGTCTGAGTGGCTTGTTCTTGATTCTGACCCGCTTGCCCAACGATTGGCAGTTGTTCGGTATCGATCCCAACTTCATCGGCCGCATGCAGTCCTGCCTGTTCATGGGGATTTACCATATCGGCTATGCGATCTCCAGCGCCTTCGGCCTGCTGGTCACTCACGGCTCGTTGTTTGCGCTGGCTTTGAGCGGCTTTGTCTGGAAAAACAATTGGCGGATCGGCACTTACCATTGCTTCGGGGCGTTGATGACCTTGTTCGTGCCGCAGTGGCTGTTTGGCGTTTCGACCGGCGAAGCGGCGGCGATGTATTGCTTTTACTCGATTCCGATCACAGCCAGTTTCATGCCGCAATTCAAACAGATTTTCATCGGCAGGGCCGCTAATTCGGCCGACGGTATGCCGGCGCGGCAGGAGTCTTAGCCGGTCAATGCCAGGCTTCTCTGAACCGCCGGTAAAATTCGGGGTCGCTGACCGTGGCCCCGCGTTGTCCGACGATGGCCGAGGCGAAATCTTGGGCGCGTTCCAGCGTCGGCGCCAGCGGCCAGCCGCGGGCTATCCCCAACAGCAACACTGCGGCAAAGGCGTCGCCGGCGCCTACCGTGTCGACCAGCGTCACGCTGCCGGCCGGTCTCACTTCGACAAATTCGCCGCCCGCGGTCAGCGCTAGTGCGCCATGCTCGCCGCGAGTCACCACCACGCCCCGCAAATCGTAACGTTGTTGCAATAGCAGCAGTTTGCTGTCGATGGCTTGGCTCTCCGGCAGCAAGAATGCCAGCTCTTCGTCGTTCAACTTCAACCAATCGGCATCGGCTATCCATGTGTGAATGTCGTCCGCATTCCACCAGGGCGCGCGCAGATTGACGTCGAAAAACACCGGGCCGCGCCATTGGGGTTTGATCTGTTCGAAAGTCGCGCGGGATACGTCATGCCGCAGCGCCAGACTGCCGTGGTAGAGCAAACCTGACTCGTGGCCGATGGGCAATTCCGGGGTGGCAATGTAGTCGTAAGCTTGCTCCGCCAGAATATGGTAACTCGGCTGGCCGTTGTCGATACTGACTGTCACGCTACCGGTCGGACGGGCGGCGTCTATCTCCACCCCATTTTGGCGCATGCCTTGGGTTTGCATGGCCGCCAACAATTCCGCCCCGGCCGAATCCCGGCCGATGCGGCTGACGAATAAGGGTTCGGCGCCCAAGCCTTGCAAATGCCAGGCAACGTTGAACGGTGCGCCGCCGAGAATCCGGCTGCCGTCCGCAAAACAATCGAACAGCGCTTCGCCGAAAATGGTGATCGAATCTGCCGGCATGGTGTCAGCCTCTTGCAAAAGGGAGTGGGGCGGCAACCTTAGCCAATCGGCCGGAAAATGGCAATCCGTTGCGGTTGGCAAACGGGCCGACGGTCGTTTTAAGGGCGGCAGCTGACGTCTTATGCACCGGATTGGTGCGCTGGTTTCGGGTTGTCTGTCGACGCCTATTTAACCGGCTGATAAATCAGCATTAATTTGTTTGGCATGTGGTTTGCTCTGGGTTAAGTCATGAATACACAAAATATTTTCGATGAAATGCGGGCCGGAGACGGCCAGGTGCGACGCCTGTATCAACCGTTTTCGGAGTGGCTGAAAGGTGTCGATCATGCTCAACTGATGCAGAAATCCCGTGAAGCGGAAATGCTGTTCCGCCGGGTTGGCATCACGTTCAACGTTTACGGCGAGGAAGCCGGTGCCGAACGCTTGATTCCGTTCGACGTGATTCCGCGGATACTGGCGGCCAACGAGTGGCGCCAGCTTTCGGCCGGCGTGATCCAACGCGTCGCGGCCTTGAACGCCTTCCTGAACGACTTGTACCACGACCAGGAAATTATCAAGGCCGGTATTGTGCCGGCGACCATCCTGGAAAACGAAATGTACCGGCCGGAAATGCAGGGTGTAGACGTGCCGGGCGGCATCTACGCCCACATCGCCGGTATCGATATCGTCCGCACCGCGGAAAACCAGTTCTACGTGTTGGAAGACAATCTGCGCACGCCTTCCGGCGTGTCCTACATGCTGGAAAACCGCAAAATGATGATGCGGCTGTTTCCGGAACTGTTCCGCCGTTATGCAGTGGCGCCGGTCGAGCACTATCCGCAGGTGTTGTTGAACAACTTGCGCGCCGTAGCGCAGCCTGGCGTGTATGATCCGGTGGTGGTGCTGCTGACGCCGGGCGCCTACAACAGCGCTTATTTCGAGCACGCATTTTTAGCGCAACAAATGGGTATCGAATTGGTGGAAGGCCAGGACCTGTTCTGTAGGGAGAATGCTGTGTTCATGCGCACCACCGAAGGGCCGAAACGGATCGACGTGATTTACCGCCGGATCGACGACGACTTCCTCGATCCTTTGGCGTTCCGCGAAGATTCCATGCTCGGCGTGCCGGGGCTGGTTTCGGTCTACCGCAACGGCGGCGTGACTTTGGCCAACGCAATCGGTGCCGGCGTCGCCGACGATAAATCGACTTACACCTTTGTACCGGACATGGTGCGTTTCTACCTGGGCGAGGAGCCGATATTGTCCAATGTGCCGACTTACAAGCTGGAAAACCCGGACGACTTGAAATATGTGCTAGAGCATCTGGCCGAACTGGTGGTGAAAGAGGTACAGGGCTCCGGCGGTTACGGCATGTTGGTAGGACCGACTGCATCGAGGCAGCAAATCGAAGATTTCCGGGCCCGGATACTGGCCGAACCGGACAATTACATCGCCCAGCCCACCTTGGCGCTGTCGACGTGTCCGACTTTGGTTGAGCAGGGCGTGGCGCCGCGCCACGTCGATCTGCGACCGTTCGTGTTGTCCGGCAAGACCGTAACGCTGGTGCCGGGCGGATTGTGCCGGGTGGCGATGCGGGAGGGGTCGTTGGTGGTCAATTCCTCGCAAGGGGGCGGTACCAAGGACACCTGGGTGTTGAACGGAGATAAACCATGCTGAGCCGTACCGCCGATCATTTATATTGGATGGCCCGCTATATCGAGCGTGCCGAAAACATGGCTCGGGTGCTGGATGTGACCGACCGCATGTCGCTGGTCGCCAACAGCGCCTATGACGAGGCGGCGCGCTGGAAGCCGCCGGTATTGATCGCCGACGACCTTGCCGCGTTCGAGCGCGATTACGGCAGTTACACGGCGGCGAACGTGATGCGTTATATGGCCTTGGACGAGCGCAATCCGTCCAGCATCGTCAGCGCGCTGGGGGCGGCACGGGAGAATGCCAGGGCGGTGCGAGTGGCGATGTCGTCGGAGATGTGGGAAACGGTCAACGCGCTGTGGCTGGAATTGCGGCAACGGATCCGGCTGGGCCTGCGCGAGGCCGATATCGGCGAATTTTGCGATTGGGTCAAGTCGCGCTCGCACCTGTTCCGCGGCGTGACCTTCGGTACCATGTTGCGCGACGACGGCTATAAATTCGTGCGGCTGGGCAGTTTCGTCGAACGCGCCGACAATACCGCGCGGTTGCTGGATGCCAAGTTTCAGTTGCTGCTGCCTAACGAAGATCCGGCCGCCGAAGTGGATTATTACGAATGGAGCTCGTTGTTGCGTTCGGTATCCGCGTTCGAGGCCTATCAGAAAGTTTACCGCGATACGATAGAACCGACCAAAGTCGCCGAGCTGTTGGTGTTGCGCGACGATATGCCGCGGTCGCTGCATGCCTGCTACGACGAGTTGGCGCCGATTCTGGAACAGCTTTGCCGCCAGCCCGGCTGCGAGTGCTTGCGTTTGGCCGGCGAGAACCATGCCCGGCTGCATTTCGGCCGGATTACCCACATCTTTAATAGCGGACTGCACGAGTTTTTGCAGGATTTTATCGCCCGTAACAATGCGCTCGGCATCGAGATTCAGCGCGCGTTTTTGAATAGCCCGGATTGAACCGCCGGGGAATTGCGGCTGGCCGCGGACAATGTCCGCTACAGATGCGGAACGGACAACAAGTGTTAAAGGAAGCAGGATGGTTAATTCATTGATACACCCCAAACAGGGCGATAAGGCCAATTCGGCCTGGTTCGACGAGTTTCTGGTCCGGTTGCTGGAAAACCGCGACCGTACCGGATTGACCGAAATGATTCGCGAGATCGATGCGTTGATGATCACGGTAGAGCCGGGCTGCTCGGCGGCTTATGTCAGCGAATTGGCCCTGATGACGCCCTATCATTACTTGGTGACATTGGAGTCGGAGTCGCATTGGACCCATATCCTGCGCATCGATATGGAGTCGCCGGACTTGCTGGTGCGGGAAGTGCGCGATCCGGGGCGCGGCGATATCTTCCGCAGTTTGAACGAGGTCTATCCGATCGGAGCGCATAAACCCAACTCGCGCTATATGGGCGAGATTTTCCGGGTCAGCAATCTGCACGAAGTGGTGGAGCAGCAAAAAAGCCGGGAAATCCGCTTTTTCAACCAGGACCAGATCCGAAAACTGGAATTGCCCGGCAATATGGCCATCGTCAAGCCGTCGCCTTACACCCACAACATCGTCGCTTATTGGGAACGGCCGCCGGAAGACATCCGGGTGTACGCATTGGGCAATAGCGTGATCCTGGACGAAGTCAATCGCGGTTACCATGCCGCCAAGGCGATTCAGGAAGAACTGGGGCTGGATAAACTGATCAGGCCGATCGACCATTTGGCGACGCGGGTTTACAGCCAGAACCGGGAAGTGGCGATTCTGGAGTATTTGACCCTGTCCAGCTATTACTACTGGGGGTCCTACGATATCGCCAATCAGAATTCGTCGACCAACGTCACCAAGAGCATCCATTACGCCGACGAACGGATTAGTCCGGCCAAAGTATTCACGGCGGCCAACCAGCCGTATTTCGTCAACCATTTGGTCGGATTGCCGTCGCCGACCGAAAATTTTGTCCGCAATTACGGGCCGCGTCTGCATCATTTGGCGCTGGCGGTCGCGGACGGCGAGACCGGCAACCAGGCCAATATCGATTATGTGGTCGATGCGATCCGGGCCAGGGGTAAGGATTTCCTGCTGGATGTGATCGGCTCGCGGGAAGAGGGTTTGAAGCAGATTTTTTCCAGCGCCTCCGAGCACTCGTCGTTGATTATCGAATACGTGCAGCGCTTTGGCGATTTCGACGGCTTTTTTACCAAGCAAAACGTTGCCGAGTTGACCCATGCCGCCGGCGTGGAGGAAAACTTGCGGCTATTACAGGCTGAAAGCGAAGCCGCCAATCCATTGGTGAATGCATGAGTATCCGGGTCGCGATAAACCACAAGACCAGCTATTTCTACGATAAGCCGGTGCAACTGGCGCCGCACGTGTTGCGCTTGCGGCCGGCCGTACATTCGCGGACGCCGATTTCGGCCTATTCGCTGCGGGTCAAACCGGAAAAGCACTTTATTAATTGGCAGCAGGACCCGTTCGGCAACTATTTGGCCCGGCTGGTGTTTCCGGAAAAAACCCGGGAGCTGTCGATTGAGGTGGATTTGATCGCGGAAATGACCGTGATCAATCCGTTCGATTTTTTCCTGGAGGAATACGCCGAGAAATATCCGTTCGAGTATCCGGAGCAGCTGGCCAAGGAATTGATCCCGTATCTGGAAATTCGCGAGAAAGGGCCGTTGCTGACCGATTTTCTGAAATCCCTGCCGCGTAACGAACAAGCTGTGGTCGATTTTCTGGTGGCGGCGAACCGGGCGGTTAATCAGGCGGTGGCTTACTCGATCCGGATGGAGCCGGGTGTGCAAAGTTGCGAGGAGACTTTGCAAAAGAAACTGGGTTCCTGCCGCGACTCCGGTTGGCTGTTGGTGCAAGTGCTGCGACACATGGGCTTGGCGGCGCGCTTCGTCTCCGGCTATTTGGTGCAACTGGTGGCCGACGTCAAAGCGTTGGACGGGCCGTCCGGTACCGATCACGATTTCACCGACCTGCATGCCTGGGCCGAAGTCTACATTCCGGGCGCGGGTTGGATCGGGATGGATCCGACCTCGGGTTTGTTTGCCGGGGAGGGCCATATACCGTTGGCCTGTACCGCGGATTACGTCAGCGCGGCGCCGGTCAGCGGCGGCTTTACCGGAGAGGCTCAGACCCGTTTCGAATTTGCCAACCGCGTCACCCGGATTCATGAAGATCCGCGTGTCACCAAACCTTACACCGAGCGGCAATGGGCCGAGATCGATGCCTTGGGCGAGAAAGTCGACGCCGAATTGGTGGCCGGCGACGTCAGGCTGACGATGGGCGGGGAGCCGACGTTTGTTTCGATCGATAACATGGATGCGCCGGAATGGAACACGGAGGCCGATGGCCTGGAAAAACGTAAGCTGGCCGGCAAATTGATTCGGCGCTTGCGCGAGAGTTTTGCACCGGGCGGTTTGTTGTACTTCGGCCAAGGCAAATGGTATCCGGGTGAGGCTTTACCGCGCTGGCAGCTGGCTTGCTTCTGGCGCAAGGACGGCTTGCCGGTCTGGAAAAATCCGGGATTGCTGGCCGACGAAAGTCGGGATTACGGATTCGGTAGGGAGCAGGCAGAGGGATTTGTGCGGGATCTGGCCAAGCGGCTGGGCTTGAAGGCGGCCTGCATCGTGCCGGGTTATGAAGATCCCGTGCATTATTTACACCAGGAAAGCCTATTGCCAGCTAATTTCGATCCGCAGCAGGCCGACTTAACCGACGATCTGGAACGGCAGCGGCTGGTCAGAATATTGAGCGGCAATTTGGGTGAAGCGGCCGGCTACGCCTTGCCGTTACACTGGAGTTATAGGGCTCGCTCCTGGAATAGCGCTGTGTGGTCATTTCGTCGCGGCGAGATGTATTTGTTGCCCGGCGATTCGGCGATGGGCTTGCGGTTGCCGTTGAACAGCCTGCCGTGGGTGCCGTTCGAACAACGGGAACAGCCGGTGGAGCGTAGTTTGTACGATACGGTTGAACCGCTGGGCGATATCGACTCGGAAGTCAGCCGGCGCTATAGCCAAACCGCGAAACAGGAATGGCATCCCCCCGAAATGGAGGCCGTGGACGAGCGCGACTCGAAAGACCCGCTGTGGATACCGCATACCGCAATGGTGGTAGAAAGCCGGGAGGGGCGCTTGTATGTGTTTTTGCCGCCGACTAATGAACTGGAGCACTATCTGGATCTGATCGCCTCGGTGGAGGCCACCGCTGCGGCATTGAAACTTCCGGTTGTGATCGAAGGCTACCAGCCGCCGCACGATTTGCGTCTGAACCGCTTGCCGGTGACGCCGGACCCGGGGGTGATCGAGGTCAACATCCATCCCGCCGCCAGTTGGCGCGAGCTGGTCGAGAATACGGCCACGCTATACGAAGATGCGCGGCTGACCCGGTTGAGTACCGAAAAGTTCATGCTCGACGGCCGTCATACCGGCACCGGCGGTGGCAACCATGTCACTCTGGGCGGAATCACACCGGTAGACAGCCCGATTCTGCGCCGTCCCGACTTGCTGCGCAGTTTGGTCACCTATTGGCAGCACCATCCGGCCTTGTCCTATTTGTTTTCCGGTTTGTTTATCGGCCCAACCAGCCAGGCGCCGCGGGTCGACGAGGCCCGTAACGATAGTTTGTACGAACTGGAAATTGCGTTTCAGCAAATGCCGGACGGCGAAGTGCCGGCGCCCTGGCTGGTGGACCGGTTGTTGCGAAATTTGTTGGTCGATATGACCGGCAATACCCACCGCGCTGAGTTTTGCATCGACAAGCTCTACGCGCCGGGTAGCGACTCCGGTCGACTGGGGCTGCTGGAGTTGCGCGCGTTCGAGATGCCGCCGCATGCGCGGATGAGTCTGATGCAAATGTTGCTGCTCAGAACCTTGGTGGCTTGGTTTTGGCGCGAGCCCTACCGGAAGCCGCTGGTGCGCTGGGGGACGCAATTGCACGATAAATACATGCTGCCGCACTTTATCGCCAGCGATATCCAGGATGTGGTGCTGGATCTGCAGACCGCCGGCTACGATTTCAAGAGCGAGTGGTTTGCGCCGTTTTTGGAATTCCGGTTTCCGCACATCGGTAGCATGCGCGTGGGTAATTTGCAGTTGGATTTACATCAGGCGATTGAACCATGGCATGTGCTGGGCGAGGAAATCACCAGCGGCGGTACTGCACGGTATGTGGATTCTTCAGTCGAACGGCTGCAAGTATCGCTGAACGGTGCGATGGGCGAGCGTTACCTGTTGAGTTGTAATGGCCGGCGGGTGCCGTTGCGGCCGACGGCAAAGCAAGGCGAGATGGTAGCCGGGATTCGCTACCGGGCCTGGAATCCGCCTTCTGCCTTGCATCCCACCATCGGCGTACAGGCGCCGTTGGTATTCGATTTGATCGATACCTGGAACGGCCGTTCGGTGGGTGGTTGCACCTACCATGTCAGTCATCCCGGCGGGCGGAATTACGACACTTTGCCGGTGAATGCCTACGAAGCCGAAGGCCGGCGGGTTAGTCGGTTTTTGCGGCACGGTTACACGCCGAGTGCCGGATCGGCGGAAGTGCCTGTCGAGCAATTGAATAGGGATTATCCGTTGACTCTGGATTTACGCTGGAATGCCACTAGGTAACTTGTTGCCTCGGTGGAGGTTGTACTTTTTTGTCACGCGGTTTCAAAATTAACAGAATTGAGATACCATTTTGAAATGGCGCGTGAAAAAGTTTTCATAGTTAGTTGAACTTATTAAACAAATTTATTAAGTGTGGTGCCGCGTGATCCAAAGTCCGCATTCATTCGATAGTTGTTTCGAGGTGTTTTTAGCCGATACGCCTGAAGCAAAAGATATCCATTACCGTATTCGCTACCGTGTTTATTGTGACGAGTTGGGCTTCGAGGACAAGCAGTTGTATCCGGACGGGATCGAGAGCGACGAGTGGGATAGTCGCGCTGTGCATTTTCTGGTCCGGCATAAATTTAGCGGCGAGTGGCTGGGTGCGCTCAGATTGGTCAGGCCCGGCAAGCAAGGCTTTCCATTCGAAGAACATTGTACCCCGTATCGAAGCCTCCCAAAGGCTTGTTACAGCCGTGCTGTAGAGATTTCCAGGCTCTGCGTGGTCAAAGAGGCTAGGCGTTTTGCGCTGCGCAAAAGCAATGTCCATTTCGATGCTAAATCGACGAATATCAGCTTTTTGCACGATTACCGTAATCTGAATCGAAGCATCATGTGGGGGCTTTATCGGGCGGCAACGGTTTATTCGGCCCGGAGCGGTATCGACGACTGGTTTATTTTGGTTACGCCGGCACTAGCGTACTTTGTTAGCAAGGAAGGCTTCTCGATGCGCCGAATCGGCGATGCGTGCGATCATCGCGGGCAAAGAACCCCTTATCGTTTGAACGTTAAACACATCTTGCAAAATCCGCTGTGGTTACAGGACTACCAACAGGATTACCGTTTGTATTCGGAATTAGCCGAGACGCGTGCGGTCCGTTACGGCGGTAGGGATTTGCATCAAATCGGGGTAGTTTCCTACGTAAACCGTGCGTGACGGTGACTACGGTGGTGGCTGGTCGTCAGAATGGTTTCTGATTAAGCCCTGTAAGCCGTACTTTTCGAACAGCCCGTAAAGTGTAGGGCGAGTTACTCCCAGTAACTTAGCCGCTTCGGAAACGTTGTTGTCCGCATAATTCAAGGCGCGTTTGATGGCTACCGTTTCTGCGGCCTCCCGTACCGATTTCAGATTGAGCGGCATCGTATGCTCTGCCGAGTGGCCGATCTCCAGATCGGTTGCGGTGACGACGTTGCCGTCCGACAATATCGTTGCCCGTTTGATTTTATTCTCCATCTCCCGGATGTTGCCTGGCCAGTAGTAGGTCTCCATAGCCTGGGCGGCGTCGTGGGAGAAATGTTTTTCCTTCATATGGTTTTCCCGGCAGTAGCGCTGTAGCAGGGCGTTAGCGATAGTAATTATGTCGCCCTCCCGTTCACGCAATGGCGGAATATCGACCACGATTTCACTCAACCGATAATACAGGTCACCGCGGAAAGCGCCTTGCTCGATCAGGTCCGGTAATTTGCGGTGGGTGGCGCAGATGATTCTGACATCGACAGCTATCTCCTTGCGGCCCCCCAAGCGCTCTATCACGCGTTCCTGAATAAAACGGAGTAATTTGGCCTGTAACGCGAACGGCAAATCGCCGATCTCGTCCAAGAAAAAAGTACCGCCTTGGGCATATTCGATCTTGCCTTTGGTTTGGGCGACCGCCCCGGTAAATGCGCCTTTTTCGTAGCCAAACAGTTCGCTTTCCAGCAGCGTTTCGGGTATTGCTGCGCAGTTCACCGCGACAAATGGCTGGTCGGCGCGCGAACTTAGCTTGTGCAAGGCTTTGGCTAATAATTCTTTACCGGTGCCGCTTTCGCCGAGTAAGAGAACGGTGGCCTGGGTTGGCGCAATTTTCTCGACCATGCGCATAACCGACTGCATCTGCGGACTGGTGGCTATTACGCCGTGCAGCGGCTTTTGCTGCTGCAGATTCTGATAGTCGCGCTCTAAGGTATCCAACTGAAAGGCGCGTTCGATAATCAGGCCGAGAATATCCGGGTCGACAGGCTTTTGGTAAAAATCGTAAGCTCCCAATGCTACGGCGTGAATTGCATTGGCACGGTCATCGTTGCCGGTGACGACGATGATTTTTGTTGCGGGGGCAAGAGCCAGAATTTCTCGCAGTGTGGCTAAGCCTTCACTGGCATTGCTCGGGTCCGGAGGCAGGCCCAGATCCAACGTGACAACACTGGGCGTATGTCTTCTAAAAGCGGCAATGGCTTCACTCCGGTTGCCGGCAACAACGACTTCGTATTGTTCGAAGCTCCATTTCAACTGTTTTTGCAAACCTGGGTCGTCTTCAACAACGAGCAGTAGTCTTGATTGGGTCATTAATTTCTTGGGTTTTCGGAAAGGCGTTTTGCTAACGGCAGTTGTATCGTGAATGTCGTGCCGAAGCCAGGTTCACTGTCGACGTGAATCTGGCCTGAGTTCTTAGTGATGTAATCACGGGCTTCGTAAGCACCTATTCCCATACCGGCGTTACCTTTGGTGGTGTCGAATGGTTTGAATAAGCGTTCGGCTATGAATTGTTGATTCATGCCTGTGCCGTTATCCACGATCTTGACCTGAGCATAGTCTTGGTTTTTTGTTAATTCAAGCTTAACCCAGCCACCGTCGCCCCGCGTGGCGTCCTGGGCATTTTGTACCAAGTTGGTCAATATATTGGTTAATTTTATTTTGTCTGCGGAGACCGGGCACTCGTCTAGGTCGGTTTTTAACTCTATCGGCGGCGATCCGAGGTGTTGTTGGGCTATTGAGCGGACGATGGTCGCTAGATTGACGATGCTGTTTGCGGTGGCTTGAGGTTCTCCTTGTTTTAGCTGTTCGACAATATGGTGCATTTTTTTGACAACATTATTCAACGTGTCGATAGTGTCGTCGAAAAAATCGGGGTTATGTTTGTGTTTTTCGGCGTTTCTGACAATCAATGAGATTTGTGCGACTAAGTTTTTTAAATCGTGCACTAAAAAAGCGGAGAGCCTATGGTAGGTTTCGAATTGGCGATTGTTAGCCAACTCTTCGCTGGCTCGATTCAGCGCTAACGCGTTCGCTAGTTGCATGCCGACCGTTTTCAGTAGGTCATGGTCTTCCCAGTTGAGTTTTCTCGGCACTCTGGCCTGAGTTAAGACGACGAAAGCTTCCAGTTTGTTTAAGTGAAATAGCGGGACTATCAACCAGACTTGACTGTCTTCGTAGCACCAGGGGGACAAATCGATGTCGTCGTATACTTCGGGAGCATGGGATAATTCAAAGAAGTCTATAACCCACTGTTTGTTTGCCAAATAAAGGGGCAGGTCGCCTACGTTATGTAGGTAATCAATTTCCTGAGGTGTTAGTCGCAAATTTTGCTCCGCGGCCAGAAAAAATTTGCCTTGGTCATTTTTTAGCCATAAACCGCCGCCAGTGCTTTCCACCAAATCGGTCAGGGTGTTGATAATAAAGCCTTTCAGTTCTTCCAAGGATTCAAGTTTGGCTAGAGCCTTACTGATTTTGAGCCACTCCTCGCGGTAGTCGTAACTGTAGTGAAAAAAATGTTTGCTAAAGTAAACCTTGGCTAGGGCTCTAATCTTGCCCGACGTGAAAGGTATGATCAGTAGCAGTAGTGCCAGAAATATGAATACTGTTTGAGCGGTTTCACCCCACTCGGTGTTTGCGCGTTTGATATAGAACCCGGCGAAAGACATTAAAATGAGATATGCACCGCAGCCAAATAAGATTGTGGTGTAAAAAATAGTCTTGCGGGGTGTTGTCAGTTCCTGGTTTTCACTGTTAAGCTTGAGTCGGGTAGAAGTGATTGCCAAAAATGGGGTTACCATCGCATTGGTGATGCCGCGCGATTGCCAGAGTGCGAAGTCCAGATGGTTGAACAACAGAGATTTGCTGTAAACCAGTAAATCTACGGCAAAAATGGCGCCCAGGCTGACACAGAGGAATTTTAAATTCCAGCGCTGTTTCAAGGGGGTGCTGCGATAAAGTTGCTCGACCAGAATCAGACCGAGAACTGCAAATACAACATGACCGGCAAATCTGGGATCGGTGTCGAGAACGCTGGTTGTCCATCTCAACGCTTGCGGAAACGCCTCCAGGCAAAAAATTAGCAATGCAAACGCTGAAATAACGATGCTCGTGTGCCCTTTAAACAATTGCTTGTAGCTATTGTAACGCTGTTTCGAAAGTAACGATCCCAGTAGGAAAAACCATGCTCCGTTGCGTATCGTTTCGTGGGCGAGGGTGTCGGCGAAGAAATAGTGGCTATTTTTTGTTGCGAGCGTCACGCTCGTCGACCATACGACGGAGCAGAGAACTGCTATTATGAAAGGGTAATATCGGGTTTTAATGGTTACAACGAAAATCAATAAAAGCCCGTACGCGACGCTGGCAGTGAAGTAGCTGTAGTAAATATAGTTTTCCATGTATGGGTGTTGGGGCTGCATGCTTCCCGCGGCATTATAACCAGCGAGTCAGTGTTATTGATATGGTTTCGCCTGATGATTGAGATACTTAGTGACGTTCTGAAAAACCCGTTGTTTAAAGAGGGTAGTGCGTGGCGGAGGTATAAGCTGAACGCAGGTGCCACTATCGTCAAAAAGGGTGATCAAGGAAAAAGTTTGTTTTACTTGGAAGCAGGCTCGGTCAGGGTTTTAGGAGGGGCTGAACTGGATGGCAATAAGCGGGTCAGTCCAGGTCTATGTGATCTCGAAGCCGGAGCCGTTTTTGGCGACGTATGTTTGTACGAGGCTAGGGAGCGCACGGCCTCAGTCATATCGTTGACAGATGTCCAGTTACTGGAGATTCGTAGTGACATGTTAAGCGTTTACATGGATGACCATCCGGT
The DNA here is from genome assembly GCF_056850255.1 of Methylomonas sp. Uni0011. Taxonomy (NCBI): domain Bacteria; kingdom Pseudomonadati; phylum Pseudomonadota; class Gammaproteobacteria; order Methylococcales; family Methylococcaceae; genus Methylomonas; species Methylomonas sp. Uni0011. The sequence goes on from NZ_JBVVNO010000002.1 coordinate 360,699, forward strand.
TCAGGGGTATTTGTTTCTGAAAGAGTTGTTTCAAACAATGTCGAGGCGATTGGGGTTGGCAAATGATCGTATCGAGCATTTACTGGCATGGGGTATCAAAGCTCATGATATCGATAAGTATTTATAGTCGATAACCAATATTTTAGAGAGCGCATAAAATGGAAGTCGCACAAAAGCTGTCATTAGTCGAAAGCTTTAGTCGCTATTTTAGGGTGTCCTTGGCGGAGACCGTTGCGCAAAAACAGCAAGTATTTCGAATAAGATATCGAGTGTATTGCGAAGAGTTTAAGTACGAATCGCAAGAGCATTTCATAGATCAACTTGAGATCGACGAGTACGATCCGCATTCTCGGCATTGCTTGATCACCCACATTCAAACTGGTTTGCCCGCTGGTTGCGTCAGGATGGTTCCGGCGTTGGGTCCAGAATCCGAATCGCCACTGCCTTTGGAGAAATACTGCAGCAATAGTCTGGATCGAGATGTGATCGGTAGTCTTCAGCTTGAGCGGCATACGGTATGCGAGATATCAAGATTGGCGGTCGACGGCGCTTTTCGCAGAAGAACTGGGGAAACTTTGACCCGGTTCGGCGAGATAAACGGTTTGCATTTCTCGCAGCAGGAGCAAAGGACTTTTTCATCCATTGCGGTTGCCTGCTTTTTTGCGGCAACTGTTTTAACCGAGCTCGATAATCGAACTAATGTCTTCGCGATGATGGAGCCGTTTTTGCCGAGGATGATGCATCGGTCAGGTATAGATTTTCAGCGTGTCGGTAGGGACATTGACTATCACGGTATTCGAGCGCCCTACTTTATTACTACACAGTCTGTATTGGAAAATATGCATTCCGAATTGCGGGAACTATACGCTTGGATCAAACAAACTATTGCTGAATAACATTTGCTAAATTGTAGCTGTATTTTTGGGAGTGCTAGTAAGTGGCTATAAAAATAATTAAAGATAATGTCGATAACGGCCTGGCATTACTTTGTTTTCTTCTGTTGATTGGGTGTAACTCTCCGGTTGAAACTGCCGATAGCCATCTGCAAAAAGGAAAAGACTTTATCGAGAAAGGAGAGTTTGATAAGGCTTTCCTTGAGCTAAAAAGCGCCAATCAGAGTGATGATAAAAGAGGAGAGGTTTACTACTATTTGGCGTTGTTGGATGAAAAATCCAATAATTATAAATCGATGAAACAAAACTTGATCAGGGCGTTAGAGCTAGATGCTAATTTACTTCAGGCTAGATTAAAGTTGGGTAAGTTGCATGTGTTATTTGGTGAGTTAGATAAAGCATCGGAGCAGGCTAAAGCCGTATTGAATGTAGATCCGGCCAACTTAGAAGCTCAGATTATCGAAGCCTCTGTCTATGTGAAGCAAGAAAAGAACGATCAAGCTAATACTATCGTACAACAATTATTGAAAGACAACCAGAGTAATGCCGATGTGCTTTCATTGGCGGCCGCTCTGGCTTATAAAGCTAACCAAACGGCAGAGTCTTTGAATCTAATTGACAAGGGCTTGAGTATTGATGGTAAGAATATTGCATTGCGTTTATTCAGGGTAAAAATCAACGCAGCGAATAATGCGGTCGATAAGGTAATAGAAGACTACAAGCAGCTTGTCGAGCTATATCCGGAGAATAACAATTTTAAATTGAGTTTGGCTTCGATTTATTCCATGACAAATAAGCTGGATTCGGCTGAATCCCTGCTTCGGGATGTTGTAGAAAAAGAAGGTTATAAACCCGATTCGGAAATTACATTGCTCGAATTTTTCAATGCTAGATCCAAAGATCGAGTGCCTACGGAATATGAAGCTATGGTGAATCGCCATCAGCAACAGGCGGCTTCGATTGTGGAACTATCGAAATGGATGATGGCAAATGGCTTTACAAGCAATGCTGAAACTGGTTTGAAGAAAGTCGTTGCCTCGGAAGGAAGTAGCGAGTTGGGCTTAACTGCACAAGTACTTATTGCGGATATCGCTGTTGGTGCCAAGAAATACGATTCTGCAGCACAAATCGTTGATAAAGTGCTTTCGTCAAATTCGGATTTTGTTCAGGCTAAGTTATTAAAGGCTAGGCTTTTTCTGATAAATAGCAATCCTGACGAAGCTGTGGCTCTGCTTAATAAACTAGTCTGGGATAAGTCGAATTTAGACGAAGTATACTCTTTATTAGGGCAGGCCCATCAAGTCAAGAAAGATCGCAAAACAGCAGATAGATATTTTAAACAGGCTTTGGAAGTGAATCCGGTTAACATGGTGGCCTTTACAAATAGCTTTGGAGCTTATCTTCAGACTGGTCAGAGAGATGCGGCCAGACAGATTGTGGAAAAGGCGCTTAAATTAAAACCAAATCAAATTAATTTTCTTATTGGCGAGGCGGAACTTGATATCTTAGAAAAACGTTGGGATCAAGCTCAAGATGTTGTGCATAAAATAGCTTTGTTTTCCAAAGAAAAAGCGGTTCCTATTTATCTGCAGGCTAACGTGTTGCAAGGTAGAGGCAAGTACGCCGACGCGGTAGCGTTGTATGAAAAGATTCTTCAGGAGTTTCCCGGTCATCTCAATTCGATGATAAATCTGGTTCGTAGCTATGATGCTTTAGGCCAGAAAGAAAAGGCACTGGCATATCTCGAAAAACACCATGAGCGACATCCTGCCGATGAGGTGATTGTTGGGGTTTTGTCGGACGTTTATTTGACCAGTAAAGATTACAGCAAAGCTAAAAAGTTGCTTGCCGTGCAGGTCGAACAGTTTCCTAAAGTCCCTTCTGCCTATTTGGCTTTGGCCAAAGTGGAAGCGTTATCTGGCGGAAATGTCGACACCGTAAAGCAAGTCTATTCGAAGGGTCTACAGGCCAATCCTGGAGACATACAATTGAGTCTGGCGTTGGCAGGGCTGTATGAACAGGCTAACGAAAAACAAATGGCAAGAAAAATTTATCAGGAATTGCTTGCCAAAGATCCTGATGTTGACGTGGCAATCAATAATTTATCTTCCTTGCTTGTGGAATCTGATAGCGACGATGATGTGGCTAAAGGCGTGCTGTTGGCGGAGAAGTTTAAAAATTCGGAAAACCCTTATTTTCAAGATACGTACGCTTGGGGGCTTGTGAGATCCGGTAAGATCCCCGATGGGATGAAATTATTGGAGGAAATCGTCATCAAGGAGCCAAAACTGCCTGAATTTAGGTACCATTTGGGTGTGGCGCACTACCGCAGTGGCAACAAAGCTACTGCAGTATCGGAATTAAAGCAGGCAATTGCTCTCTCTGATAAGCAGAAGAAGGGGTTTGCTGGCGTGGATATAGCGAAGAAGATGCTGTTCGAGATCGAACATTCTGTAACCAAATAAATGAGACTTTCCTAGTAGGCTATGTTGATAAACAATAAAATATTCTGCGCAGCTTGGTTTGCGGTATTTTCTTACGTATTTTTTTCTGGATGCGCTCAGCCTTTACTTGAAGACGTAGAGCAGGCATCCGATTACACTTATCGTATCGGCCCCGGAGATAGCGTAAACATATTCGTATGGGGTAATCCGGAATTGTCGACGTCAGCAGCTGTAAGGCCGGATGGAAAAATAACTGTGCCGTTGGTTGAAGAGCTTTTGGCAAGCGGTAAGACACCCTTCGAGTTGGCGAGAGATATCGAGAAGGTGCTGTCTACTTACGTTAAAAGCCCTCAGGTCGTGGTTATGGTTGGAGGCTTTAAAGGTGTGCGAGATCAGCAAATTCGAATTATCGGAAGAATTGGTGGCGGTGGGGCCGGCGGTGGCGGAGGTGCCAGTGGCGGCGGCGGAGGGATCGGTCGATATCAAGGGAAATCCATCCCTTACGAGAGAGGCATGACATTGCTGGATGTTATTATCCAAATTGGGCTTGATCAATTTGCCGATGGAAACAGGGCAAGCGTTATACGAAACGTTAACGGAGAGTTAAAGCCGTATGCTGTGCGAATCGATGATTTGATTGATAATGCGGATTTAACGGCCAATGTTTTAATGATGCCAGGGGATATTTTAATTATTCCTGATGCGTATTTTTAAAACTGTTTCGGGGTGTTTTTTTAATAATGGTGAATGAATTTAAGGTCTTTTAATTATGCAGCAAGATCTTTCAGAAGTGTATTTTTATTTAAAAGGTACGCTTAAGTACAAACGAGTAGCCGTTATATTCGCGTTGGTGGTATGTATTGGTGCTTGGGCTTATGTGTTTTTAATGCCTGATAGGTTTGAATCTAAGGCGAAGGTGCATATAGATTCGGCCACAGTGATTAGACCGCTCATGAGAGGGATGGTTATTGAGCCAGATATATCTGCTTTGATAAGAATAATACAGCAGTTAATGTTCACCCGGCCTAATTTGGAAAAAATTATCGAATTGTCTCAGTTGAGCCGAGTTCAGGACGATTTCGGCGGCAAATCGGATTTAATCGAACGTCTCAAGAAAGACATTACCATCACTGGCGGAAGGGGGGATATATTCGACATCGCCTTTGCTTCTAAGGATCCCGAAGTGGCAAGGAGTGTGGTGCAAGCGGTGTTAACAGTGTTTTCGGAACAAACCGAAGGTAAAGCGCTGGCTGATGCCAGTGATGCTCAGCGTTTCATAGAGCAGCAGATACGGGATTATGAAATTAGATTGCAGGATGCAGAGAAGGCCAAAGAAGAGTTTAAACGAACCAATTTGGATTTATTGAACGATACCGATCAATTTCAAGCATTGCAGAAAATGAAGGAGCAGTTCCAGGACGCCAATACTGCACTTCAGCAAGCCATATCAAGAAGAGACGTTCTCGCGGAACAGGTAGCCGAAGTCCGAGATTCAGATGAAGATTGGGGAATTCCTACGACCTCCCAAGATGTGCCGTCCGCCGATAACGCCAGAATCGAGTCGCTAAAAGACAAGCGAACTGAGCTTTTATTGAAATACACCGAAAAGCATCCGTCTATAATCGAAATAGATAAGTTGATAAATACCCTGAAAACTCAGGAAGAACAGCAGGCGGCAGGTAAACAGGTTTCAGTGGAAAAAGAAGCTAAGAGCGATGAACAGACTTCGATCGCGCCCGCTAAAATGACAAACCCATACGTGCAAGCCCTGAAAATGGGTTTTGATAATGCCCAAGCAGAGGTGGCTTCCAATGAGGCTTTAGTAGATTCGATTCGAAAACGAATAGCCAAACTGGAGGAGGGTTTGAATGAGCGTTTAACTATCGAGACGGAGATGAAAAATCTAAATCGCGATTACGAAACGATCAGTCGTAAATATTCTGAGTTATTGGAAAGAAGAGAGCAGGCACATATCACCGAGCGTGTGGATGATCAAACTTCAAGATTAAAGTTTAAAATAGCTGATCCTCCGAGTAAACCTGATAAGCCGAGCTTTCCGAACAGAAAGCTATTTTATTCGTTGGTTTTACTCGTAAGTATTGTAATAGGGTTTTGCGTCGCTTTTTTAATTTATTTTATTCGTCCGGTTTTTATGTCTACGCGCCAAGTTCGCGTCGTAACTGGGCTCCCTTCTTTGGGCAGTGTGTCCTTAACCTCCCAGGGCATAACCAAATCTAGTAACGTCGACTGGGTGTTAGTATCGACGTTGCTGTTGTTGGTGGCTGGATATTTTGGAATTATGGCGCTAGAAATACTTAAATAAGGCGTTAATGATGAGTATTATTGAAAATGCGCTAAAGAAAGCGGCTAAACAAGGCTTGGTTGCCAATAGCGAAGCTGTCGAGTCAGCCAGTTTGGGTGTCGGTAAAAAGCCGGGTTTGCAGGATATCGATTTAGTAGAGTCCGACAACACAAATTTAGGTATTGGGACCAAAGTCGTTGCGGACAGGCAGGTCGTTATCGATTGGCAAGCACTATCTGAAAATGGTTTCATTGATAGTAACAATGCTAAGTCTCAACTTGCTGAAGAGTTTCGGGTGATAAAGCGTCCTTTGGTTAACAATATCCAAGGTGCTGAGAATAACGGGATTAACCGGTCTAACCTGATTTTAATATGTAGCAGTTTACCTGGAGAAGGGAAAACATTCGTTTCGATTAATTTGGCACTTAGCATCGCTAATGAAAGAGATAAAAGCGTTCTGCTTATTGATGCCGATGTAGAAAAACCGGGCGTAGCAAAACAGCTTGGAATTGATAACTCTCGCGGATTGATTGAATACTTGGAGGACGACAGAGTCACTTTTTCAGATATTTTATTAAAAACCGATTTGCCGAATTTGAGCATTATTACTGCGGGTAAGCGGCATAAGTATTCAACCGAATTGTTGTCTAGTCAGCGAATGTATTTGTTTGCCGAGGAAGTTAGTCGCCGCTATAAGGATCGTATCGTTATCTTTGACTCCCCGCCGCTCTTGGTTGCTACCCAGGCTCAGATTCTTGCCGAGCTTGTTGGGCAGGTCGTACTTGTTATTGCTGCTGAAGTTACTCCGCAGAGTGTTGTAAATGAATCGGTTTCGAAACTGAGCAATTGTGACGTGGTAATGACGTTGCTAAATAAAACGAGAAAAGAAATAGATATATACGGTCATAACTACAGTTACGGGAAATATGGCCATTTTTGATTGTCGTGGGGTTTCGTTTGATAAAGCCAGCCGGCGTCTGCTTGCCGCAGGGCTTTTTGCTTATTTTGGTTTTTCAGAAGTCTGTTACGGATTTGATTGGCGCGTGACTCCTAGTTTATCTGCTTCCGAAACGTTCACTGACAATATAAATCTCGCTAACGTTGATAAAAAAAGCGGCTTCGTGACCGAAGTTACCCCAGGGCTATCATTAAACGGTGCATCCCCTTGGAGTAATTTTAATCTGAATTATCGGCTGCAGAGTTTGCACAATGCCGGTGGGCGTGATGATCTGGATTTTAACCACCAACTGAATATGTCGTCTTTGTATCAGGCGATCAGGAATACTTTATACATACAGACTACAAGTTCAATTAGTCAACAAAATATTAGTAATGCCTTTGTTACCACCGATAATATTTCTGGTTCCGGTGGGCGAACCGAGAATAAGAACTTTAGTATCTCTCCTTATTGGACGCCACGGTTCGGTTCGTTTGGGAGTGGTTTGGTCAAGGTTGGATATAGCCGGTCTACTTTTGACAACGCTACTTCGGAAGGGACAACAGGTGTGGTCCCGGATAATTTTGTAACTGATTCCGATACTTTTACGCGCCAAGCCCGTTTATCGAGCGGATCTTTTTTTAGCAGCGTGAATTGGGCTCTAAATTATTCGTCGACGGAACAAACTAGAGGAACAGGTCAGGACGTCCGTTTTGAACAGTATCAAGGAGATATGCGTTATTTTTTTAATCGAAAGTTCAGCGTTTTCGGTCAGGCAGGGTTCGAAAATAATGATTATCAGACTACGCAAAATAGTATACGAAACGGCTTCTTCTATACTCTTGGCGGACGCTGGAGCCCCAGCCGCTGGTATTGGTTAGAAGTAGGTTTGGGTAATAACAAGCATGCCACGCTACAATTTAATCCGTCGAACAATTTTAGTTCTACCATTACCTATCGTAACAAGGATGTAGGGCTGAACACTGGAGACTCTTGGGATGCGAGTCTGAGGTATCAGCTTCAGCGAGCTAATATCGGCTTCAACTATAGTCAAGAGACTACCACAACTCAGCAGTTATTGACCGAGCAGGGCTATTTCCTCAGGGATGCATCTGGGAATCTGAGTCAAGTGATTAACACTCAAGATTTAATTACTCAGGGTTTTTTGATGGTGGATCCGTCAGACCCAACCGGAACTCGGTTAATTCCCGGCCCCAATTTTAATAACTCTCGGCTCGTGGCAAATCCATTCGATTTGGTCAATGATGTCATTATTCGCAAACGCGGAGCATTGTCGGTCAGTTATCAATCCGGCAAAAGCAGTTATAACGCTTCGGTTTATAACGAGAGGCGTTCGTACGAACTTCGAGCTGGCGAGGACATGTCTTATGGCATTTCCGGCGGGTGGCAGTGGCAAATCGAGCCAAGGTTGGACTTTTACCTAAGGCCATCTTGGCAGCATAACGAGGGCCAAATTACGGATAACACCCGGTACGATGTCGCATTGGGCCTTACGCGAGCAATACCTATAAATCTCGGAAGACCGTTACTGATGAATACCAGATTAGAGTTTCGCCACATCAACCAAAGTTCTGACACTTCACGTTTCGACTATACTGAAAACCGTGCAACAGCCAACTTCAATGTTCGTTTCTGAATTATCTTAAGAATGTACGACGGTTTTTATAATCTCACCCAAAAGCCTTTTCAGCTCAGCGCGGATCCTGATTTCTTTTTCCAAAGCTCAGTCCATAAACGGGCGTTGGCTTATATGCATTATGGCCTGACCCAGGGTGAAGGCTTTGTGTTGGTCATCGGTTCGCCCGGTACCGGCAAGACCATGTTGGTAAAAAGTTTGATCAAAAATTTGAATAAAGACAAATTGTTGATCGGCGTAATGATGACGTCTCAGGTCGGGCCGGAAGATACTCTGAGAATGGCTGCATCAACGTTCGGTTTCACATTTTCCTTGACTGACAAGGCTAGTTTGCTATCGGGCTTTGAAAAATTCATCGTCGAAAAAGCCAGAGAAGGAAGGCGGTTATTGCTGATTGTGGACGAAGCGCAAAATTTGCCTAAACAGTCGCTGGAAGAGTTGCGAATGTTGACGAATCTGGATGTGAACGGCAACCCAGTATTCCAGGTGTTTTTGGTTGGACAGACGGAATTGAAGCGCACTATTTATGCGGCTGACATGGAACAGTTAAAACAACGCATAGTTTCCACATTCCAACTCGATCCTTTGGATTTGGAAGAAACAAAGGAATATATTTTGTTTCGCCTGCAAACTGCCGGTTGGCGCGGAACGCCGGAATTTGCTCCGGGTGTTTTCGATGTGATTCACGAATTTACCGGCGGTATACCTCGGCGTATTAACTCGTTGTGCGATCGTTTATTGTTGTTCGGTTATCTGGAGGAACTGGCACTATTGAACGAAGAAGCTGTGCAAAAGGTGATTGTCGAAGTCAAAGAGGAGATGTTGCTCGAATCGGGAGATGAAGACTTTCATATGCCGCCCCTGGTTTCCAGTCGTGTTGGTGGTCTCGATGCGAGCTTGGAGCAAAGATTGGATCGCTTGGAAAGTATCGTGGACGGCTTAAGGGTTAGCGCCAATAAGGAGAAAGCCCTGCTGAGAAAGGCGATCTTGCTACAGTTGGATATGGATAGCGTTTACGGTGAAACAACGGATTCCGAATAGGGTTAATAATGCCTAAAACTATAGTCTGTGTCGTCGGCGCACGGCCGAATTTTATGAAAATGGCGCCTATTATTCGGCAAATGCAACAGGTAAAAGATCGGATCGTCCCTTATCTTGTGCATACCGGCCAACATTACGATCAAACGATGAAGGATACGTTTTTCCAACAATTGGGTATTCCGGAGCCGGATTGCGATTTGGGGGTTGGATCGGGGACGCATGCGGTCCAAACCGCAAATGTCATGTTGCGTTTCGAGCCGGTTCTGGACGAGGTCAAACCCATTGCCGTTCTGGTTGTTGGTGACGTTAATTCTACGATTGCATGCGGATTGGTAGCGGTTAAAAAAAATATTCCGCTGATTCATGTGGAAGCAGGATTGCGGAGTTTTGATCGGGAGATGCCGGAAGAGATAAACCGTATTCTTACCGATCAGATTTCGGACTTGCTATTTACGACCGAACGAGCCGCGGAAACCAATCTGGTTAAAGAGGGAATTGCGCTCGAGCGGATCAAATTCAGCGGCAATGTCATGATAGATACCCTGCTGGCGAATTGCAGACAGGCCGATTCCTTGTCTCAGATTTTGCAAAAATATGGCGTCGATTGCCTTGTCTCCGAAAAAAAGTATGCATTGTTAACTATGCACAGGCCGTCTAACGTCGATGATGTTGAAACACTATCGCGCTTGGTTTCGGTAATTGTGGATATCAGTAAAAAATTGCCTGTGGTTTTCCCTGTACATCCTCGGACCCAGCAAAAACTGCGCGAGGCTGGTTTGTTATCGGAGTTGGCGGAGCAGAATATCGTATTGCTCCCACCAGTGGGCTATCTGGAGATTTTGGGATTGATGCAGTCAGCCCAGTTAGTGTTGACTGATTCGGGCGGGCTACAGGAAGAAACCACTGCATTGGGTGTGCCCTGTATCACCCTGCGCGAAAATACCGAGCGGCCTATTACCGTAACTGAAGGTACCAATACTATTGTGGGTAGTGACCCTAGCAAAATCATGATGTGTGTCGACGATATTATGGCAACCGGCGGTAAATCAGGTCGGGTGCCTGAATATTGGGATGGTCGGGCGGCCGTTAGAATCGTGGAGGAGATTTTGCGGCATTATCAATTAGCGGGCTAACAAACTGATGAACGCAGCAATTAAGCCTGTTAACGCGATGACAGTGGATGTCGAAGATTACTTTCAGGTGTCGGCATTCGAGCGGCATATAGCGCGCGACCAGTGGGATAATCTTCCGCACCGGGTAGAGCAAAATACCAGCCGAATTCTTGATTTGTTTGAGCAGAGGCAGGTTAAAGCGACGTTTTTCACGTTGGGTTGGGTCGCCGAGCGTTATCCTGAACTGATACGGAGAATCGTTGCCGATGGCCACGAGTTAGCGTCCCACGGCTACCAGCATACTCGCGTTACTGAACAGACGCCGGACCAATTTCGAGAAGACCTGCGCCTGAGTAGAACTATTTTGGAAGATACTTCGGGGCAGGCGGTTATCGGCTACCGAGCTGCTAGCTATTCGATAGGCGCAAAAAACCTTTGGGCTTTGGAAATTTTGCAAGAAGAAGGGTTTGTTTATAGTTCCAGCATTTATCCAGTAAAGCACGATTTATACGGCATGCCAAATGCGCCGCGTTTCGCTTATCGGCCAGCCAACGCCCCAGGCTTATTGGAAATTCCGATAACCACGTTGAATCTGCTCCAGCGTAATATTCCGTGCGGTGGCGGCGGATTTTTCCGCTTATATCCCTATTCTTTCTCTAAGTGGGCTTACCGCTATATTAATAATTACGAGAAGCAGCCCGGTATATTTTATTTTCACCCGTGGGAAATCGATCCGGAGCAGCCCCGGCGAGAGGGATTATCGTTTAAAACCCGCTTTAGGCATTACCTAAATCTCGGCAAGATGCACCATAGACTGGATAACCTGCTTAGCGATTTTGCCTGGGACACCATGCGTAATGTATTCCTAACCCAATCAGACCGTCCCCACCAACCATGATTAAATTGCTTGAGCCCTCCCAAACAGAGCGTTGGGATAAGTTTGTTTTGGCAACTTCCGGAGGCAGTTTTTTTCATTTGGCGGGGTGGCAGCAAGTAATCAAACAGGCTTTCGGGCATCCTACTTATTACTATTATTGCGAGCGAGACGGTCAAATCACCGGGATATTGCCCTTAACCCACATTAAAAGTCCGTTGTTCGGAAATACTTTGGTTTCGAATGCGTTCTGCGTATACGGCGGTATCCTGGCGAGTGACGATCAGTCATTCACGGCCTTAAAAACGCAGGCGCAGCAATTAGCGAGGGATTTGAGGGTCGATTGTCTGGAAATGCGAAATCGGGTGCAGGCACATCCAGAGTGGCCTCATAAAGAACTTTACGTGACCTTCAGAAAAGAACTGGATCCGGACGTCGAAAAAAATCTAAACGCGATACCCAGAAAACAAAGGGCGATGGTACGTGCCGGTATCAAGGCCGGTTTGGTTAGCATTATCGACGACAATGTAGATCGCTTCTATGCCGCCTATTCGGAAAGTGTCAGAAATTTAGGCACGCCTGTTTTTTCGAAAAACTATTTTCGCATCCTAAAGGAAGTTTTCGGCAACCGTTGCGAAGTGCTGACTGTAGAGCATGAAGGGCGCTTAATTGCCAGCGTCATGAATTTCTATTTCAAGGATGAGGTTTTACCCTACTACGGCGGCGGTGTTGAAGCAGCTAGGGATCTGAAAGGTAACGATTTCATGTATTGGGAAGTGATGCGTCGTGCTGTAGAGCGAGGGTACAAGATTTTCGATTACGGCCGCAGTAAAATCGGTACCGGATCCTTCCGTTTCAAGAAACACTGGGGTTTCGAGCCCGAGCCCTTGTTTTATGAAGTAGATTTAGTAACGGCAAAACAAATTCCGGAAATCAATCCGCTGAATCCGAAATACCAACTGTTTATAGCTGCTTGGAAAAAACTGCCGCTCCCGGTTAGTCAGTGGATCGGTCCTTGGTTAGCTAAAGACTTGGGTTGAGCATGAAGCCCAATTTGCTCTATCTGGTTCATCGGATACCTTATCCGCCGAACAAGGGCGATAAGATCCGCTCCTTTCACTTTTTACAGGCGTTGTTGGCAGACTACGACATTTTTCTAGGTACGTTTGTAGACGACCCTGATGATCGCCAGTACGTCGGTGCCTTGGCTGATGTGTGTAAACAAGTCTGTTGCGTCGATCTCGATCCTCGACTCGCAAAACTCAAGAGCGTGTCCGGCTTGTTGACGAATGAAGCCTTAAGTTTACCGTATTATCGCAATGCCGAATTGCAAGCTTGGGTAGACCAGACTATCCGTGAGCATTCTATCGATCGGGCGTTGATATTTTCTTCGCCTATGGCTCAGTTCGTGCGTAAGCATGCTGCGTTAACGGTTGTTGCCGATTTTGTTGATGTCGATTCCGACAAATGGCGGCAATACGCCCAGAGCAAGGCGTGGCCTGCTCGCTGGGTTTATCGGCGCGAGGCCCAAAAGTTGTTGGAGTTCGAGCGCGTCATGGCGGCGCGCACCGCCGCCACTTTGTTCGTGTCGGAACAAGAAGCCCGTCTATTCAGATCGTTGGCGCCCGAGGCCGCGGACAAAATTACTTACGTGAATAATGGTGTCGATATAGAGCGCTTTGATCCTGCGCTTAGTTATCAACGGCCGTTCTCTGCCGATATGAAATCGATTGTCTTTACCGGAGCCATGGATTATTGGGCCAACGTTGATGCGGTTAAATGGTTTGCGGAACAAGTGTTGCCGTTGATTTTGGCAAGAAGTCCAGCATTGCGCTTTTACATCGTCGGCTCCAAACCGGCGCGAGAGGTTCTGCAGTTGGCCGAGAATAGTGCTGCGGTGATTGTCACCGGTCGCGTCGACGATGTCAGACCATATATAGCCTACGCCGATTTGATCGTGGCGCCGTTGCGGATTGCTCGCGGTATTCAAAATAAGGTTTTGGAAGCCTTGGCGATGAATAAGCCAGTGGTTGTCTCTTCTGCCGGAATGGAAGGCATACCGATCACGCAGGATTTGCAGTTGGCGGTGGCCGACACCGCGGAAAATTACGCCGACCGGGTTTTGGCGTTTTTAGAAAACCAGCCGGAGCCTGGTGATTCAAACCGCCGTTTTGTGCAAGACCGTTTCGGGTGGGCTGAGAATGGCCGGCGGCTGCGCCAAATGCTAGCTGGGGAGTGAGGCTGTGTCGGAAGCGAAGCCGCCGTTGATTGTACATATCATTTACCGACTGGGAGTTGGTGGGCTCGAAAATGGTCTGGTTAATATTGTCAATAAATTGCCGACAACTCGTTATCGTCACGCGATCATTTGTTTGACTGAAAGCACCGATTTCAGTCAGCGTATCTGCCGGCCCGACGTCGAAATTTTTGAATTGCACAAACGGCCCGGTCAGGATTGGCGCTCCTTTCGTAGCGTTTATCGGTTATTGAAGCAATTGCGGCCGGCAATCGTCCACACGCGGAATTTAGCGGCCATCGAATACCAAGTTTGCGCTTTGTTGGCGGGTGTGGGTTACCGCATACATGGCGAGCATGGCTGGGATGTGTTCGATCCCGACGGGAGCAACGTCAAGTATCAGTTGTTACGCAGAATGCTGGGGTCGATTATTCATCGATTTATTCCATTGTCCAGCCATCTGGAAAGCTACCTGCGGGATAGGGTGGCAATATCGGGAAGCAAGATTACTCGTATTTGTAACGGAGTCGACACAACGGTGTTTTATCCTGCCGAGAATGACGCTATCGTTCCGGATGGTTGCGGTTTGGCATTGCGCGATAAAGTTGTGATTGGTACCGTCGGCCGTATGCATGGGGTTAAGGACCAAATTACCCTAGTCCGCGCTTTTATCCTAAGCTGTCAGCAATCGGCCGAATTTGCCGAACGTTGCCGATTATTTTTAATTGGCGATGGCCCGTTGAAAGCAGAAGCTATCGATTTGTTGAGTGCCTCGAATTTAGCGGATTGCGTCTGGTTGCCTGGAGAGAGAGCCGATATTCCGGTGATATTGCGTGCAATGGACATTTTTGTGTTGCCCTCGATTGCAGAAGGGATCTCAAATACGATTTTGGAAGCAATGGCTAGCGGTTTGCCGGTTATCGCAACCCGTGTCGGCGGCAATCCGGAGCTCGTGATCGATGGGGAGACAGGCCGATTGGTTCCGGCTCAGGATGTCATAAGTCTGTCGATGGCTTTGACTGAATTGGCGTTAGATGGCGAATGCCGCCGCCGCTTTGGAGACGGTTCCCTGAAGCGAATTCATGCTGAGTTTTCAATCGATAGTATGGTGGCTCGTTACCAGCAAGTGTATGACGGGCAATAATTTGCGTCGGAGAGATTTTATATGTGCGGGATAGTGGGTATTTTCGATATTCGGGGATTGAGCGAAATAGACCGCAGTCTGCTGTCGCGCATGAACGAGTCCCAGTTCCATCGCGGCCCGGATGAGGGTGGGTTACATACTGAACCTGGATTAGGATTTGGTCATCGCCGCTTATCGATTATTGATTTGTCCAGTGGGCAGCAACCGATGCACAGCCAGGACGGAAACGTCGTGTTGACGTACAACGGCGAAGTTTATAATTTTCCTGAACTACGTTTGGAACTCGAAGCTTTAGGCTACGGCTTTAGAACTCACTGCGACACCGAGGTGATTTTGTACGCTTGGCAGGCGTGGGGCGAGGCTTGTGTCGAACGCTTGCGCGGCATGTTTGCATTTGCGATTTGGGATAGGCTGAAGCAAACCTTATTCCTGGCTCGTGACCGTCTTGGGGTTAAGCCCTTGTTCTATGCGGAGCTGCCAAACGGACATTTTATTTTTGGTTCTGAACTCAAGGCATTGACGCAGCATCCGTTGTTGCCTAAGGACGTCGATGTCACGGCCATAGAGGACTACTTCGGATTTGGTTACATTCCCGATCCGAAGACCATCTACCGGGGTGTGTACAAGTTGGAGCCCGGTTATTGCTTGACCATCAAGCGGGGCGATGCGGGTTTTCGGCCGAAGCAATATTGGGATGTAACGTTCCAGCCTGTGGGTTCGATTGACCCCGTCCAAGCCGGCGAGGAGCTAATTGCTCGTTTGCGGGAAGCGGTTAAAATTAGGATGGTTGCCGATGTGCCTTTAGGCGCATTTTTATCCGGCGGCGTTGATTCCAGCGGTGTGGTGGCGCTGATGGCAGGTTTGTCCGCTGATCCGGTGAACACCTGTTCGATTTCTTTCGGTGACCCTAAGTTTAACGAGTCTGAATTTGCCGCTAGAGTTGCCGAGCGTTACCACACCGCCCACCGCGTAGAGCAGGTCGATCCAGATGATTTCAGTCTGATCGATCAGCTTTCCGGCTTGTACGATGAACCTTACGCCGACAGTTCCGCGTTGCCCACGTATCGGGTGTGCGAATTGGCCAAGAAGCAGGTTACCGTGGCGCTTTCCGGTGATGGCGGCGACGAGAATCTGGCTGGATATCGCCGCTACCGCTGGCACACCTATGAAGAACGGGTCCGATGCGTATTGCCGGACGCATTGCGCATGCCGTTGTTTTCCGCTCTCGGTAGGGCCTATCCGAAGTTGGATTGGGCGCCGAAAATACTTCGCGCAAAAACGACTTTGGAGGCGATCGGTCGAGATTCTATGGCCGGTTATTTCCATAGCGTTTCGGTGTTGTCGAATGCTATGCGTACCGAATTGTTCAGCGAAAGTTTGCGGCGTGATTTGCAAGGCTATCAGGCGGTTGAGGTGTTCCATCGTTACCGGGATCGGGCTCCGCAGGATTCGTTGTCGATGGTCCAGTATTTAGATCTGAAGACTTATTTGGCTGGTGATATTTTGACCAAAGTCGATCGGGCCAGTATGGCTCACGCGTTGGAAGTACGTGTGCCGTTGCTAGATCATAAACTGGTGGAGTGGATGGCAATTTTGCCGCCTGAATTAAAGTTAAAAGGTCGGGAAGGTAAATATGTTTTCAAGAAAGCTTTGGAGTCATATTTGCCGTACGATATTCTCTATCGACCTAAAATGGGTTTTTCGGTGCCGCTATGCAGTTGGTTTAGAGGTCCTTTGAAACAGCGGGTGCAAGACGCTTTGTTGGGTAGTACGCTGGCGAACACAGGTTGGTTCGATCATAGTTATTTGCAGCATATCGTTAGTCAGCACCAATCAGGTTTGCGCGACTACAGTGCCGCAATTTGGTCTCTATTGATGTTCGAGGCCTTTGCGCGGAATAATCTGACCTGATAGTTAAGAAATACCCCTTGTACAACTGTGCAATAGACACCGGAAAAGTGTTTTGCTAAAGTGTGACGTAATTCAAAGTTAAATCCAGGGTGAGCAGAAATGAGCGATGCAAATAATACGTTGCCCGAACATGGCGAACAATCAACCGGCGGTGCGGCCGTAGACAAAACGCGGCGGACGTTCGCAAAGGCCGGTGTCGCTGTTCCGATCGTCATGACTTTAGCCAACCGTTCGGCATGGGGCGGAGGGAAACGGAGTTGTGGCACGATTTCCGGTTTTCAATCTTACGCCAGCGCTGGGAATGTCGATCCCTCAGGCACAGGAACCTATGTGCCGCCGACTCCAAATCCGCCCAGTTATTACTGTGGAGCAGGCACGGCAACAAATTGGCCGACAAACACCACCATCAAGTGCAGGCCATTCTCCAAGACTCACGAAAGTGGGGCAGCTTTGGAAGGCGGCTATTGTTTGCGTGATAGATTGTTGAGTGACGGTGCGCCATCTACCTCCACAGACTCCACGAAAGGTAAGTGGAGAGCGAGAGACACCTGGGACTCAACCGTTGGAAACAGCACCGTGTCTCAGTACAACACTGTAGGCCAGTTCAAGCATGCTGATGTTAAGTCCTTAGAAAATGCTTCAACTTATATCACCTTGGAATACGCGCGAAGCAATGGAGTGCCTGACGACAGATCGTTGCACGATTGCATTCGAGATTTGAGTGCCGGAAGTTACACTCTGGACAACTGTTTCGCTTGGTTGTTTGTAAATGCCTGCCATGGCAAAAACTTTATAGGCACTACCCCGGCCGATGTCAGAAGATGTTACACAGATTATGATGAGGCGACGGTTATCGGTTTTTGCAAACACCTTATCGGTAATTGTTAGTATTTGGGGGAAGTAATCCCGCCTATGCTAAATGGTGCTACCGTGCTGTGGCGTAGTGTTGGAAATGTGATATGCCATGAGTATGATGACGCATTGCTTGTTTTCCATGAGCCCTCTGGCGAAACCCACCTTATGGCAGGTGTTTCAAAATCTTTCCTTGAATATTGCTGTTCGGGGGCTATATTTAGTCTAGACGATTTGCTGGAGTGGGCTGGTCAAACAAATGGCGATAAAACCGACGTGTGTCAGTCGCGCGATTTGATGCTATCGACTCTCGCAGAAATTTCCAAAATTAACCTTATCGAAACAATTCGTTGCGAGTACGTGAGTTAAGTTTACCTGCTGTTCGCGAGGCGATATCCGGGAGCGGATTGATACTTCAAATCGGTTGTTTCGTATTTTCAATTAAGTCAAGAATTAAGTGTCTGGCGGAAGCTATATCTTCTCTCTATGGAGATTACGAATTAGCGGATGACTCCTTCATTGACTTTCATGTCGACTTAAATGTCGTAAACGATTTAAGCAGACTTTTTTTTCGCAAGAAGGCTGTTTTTCTATCGGACGGCTTCGCACCGTTTGACCCGTTGCCATATCAGCATGCCCCCGCTTTAATAGAGTGGGGTATGAACTGGTGTGTTTCCAGCCAAATCAATACATTTTTGATCATTCACGCCGCTGTGGTCGAGAAACACGGTTACGCAGTGGTAATGCCGGCGCCGCCTGGTTCGGGAAAAAGTACGTTGACGGCTAGTTTGGTACAAGAAGGGTGGCGCTTGCTGTCCGACGAATTAACCTTGGTGGATCTTCAGACCGGTTCCGCGACTCCTTTCCCACGTCCCATTAGTTTAAAGAATGCGTCTATCGATCTAATCCGGTGCCGCTACCCCAAAGCGGTATTCGGCCCATTAAGCTCTGACACGGTCAAAGGTAGCGTTTGCCATGTGCAACCGCCTACTGCCAGCGTCGAAATGCAACACCAATCGAGTCCCATTGGTTGGGTGGTGTTCCCTAAATACCAGCAAGGAGTTGAGGCCGAGCTTCTAAACATTGGTAAAGCCGAGACCGTTATGGAACTGGCGGATAATTCGTTCAACTACAGCATATTGGCCGCAACCGGGTTTAATGTGCTTACTGATATCGTTGACCGAGCCGATTGTTACCGTTTTCGATACAGTCGGCTTGACGATGCAATAGCGGCATTCGAGAACTTGGCCTACTCGAAAAAATGATCGAGTTTCCTCTTATCGTAAAAGTTCTTAACGGCGAGATGTCGGCGCCAGAACTGACGTTGAAACAATGGGAGCTATTGATTCGCCAAGCTCAAGCGTCAATGCTCGCGGGCGTCTTATGTTATCGGTTCGATCCTGACTCGATTCCGAGTAGAGCGTTTCGTCATTTGCAATCGGCGCGGGTTCATACCGATAAGCAAGTCAACGATTTGTTGTGGGAAATTCATCACCTAAAGAAAGTGGCTGCTGAGTTGGGCTTGCCTTTAATCTTGCTTAAGGGTGCCGCCTATGCCGCTTCTGCCTGTCCGGCTGCTAGAGGCCGTTTTTTTTCGGATATCGACTTGTTGGTACCGAAACCGGTCATCGCCGATGCCGAGAAAAAGTTAATGGCCCATGGCTGGGTCAGTAGTTTGCATAATACGTACGATCAGTATTACTACCGGAAATGGATGCACGAAATACCGCCGTTGCGGCATGTATTTCGCGGCAGCGTTATCGATTTGCATCATAATATTCTGCCGCTCACATCCAAAGCCTGTCCTAATGCCAGTTTGCTTATCGAAGCAGCAGTCAATGTAGGCGACAATCCGCAAATTCGTGTGTTGCAAATGCCGGACATGGTAGTCCACAGCGCGGTACATTTGTTTTACGATGGCGAATTGGATCACGGATTGCGCGATTTGGTGGACCTGGACAGTTTGCTTAGAAACAGTTCTGAGGATATTGCTATGCTTGTGGTCGAGCGGGCTTTTGAGTTGGGGCTACAGCGGAGTATTTTTTATGCTTTCCGGTATCTGAATATCATTCTGCAAACACCCATTTCTGTGGAAGTGCAGCAACGAAGCCAACAGGCGGCGCCGGGACGCTTCGGATTACAGATGATGGATTTCTTGTTTCTCAGGGCGCTCATGCCGGCCCACCCGAGTTGCGGCGATCAATGGACTGGGTTAGCCCGATGGCTGTTATATGTAAGGTCCCATTGGCTGAAAATGCCCTGGTATTTGCTGTTTCCGCATTTGTCTAGAAAAGCTTGGTTTAGGCTGATGGGTAAAGAAAAACATTAGTTTGTGATGCTCTCTGGGGGTCGCAGCTAATTGCAAAACAATAATAATTGACATGAAAATTCTGCATATATTGGACCATTCCATCCCATTGCACAGCGGATATACCTTCCGCACCCGGGCCATTTTGGGGCAGCAACGTAAATTGGGCTGGGACACTTATCACGTCACATCGGCCAAGCATCTGGGAAACACCGCAGCGTTCGAAGAGATAGACGGTTTGCAATTTTATCGCTCGGATCAGCCAACAGGCTGGCTGGCTGGGTTGCCGGTCTTAAACCAGTGGGCGATAGTCGAAACTCTGTATCGGCGTCTTACCGAAATAATTCCGCAAATAAAACCGGATGTTCTGCATGCGCATTCGCCAGCCTTAAACGGTCTGGCCGCACTCCGAGCCGCACATAAGTTCCGATTACCGTTAGTCTATGAGTGCAGAGCATTTTGGGAAGATGCAGCGGTGGACCACGGTACGACTCTGGAAGGTAGTTTGCGTTATCGGTTGACCAAGTACTTGGAAACCTTTGTGTTCAAACGGGCGGATGCTGTGACCACGATATGCGAAGGCCTGCGTGGCGATATCGTTCAACGCGGGATAGCGGCAGATAAAATCACCGTCATCCCGAATGCGGTCGATATAGAAAAGTTTAATTACGGCGAACAAGCCGACTCTGAGTTATTAAAGCAATTGGGTTTGACCGGAAAAACCATTTTGGGCTTTATCGGCTCGTTTTACGCCTACGAGGGCCTGTTGTTATTGCTGGACGCCTTGCCTGCAATCGCCCGGCAACGACCGAATGTCCGCTTGCTGTTGGTCGGAGGTGGGCCGCAACAGCCGCAAATTGTCGAAAAAATTGCAAATCTCGGCTTGCAGGAATGGGTCGTCATGCCGGGGCGGGTACCGCACGATCAGGTGCAACAGTATTACAACTTAGTAGACTTGTTGGTTTACCCGAGAATGTCGATGCGATTGACCGATCTGGTTACGCCGCTAAAGCCATTGGAGGCTATGGCGCAAGGTCGGATATTGGTGGCATCGGATGTCGGCGGACACCATGAGTTGATCAAAGATCGCGAAACCGGCTACTTATTTGAGGCGGGCAATGCCGATGCCTTGGCTAATACCATATTGTCTGCGTTGCAGGATCAGGGACACTGGGATGCAATTCGGAGAGCGGGCCGAGCTTACGTGGAACGAGAACGTAACTGGCAGCGAAGCGTCAGTCATTACCAAGCCGTTTACAATGGATTGCTAAGCCAACGCAATGTGTGAACGACAGCCTCGGATCGTTGTTTTTAGTTCGTTATATCCCAGTCGAGTGCGGCCGAACGCCGGCGTATTTATTCGGGAACGCATGTCCAAAGTAGCCGGGCATTGCGCGTTGGTAGTGGTTTCGCCGGTGCCTTGGTTCCCTTTGCAAGGGTTGATTCGGAAACTCCATCCAGGATACAGGCCCCAACCCGATCTAGTAGAAGAACAAAACGGCATCACCGTATATTTTCCGCGTTTTCTGGCGTTGCCGGGAATAGGGCGGGCTCTGGACGGTTTTTTCATGGCAATTTGCAGCTTGCCGGTACTTCTAAAGCTCAAAAACAAGTCGGCGGTCAATTTGATTGACGCCCACTTCGCCTATCCAGACGGCCATGCAGCCTCCTGGCTCGGACTATGGTTGAAATTGCCGGTGACTATTACTTTGCGAGGTACCGAGTTACCGTTGTCTAAAATTCCTGCCCGGAGGAGGCGTATGTTAAGCGCCCTAGCTCGCGCGGCCAGAGTGTTTTCTGTATCGGAGTCTTTGAAAACCCATTTGGTCGGATTGGGTGCCGATACCAACAAAATTCGGGTGATCGGCAACGGCGTGGATACCACAAAATTTTTTCCGATCGATAAAGCCCAAGCCAGAAAAGCATTAAATATTGCCGCCGACGCCCAGGTCTTGATTTCGGTCGGCGGTTTGGTGGATAGAAAAGGCTTTCATCGCGTCCTGGAGATATTGCCCGACTTAAAAAACAATCACTCCCGTTTGTTGTACCTCATTGTTGGCGGAGCAAGTCCGGAAGGCGATATCAGCGCCCGCTTGGTCGCCCAAGTCGAAGCCTTGGGTTTGACGGCCGATGTGCGTTTTCTGGGCGCCATGGCGTCCGATCGTTTGTATCAGGTATTGTCCGCTGCCGATGTATTTGTGTTGGCGACCGCGAACGAGGGCTGGGCCAACGTCTTTCTTGAGGCCATGGCTTGCGGTCTGCCGGTTGTCACGACGGATGTCGGCGGTAACAGGGAAGTGGTCTGCAGCAGTGACCTCGGAATCGTTGTCCGGTTTGGAGACCGGCAAGCGTTGCAGGATGCGGTCGATGTGGCATTAGCTGCGAATTGGAATCGGGAGGCGATTATCGAATATGCGCGACAAAATAGCTGGGACGGTCGCGTCGAAATATTATTGTCTGAATTCAATAATTTGGTGAACGTATGAGTTTTTATACCTCGTTGTGCTCTTCGCTGATATTTCCGCTTCACGAGGTCCTGAAAAAACACTCGACGGTCAGGGTTCGGCGCGATATGGAACGCAGCCAATGGTGGTCTCCGCAGCAAATTAGGCAGGCTCAGCTGAAAACGCTGCGTTTATTCTTGAGCGATGTGCAGGCCCATGTCCCGTATTACCGACAATTGTTTGCCGAGTTGGGTCTCGATGTCACTCAGATAGAGTTATCCGAGTTATCCCGGTTGCCGCTGTTGACTAAAGCGGAAATACGGCAGCATTTGCCTGAAATGTCCGCGGATGACGCAGTGGGATTGGCGCGATTTAATACTGGCGGCTCCAGTGGAGAGCCGTTGATTTTCTATATCGGCAGGCGCCGTGTCAGCCACGATGTCGCCGCCAAATGGCGCGCAACGCGCTGGTGGGGTGTGGATATTGGCGATCCTGAGGCTGTGATCTGGGGTTCGCCAATCGAGTTAGGCGCCCAAGATAAGATTCGTCTGTTACGGGACAAGTTGTTGCGGACGCATTTAATCCCAGCATTCGAAATGTCCGCGGAAAAAGTCGATGGTTTTATCCGTCAGTTGCAGCAGATCAGGCCCAAAATGCTATTCGGTTACCCCTCGGCGTTGGCGCATATCGCCGGTCGCGCCGAACAAACCGGGGTGAGGTTGGATAATTTGGGCGTCAAAGTGGCCTTTGTTACTTCGGAGCGCCTGTACGATCATCAGCGGGAAAAAATCGAAAGCGTATTCGGCTGCCCGGTGGCAAACGGATACGGCGGCCGCGATGCCGGCTTCATCGCCCACCAATGTCCGCACGGCGGCATGCACATTACGGCGGAAGATATCATCGTCGAGATCGTGGACAAAGACGGAAAGCCACTGCCCAATGGAGAATTGGGGGAAATTGTCGTTACCCATCTGGCAACCCGCGACTTTCCTTTCATTCGTTATCGCACTGGCGACATGGGCATATTGTCCGAGAAGATGTGCGGATGTGGACGCGGTTTGCCGTTGCTGGAAGAGCTCCAGGGACGCACCACCGACTTTGTAGTTGCGCTCGACGGGACTGTGCTACACGGTTTGGCCCTGATTTATGTACTTCGTGATCTGGAAGGTGTCGAGGCTTTTAAGATTACCCAAGAAAGTTTGGAAAAAACCACGGTACAAATTGTGAAATCCGCCAGTTATCGGGATGCAGCCGAGCAAAAAATCGTCGCGGAATTTAAAAAGCGTCTCGGCCAAGCGGTTACCGTCAACATTAAATACACCGATTACATTCCCAAAGAGCGTTCCGGCAAATTTCGGTATGTGATCAGTCATGTAAAACCATAATTTTCAACGGCAGCTATGACAAAATTTGCGGGATGGATGGGGCCGGTTTCGGACACGGAATCGGCGGTTGCAACCCTGACACAAACAGCGGGTGAATTGCCGATTGTTCAGTGCGCCGGCCGCGGTTATGCGGTAGCGACTGACTCGGCCAATTACAAGCAAGTGGGCGGCGTGTTGTTGGTGGCGCTGCAATCGGCATATCCCACCGATGCGTTGTCGAGTTTATTGGAGGCATATCTACAGCGCGGAATCGAGGCGCTAAGGCGTCAGCCCGGCATCGTCAACTTATTGCTGATTGATGAGCGGCAACAAACGACGTTTTTAATGACCGATCCGATTGGGATTAGCCACATTTATTACGCGAGGACCAACGACGCATTGGTGTTTGGTTCCAGCGCGGATTTTGTGGTGCGTCACCCGCAGGTGAGCAATGCCATTTCGCCCCAGTCGGTTTTCGACTACCTCTATTTCAACTATTGTCCCAGCCCAAACACCATTTATCGACAGGTCATGAAACTGGAAGGCGGGCAATGCCTCAGTTTTCATGGCGGTAAAGTCGCCATTGATCGGTATTGGCAGCCCGACTTTTTCGAAAACGACTGCGATTTACGCCAGTCCGGCCGTGAGTTGCAACAATATCTGGTCGAAGCTGTCCGCGATAGAGTGGCAGACGACGAAAATACCGGCGCATTCCTGAGTGGCGGGCTGGACAGCTCCAGCGTCGCCGGTGCACTAGCGCGAGTATTTCCCGGCAAGGCCAAGACTTTTTCCATGGGATTTCAAGTCGCCGGGTATGACGAAATCGAATACGCCAATATTGCGGTTGCTGCGTTTAAAACACGTTCCCATACTTATTATGTTACGCCGGAAGATACGGTTGCTGCGGTTCCGGCAATTGCTGCCTACTACGACGAGCCGTTCGGTAACTCGTCGGCGCTTGCGGCCTACTACTGCGCAAAACTGGCAAAAGACAACGGCGTTAACCGGCTATTGGCCGGCGATGGCGGCGACGAAATCTTCGCCGGCAATGAACGCTATGCCAAGCAGATGTTGTTCGAAGGCTATCATCGCCTGCCGCAATTCTTAACCAGCGGAATGGAGTATGTGCTGGATGGTTTGCCGGACGCGATCGCCAGGCAAAAGATTCCATTTAAAGCCAAAAGATATATCGAACAAGCCAAGGCCGCGATGCCTGATCGTTTGCAGGATTACAATTTTTTACATCGCCATGCGGCGGCGGATATTTTTCAAGCGGATTTCCTAACCGAGGTTGATATCTCCGCGCCGATGCAATCCTTGCGCGAAAACTATTGGCGGCCGGCAAATGCCAGCACTCTGAATCGAATGTTGTACATGGATTGGAAATCCACTTTGCACGACAACGATCTGG
Source organism: Methylomonas sp. Uni0011 (assembly GCF_056850255.1). NCBI lineage: Bacteria > Pseudomonadati > Pseudomonadota > Gammaproteobacteria > Methylococcales > Methylococcaceae > Methylomonas > Methylomonas sp. Uni0011. The sequence goes on from NZ_JBVVNO010000002.1 coordinate 385,629, forward strand.
TTAAGGTCAACCGGATGTGCGAAATGGCCGGTGTCGAAGTCTGTTATCCGCTGCTCGATCCACGCATCGTCGATTTATCCTGCCGCATTCCGTCGACTGATAAGTTGCGCGGTCAAAAACTGCGTTGGTTTTATAAACAAGCGATGGCCGATTTTCTGCCGGAAGCCATCATCAATAAATCGAAACACGGCTTCGGCTTGCCGTTCGGAATTTGGTTGAACGACCACGAGCCATTGAAACAAATGGCTTACCAAACCGTTCGCGATTTGGGGCGCAGGGATTTTTTTCGGCCGGAATTTCTGGAGCATGCGATCAAGATGCATCAAAGTGTTCACGCCGCGTACTACGGCGAATTGATTTGGGTGCTGATGATGTTGGAACTTTGGTTTGTCGGTAAAGGCTATTAATCCAGTTTAAACCGGAGTGGTTGACAAAAAATGTCAGTTTCGGCCAAAAACGGCTTGTCCGTGGAAGCTGACAAATTTAGAGATAGGCGGCGGGGTGGTTCAAAAGCTTGAATCGCGGCTGCAGATTGCGCCATCAGTCACTTGGCACGCAACTTGTATTGTTTAATCCGAGTTTTAACCCCGTTAACTTTGAAGGACGTTCTTATGAATAAACAATTACAAAAAGCACAACAAGGTTTTACCTTGATCGAATTAATGATCGTGGTCGCGATCATCGGTATTTTGGCTGCAATCGCGATTCCGGCGTATCAAGACTATACGGTTAAATCCAAAATCTCAGAAGGTCCAAGCTTGGCTTCACCCGCATTCACAGCGGCTGGTGTGGCTTGTAGTGAACAAACCCTGGGATCAGGAACGAACACAAGTAGTAATTTTAATTTGCCGGATAAGTCTGCTATTAATGGAAAATATGTTAGTTCGGTCGAGTTGACTTCTTCGTCGACCGGCTCCGCGACAGTGACTATTACCTACAGAACGATTGGTCAAGCCGTAACTCCGGGGACTAACAACATATTGGAATACGATGGCGCATGTACCAGCGGTGCAGGAATGAAGTGGACGATTAACAGTGGTTCTACGAATCCAGTCACTCCTAAGTACCAGCCTAAAACCTAATCAAATCAAGCTTTAACGATATGGAAGGGGCTGTAAAGCCCCTTTTGTTTTTCTGTCAATATAATAGAGATATGGTTTTGCTAAGTGGTCTATTTAGATCAAATGTTGTCGCCACCGTAGTACTTTTACTATGTTCGATTTTGTTGATATTGGCTGTATATCTTGCTGGAAAGTCGGGTCCATTTTTGGCGGACGATTATCCTAATATTCTTGACAACCAAGGCGTTGCTATTCATGCTCTAAAAATATCAGAAGTTTCCGCGGCCTGGAGTGGAAGTACCAGCGGACCGTTTAAAAGGCCAATAGCCAGTGTCAGTTTTGCATTAAATTATTATTTTGCCGGACAGAAGTTTGACCCTGTCCCATTTAAATTAACCAATATTGCTATCCACGCAGTCAATAGCTTTTTGGTGTTTTTACTGAGTTGCCGGCTGCTTGGCGCGGCAGCGCCATCTTATCCCGTCCGGAAACTGGCATTTATTTCTGCCTTAATCTGGGCCTTACATCCACTGCAACTTACTTCAGTGCTGTATATCGTGCAGCGTATGAATAGCATGGCGACTCTGTTTATGTTGGCCGGGCTATTAGTGTTTTTGAAAGGTAGATTGCAAGTCGAAAAGCCGTCCGGGATTTTCCTGATGGTGCTTGGCTGCGCGCTAGGTACCGGCTTGGGCTGTTTATCCAAGGAAAATGCATTGTTGTTGCCGCTGTTGATTTTTGTCACCGAAGTCACTTTGTTGTCTAGCATTCCCGCCGCTTCCCGTTTCAAAGTTGGTATTTTCTATTGCACCACTGCAATTTTGCCCATGCTGCTTGCGGTGTTGTATTTGCTGACTCATCCCGACTACCTGCTCGGCGGATATTTAGCCCGGAATTTTACGCTGACAGAAAGATTAATGACTCAAGCCAGAGTATTGTTTTATTACTTGGGGCTACTGTTTTATCCGGACAACACCGAACTCAGTTTGGCGCATGATGATTTTCTGATAAGTAAGGGCTTATTTCGGCCAATCGCAACTCTGCCAGCCATTCTCGGTGTTTTCGGGCTAATCGGATTTGCAATTTATCATTCTTGGCGAGGTAATTTTCGGTTTTTGACTTTTGCCATTCTGTGGTTTTTTGTCGGACATGGTATGGAGTCCACCGTATTCCCGCTGGAATTGATTTACGAACATCGAAACTATTTGCCTAGCATTGGCGTAGTGATTTCGATGGTCGTTCTCTCCTATCATTTTTTAGCCAGCCGTGTCGGCAAAGGCCTATTGAATTTACTCTACGCCGGCATCATCGGCAGTTTGGCGCTGGCGACCTATACCCGCGCTGCGATTTGGTCGAGTTTGGATAGTTTCAGTTATTTTGAAGTACGCAACCATCCCGGCTCGGTCAGGGCCAATAGCGCCTACGCAAACAATCTGGAGCTGAAGCGTGGCCCAAATCCGGAAACCTACCAGTATTACTTGAATGCTTCGAAATTGAACGAGTTCGAGGTTTCGACTCTGATAGAGATGTTCAGGGAGTTGAATAGGTTGGTTTATCTTCATGCTGCCGATAAAGCAGATACTGATGTCGAGTTGCCGGTCCATTATGACGATCCGTTGATACTCGACCGCGGATACATGGAAGCACTCAAGGCCTTGGTGCACCGGGAGATTTTACGTCGAGTGGCTTACCGTTCCCATCCGTTACGAACCATGGATTCAGTGCGCTCCGCGGCTACCTGTGTGGTCAACGGCGATTCCGAATGCAAAACCATTGCCGGCAATGTCTTGGAGTGGGCCGATGCGGCTTTAGTACAGCCTAACTTCACCGACAAAGCCATGATGCATCTGATTAAAGCCAAGGTGTTTTTAACGCAGGGCTTATTTGAACAAACTCATGCCGAAATGGATAAAGCGATCGAATTAGAGCCGAATCGGATGTATTTACATGCGGAAAAAGCCTACCTGTTCATTGCCTTGGAACAATACGATACAGCCGAACAGGTGATTCGGCACGCCGAATCTTTGGGAGTGGCAAACGGTTTTGACGCCAAAGAATTCCAAAAGCTGAGGGAGGCGATCGCTTACAAAAAAGCGATGGTACACAATTAGTGCTCGTGAATTATTCTTCTGCGGTCCCCGGCCGAATTCACTAAAATAAGCCTTTAGTGTTTTCCCGATTTGTGGCGTTACAAATCGGTTTTAGCGAATTACCACAATTTGCCCCGTGGCCTGGGATTATGCGGATACTCAACATCAACTTCAAAAACATCAATTCCCTGGAAGGCGAGGGTCGTATCGATTTCGACCAAGGTCCTATCGCCGACAGCGGCGTGTTTGCGATCACCGGGCCGAACGGCTCGGGCAAAACCAGTATTCTCGACGTGATCACGCTTGGCTTGTACGGCGAGACTTTTCGCTTGGATAAGCCGGCGGAGCACGTGATGACCAAGCAGACCAACGACAGTGTGGCGCAAGTCGAATTTGCTCTCGGCGATGTTAAATTTCGTTCCAGCTGGCGCGTGGAACGTACAGGCGATAGCGTGTTACAGCCTCACATGGCCTTAGCCCGGTTAGACGGCGAACAGCAAGAGCTCTTGGCCGACACGCCGAACTCGGTCCGAACTCGGATTGCCGAGTTAACCGGTATGGATTTTCATAAGTTCAGCAAGTCCATGGTGTTGCCGCAAGGCGATTTCGCCGCGTTTTTGAACGCGCTCGATAGCGAGCGTATGGATATTTTGGAAAAAATCAGCGGCTCCGATATTTACCGGGATTACCGGGAGCAAGCCGAATCCAATTACCAAGCCGCTCGTGCCGGTTTGGCTCAACTGCAGCAGGATATCGAATTGATCCCGCTATTGGCCCCCGAGGCTTTGGAAGCCGCCGAGCAGGATTTGCAGGATTTCAAGCAGCAGGCAGATGAATTGAAAGCGCAACAAGCGCTGCTTGAACAACAGATGCGCGACGCGAAAAACGTTCGGGTTCTGCAAAATCGGCAGATACAACTGGAAAGCCAACTACGTCAGATCGAAGATCAAATACAGCAATTGCAAACTGCGCTGCAGGAAATTGGTGGGTTGCAGGATGCCGCCCAGTATCGCGAAGAACTTATTGCATTGGATGCAAAACAAGTTCAGCTTGAGCAAAGTCAAGCCAGTCTCGCAGCATATCGGCAGGAACTTGAGATGTTGCGGAGGCAGCTGGGGGCAGAGGCTGAAAGCAGCACGCCTGAGGAGTTAGCCGGTAAATCCTTGGAGACGCAAAAACAAGCGATCGACACGTTGAAATTGAAAATCAGCGAACTGAAATTGCTGTTGCCCAGCGAGTCCGAGCTTGTCCGGGCGATAGAGCTGCAACTGGCTGAAAAGAGAGCTGCGTTGGCCGAAGTCGATACCTGGCTGCAAGAGCAAAGCCGCGATGCAGCATTGCTGAGCGATTTTCCGGACATTCCTCGGTTACGAAACCTGCGGGTGGAACTGGCGGAATTGTCCGGTAAACAGAAAAGCCAATCGAACTGGACCAAGACGACCACAGCGGCTTTGCAAAAGAACAAGTCGGCGCTAAACGCCACTAAAGCCGATATCTCTGAATTAGAAGCCAAGATTAGCGACGCCCGTGACGTGATGGCGGAGTTGGCGCAAGGTAAAAGTTTCGATGAGCTGAAAGACCTAGCGGTGGAGCAGCAGGGCAGAGTTAATGATTTTCGAGAATTGCTATCTATTGCCGAAGTCAACGCCAAATTCAACAAGAAGGGGTTTTTTCATTGGTTTTCGGCTGGTAGCAAACCTGCCGATTTACCTGATGCCGCTGGGCTGCAGGCACGGCTGGAAGAATTACGGGATGAACTAAGCCGGGAGGACAATATCGGCAAGGCTTTAGAGCAGGCGGTAGCCAACGAAGCCTTATTGAAACGATTTGCCGCGGAACGTAGCAAGCTGGTAGAGGGGCAGCCTTGTTATTTGTGCGGTTCGTTGCATCATCCTTACCTGACGAAGCCACCGCTACAGAGTAATGCCAAAAAGGCCTTGGTCGACCAGCGCGGAAAGATGCAAGCGCTAAAAACCACGATCGACACGTTGGCGGCGCAACTCGCAGCAGCGGAAAAGCGGGGCGTGCAAATATCCGCCCGCGACCAGCGGTTGCAGCAAATGCGTTCGGATTGGCAACTGCTGGTTAATCGATTGAATGTGGTTAGCCAGGATTTGACGATCGATAATGTTTCCTTGCAGAAGCGCTTGCTTGCCAACGAGACGGAAGAGCTGGAGAAAATCAAAAATTTGGTTAACGAACATGCCCAATTGCAGCGGAATGTGGCGAAATGGTTGGCGGAAATCGATAACAAAAAGTCTGCCCTGGAAAAACTTGCCGCATCTGTCAGTCAGTTGGATGAAGCCTGGAATAATCGGCCGTCCGAGTTTGTGGAGGTGGAGCAGCGTTTTGCCAGCCTTAAAGCCGAAGAGAAAGCGTTAACTGAGCAGTTGGAACAGCAACTCGAAAAATTGGGCGAGAAATTGCCCGGTAAAGGTAAGGAAAACCTGTTGTTCGACAAGTTAAATGCCCGTCGCCAGGATTACCAGATTAGAGAAATGCGGCAAAAAGGCTTGATAGAGGAGGTGTCCGCGCTACAGGAAAAATTGCGGGGAACTCAGGCGAACATCATCGACTACCAAAACACACTCTCGGATTATGCGAGCCGATTACTAAACGAGGAATCCGTGGGCTTGCATTTGGCCTTAGTCGAAAAGCAAAAGCTGATCGTCGACTGCGAAAGCGCATTGTCGGCTCAGCAAATCGAATTCGAAGCCATGTCCCGTTTGGTTGCTGGTAAGTTGGCGGGTAGTGACTTCGCCGATATCGACGATTTGCGGGCGGCATTGATGCTTATCGATAGCCGCCAGCAAATCGAAGCGGCGCTGGCGGATCAAGCCGGCCTAAGAGTGTCAATTGTGGAAGCCTTGACTAAAACGGGCGAAGAGTTGCAACGGGAAGCTGCGGTATTGACGATGATGGCGAATACTGACGAAGAAAGCATATTGTATTCGTTGAAGCAGTTGACTCGGCAACTCGAAATCGCCGAGCAGGAAGTCCATAGTTTGGAAAACAAGCTAGACAAACAACAGGGCTACCGGGAGAAGCTTCAAGGGTTGCAGGGGCGGCTAAGCGATCAATTGGCGTTGTACAGTCAAGCGGAAGCGGATCTGAAACTGATCTCCGATGAACAGGGGGGGCTGCGCAAGCGGATTCAGCAGCTGTTGGTCGATAAGTTGATGTCCAAGGCCAATCAAATTTTAGAGAAACTCAGTGGTCGTTATTACGTGCGCAGCGCCGTAAACGATCACGGTTTGGCCCTGGAGATCGAGGATACCAAACAGAGGAATCTGCGCCGATTGCCGAAAACCTTATCCGGGGGTGAAAGTTTTGTGGTGAGTTTGGCTTTGGCTTTGGCGTTAGCGGAAATTGCCAATAATGGTCGGGCGATCGACTCGTTATTTTTAGACGAGGGTTTCGGCAATCTGGATGCCGAGGCTCTGTATCTGGCGATGAGTGCGCTGGAAGGGTTAACGAATCAAGGTAAGACCGTCGGCGTGATTTCCCATGTCGATGCCGTTAAAAAACGCATTAAGACTCAAATAGAGTTGGTGAAAAAAGCCAACGGCTTGAGTGAATTGAAGATGGTTGCCTAGCAGAAGCGGCGGCCTTGGGCTTGTTCCAAAGGCCGCTATGCCGAATCGAACTATCGGCTGGGACGAAAGGCTTTGCCGTAGGTGGTTTCGGCGTCGAAATTGTCCCAGACGTAAAGCGGATAGACTATCGGTTGGGTTGGTACTGGCGCCGAGACCAGATCCAGCACGCCGACTCCGATACGACCGCCCATATTCAGCAGACCTTTTAATGTGCCGCCGACAAAGCCGTAAATCACGTTGCTTTGATTATTGATAATGATGATGTTTTTGGGGATTTCCAAGGACGAAGTCGCGATGTTGGCGAGACCGGTACTCAGTTTGCGGCCGACGGTCTGGCCGTAACTTTCCGATTCGTCGGCTTGTACCGTTAAGCTAAAGCACGCGGTGGCTGATAACAGCAATACTGCTGCGTTGCGGGTTACTTGATTCATAGCGTGTCCTGTAAAAATCCCATTTTGCACCGCGGCCGGCGTTTCGGCTTATAGGCCTGCCGCGTCTCGGCCGAAAGTATAGCAGAGCTTGATTGGATTACTTTTTCAAGGCTTTTGCAAACGCCGAACTCATTGAATTCTGTAGTGCGGGTTGCGGCTTAGGCTTGTGGTTGTTTGGGGTTGTCTTTTCGCTACGCACGAAGTCGCTGCCGTCGACGTCTTTTTTCATGCTCAACGAGATACGCTGGCGGGCGACGTCCACCTCCAGTACCCGTACCTTTACCGTATCGCCGGCTTTGACGACACTGCGCGGATCCTTGACGAACTCGTCAGCCAAATGGGAAATGTGTACCAGCCCGTCCTGATGGACGCCAATATCGACAAACGCGCCGAAAGCCGCGACATTGGTGACCACGCCCTCCAGGCTCATGCCGGGTAAGAGGTCGGTGATTTTTTCCACACCGTCTTTGAATTGGGCGCTTTTGAATTCCGGGCGCGGGTCGCGGCCGGGTTTTTCCAGCTCCTGCAAAATGTCGCTGACTGTCGGTAGGCCGAATTCGGCGCTAGTGTAGTTTGCCGGATTCAGGCTGCGCAGAAAGTGGCTCTGGCCGATCAAGTCGCGGATCGATTTACCCGTGTCGTCTAAAATTGCATTGACTACAGGGTAGGCTTCCGGATGCACCGCCGACGCGTCTAATGGATTGTCGCCGGTCATGATGCGTAAAAAACCGGCCGCCTGCTCGAAAGCTTTGTCACCCAGGCGCGGCACCTTTTTTAATTGGCCACGATTCGCGAACGGACCGTTAGCGTCGCGAAACGCAACAATGTTCTCGCTAATGCCGCTGTTTAATCCGGAGACTTGTTTTAACAGTGCGGCGGACGCAGTATTTACGTCAACGCCGACGGCGTTTACGCAGTCTTCAACCACGGTATCAAGCATGCGGGCCAGTTGCGATTGGTTGACATCGTGCTGATATTGACCGACGCCGATGGATTTGGGGTCGATTTTAACCAGTTCCGCCAACGGATCTTGTAACCGGCGCGCAATTGATACTGCGCCGCGTAGCGAGACGTCGAGGTCAGGAAACTCCTTGGCTGCCAGTTCCGATGCGGAATATACCGACGCGCCGGCTTCGGAGACGACAATTTTCTGGAAATGCAATTCCGGGTGGCGTTTCATTAAGTCGGCGACCAGTTGATCGGTTTCTCGCGAAGCGGTCCCGTTGCCGATGCTAACCAGTTGTACCTTATATTGCGTTATGTGCCTAGCTAGCGTTGCTATTGATTGATCCCACTGGTTTTTGGGTTGATGGGGGTAAACGGTGTCCGTGGTCAGCAATTTACCTGTCGGGTCGACGACGGCAACTTTTACTCCGGTGCGAATACCCGGGTCTAACCCCATGGTTGTTTTTGGGCCGGCCGGCGCCGCCAGCAACAAATCGCGTAGGTTGGCGGCAAAGACTTTTATGGCCTCAAACTCAGCCGCTTCCCGCAGGCGCATTTTCAAATCCATGTCGATGCGGGTAAATAGTTTGACTTTCCATGCGAAGCGGGCGGTTTCGGCCAGCCACGCATCGGCAGGTTTTTGGGTGTCATTGACTTGTAGGTGGCGGCAAACGAACTGGGTGCAAAGCTGGTGCTCGTCTTGATCTTGTTCGGCTGGTTTCAGCGTCAGCGTCAATAGATCTTCGTTTCTGCCGCGGAACAAAGCCAAGGCTCTGTGGGATGGGATTTTGTTGATCGCTTCACTGTAGTCGAAATAATCTTTAAACTTGGCTGCCTCAGTTTCTTTTCCCGATACCACGCTTGCCTGCAAGATGCCTTTATTCCAGATGCGTTCGCGTAGTTCGGTTAGCAATTCCGCATCTTCGGAGATGCGTTCCATGATGATTTGCCGTGCACCGTCCAAGGCCGCTGCAACGTCCGCGACGCCTTTTTCCGGATCAAGGTAGGCGGCGGCGGCTTGCTCCGGAATCAAATCGCGGTTTTGCAGCAGGGCGTCAGCCAATGGTTCCAGGCCTGCCTCGCGGGCAATTTGTGCTTTAGTGCGGCGTTTGGGTTTGTAAGGCAGGTACAAGTCTTCCAGCAGCGTTTTGGTGTCGGCATCGCGGATCGACTGTTCCAGTTCCGGCGTCAGTTTGCCTTGGGATCGGATGCTGTCGAGAATCGAGTCGCGGCGATCGTTGAGTTCACGCAGATATCCCAAGCGATCTTCCAAGTTCCGCAATTGAGTATCGTCCAAGCCGCCGGTCAATTCTTTACGGTAGCGGGCGATGAAGGGTACGGTGGCTCCCTCGTCCAATAAGGCAGCGGCGGCGGCAACTTGTTGGGGTCTTACGGAAAGTTCTGTCGCGATTTGTTGGATGACATCCATCAGTGTTTTGCTCGGAGTAAGTAAAACCGCCGATTTTATCGTACCGGTAGCGGATGAAAAAGCAGGGAAGGATGGAAAAACAGCAGGCACAAAAAAACGCCAGCTGCAGAGCAACTGGCGTTTTGAAGACTAAAGCAAACTAATTATTTTGCTTGGCTCAGGACGTCATTGTTGAAATCTTTGTGCTTAGACAGCACTTGAGCTTCGGCAGCAGAACTGGTGTCGCCGCTGTATTTCAAGTGTTTGGTTTCGTCTTGTTTCAACATAACGACGCCAGCAATAGCAATCGCAGTAACAACAGCAACTACGGTAAAGGTATTGTCTTTTTCTTGTTCAGCCATTTTCTAATCCTCATCTTGTTGTTGTAATAATTAGCCCTATACAGGGGCAACTCGAGTTGTATGTCGAATTTAGTATTATTGTTAGTCGACGGGGCATTTTTTACACTTAAATTTGTTTTGTGTCAAAACAATATTTTTTCGTTGCGAAATTTTTTGCTGTATCAGTGCTATAGCGGACTGTTCCGACGGTTTTGATCGGGGGCGTTCACGTGATGCTGGCGGAGGCGCCGGCGATTGGTCGATTCGAAGTTCGGACGTCGAACTGGCCGCAGAGCCGTCAACACGGTTGTTTCGGTATCTCTTAAACGGAAACGCGTGTTAGCATTCGTAAGATGAGACAGCGAAACCGCATCGGGCTTCGCCTTCACTTTTTATCATGAGGATACAACAATGGTTAAACACGTACATTTGCTGTTCGTAGTTCTGGTTGCGGTCAGCTTTGTCGCAAGGGTGCTGGCAGCGCAACTCAAGCCTGAGTTATTGCAGCGCCCGGTGTTGAAGATCGCGCCGCACGCATTAGCGAGCTTGTTGTTGCTTAGCGGTATTGTTTTGGTGTTTCAAGGTGGCTGGTTGCACGGCAATTTTGGTTGGATTGTGGCCAAGTTGTTGGCATTGCCGATTTTTATCGGCTTGGGCATGCTTGCGATTCGTCGGGAAGGTCAGCAGCGGTGGTTGGCGTTTTTCGGTGCAATTCTGGTGTTCTTGTACATCGGCGGGGTGGCGATCGGTAAAGATGCCTTTTTCATTTTATAAAGTTATTTGATATCAATGGCTTGATGGTCTTTATTTGATGGAGAAAATATGGCTTGACAAGCTAAAAATATTGTTAACTAACGAAAAAGGCTTGTCATGCTGGGGCTCTTGGGTTAGTCTCTGAACCTCCTGTCAATTCTTAACGAAAGGAGGGTAGGATGCGAAAAGCGAGATGGATAGCTTTTTTAACGCTATCAACTGGCCTGGCGTCTGTTAGCTCTGTTAGTTATGCGAAAACAGAGAAACACGGTTTGCTTTCCATTGAACAAAGTGGCATTGCGTCGTACTACAGCGACAAATTGCATGGTCAGCGGACAGCGAACGGTGAGGTTTACGATAAAAATGCAATGACTGCGGCTCATGCCTCCTTGCCTTTCGGCTCGGTGGTGCGAGTTGTAAACTTATCCAATAACCGTAGTGTTCAGCTACGTATCAACAGCCGCGCTAGTCGCAGTAACAAGCGATTGTTAGATGTGTCTAAGCAAGCGGCAAGAGAGCTCGGTTTTGTAGAGGCCGGCTTGGCCAAAGTGAAGCTTGAGGTGGTACGTTTCGGCGACGCCTAAGGCTTGAATCGCCGACTATCCGTCCTATGTTGTCGTGCCGGATAGTCGGTCGATTTTTTGTTACCGATCAGGGATTTGAAGTTGGAATGGCTTTAAAGCCGATATCGTCCCGGTAATATACGTTTTTCCAATCGATTTGGCGGGTCAAGATATAAGCTTTGCGTTGAGCCTCGGCAATGTCGGCCCCCAAAGCGCAGGCACATAACACTCTGCCCCCGGCCGTAACCACCTGTCTGTCGTCCATTAACTTGGTTCCAGCATGAAACACTTTTGTATCTTCGGTGCTATCGGTCGGTAAGCCGTTGATCGGATCCCCTTTTGTATAGGTGTCTGGATACCCGCCGGCAGCCAATACGACGCCTAAAGCCGCTCGTTGGTCCCACTCGGTATCGATTCTGTCCAGCGTTTTCTGCAATGCTGCCTGGCACAACTCCACAAGATCGCTTTTCAATCGCATCATGATCGGTTGTGTTTCCGGATCGCCAAACCGGCAGTTGTATTCCAGAACTTTTACCGTGCCGTTTTTGCCGATCATCAAGCCCGCGTACAAGAAGCCGGTATATTCATTCCCGTCTGCGCGCATGCCGCGTAATGTAGGCATGATGATGTCATTCATGACCCGCTGATGGATTTCGGGAGTCACCACCGGAGCCGGGGAATAAGCGCCCATGCCGCCGGTATTGGGTCCGAGGTCGCCATTGTCGCGCGCTTTATGGTCTTGCGACGTCGCCATTGCTAGTGCGTGCTCGCCGTCCGCGATGACAATGAAGCTGGCCTCCTCGCCTGCTAAGAACTCCTCGATCACTACCCGATGCCCGGCTTCGCCGAAACTGTTACCGGATAGCATGTCCTGCACGGCCTCGATAGCTTGTTCCTCGGTTTGAGCAACGATGACGCCTTTTCCGGCCGCCAAGCCGTCGGCTTTGACGACGATAGGGGCGCCCTGGCTGCGGATGTAGGCGATGGCCTGTTCGGTGTCGGTAAAGGTTTGGTAGGCTGCAGTCGGTATACCGTGGCGGGCCATAAAATCCTTGCAAAACGATTTCGACCCTTCCAGCTGCGCCGCTTGGGCGGAAGGGCCGAAACAGGCAAGGCCCGCCGCCTGGAATCGGTCGACGATACCGAGTACCAATGGGACCTCTGGGCCGACGATTGTCAAGTCTATGCCGCGAGCCTGGGCGAAATTCAGCAATCCCGGAATGTCGTCGGCTTGAATGTCGACGTTGTCGATACCGGGTTCCAGCGCGGTGCCGGCATTGCCGGGAGCTACGAACACATGGGGGGCTTTGGGAGATTGTTTGGCTTTCCAGGCCAGGGCGTGTTCGCGCCCGCCGCTACCGACGATCAGGATTTTCATAGGACTTACCGGAAATGAGTTGGGAAAACAGGGCCGGAGTCGCCGGCCCAAATTGGTATGAATCAGAGAGGCTGCAGCTTATCAATGCCGAAAATGGCGCATGCCGGTCAATACCATCGCAATATTGTGCTCGTCCGCCGCGGCGATTACTTCGGCGTCGCGCATCGAGCCACCGGGGTGTATCACAGCTGTAATCCCGGCCGCCGCCGCGGCGTCAATCCCGTCTCGGAACGGAAAAAACGCGTCGGAAGCCATCACCGAACCGGCGACTTCCAGTCCTTCGTCTGCGGCTTTGATGCCGGCGATCTTGGCGGAATAGACCCGGCTCATTTGGCCGGCGCCTACGCCGATGGTTCGGCCGTGTTTGCCGTAAACGATGGCATTGGATTTGACGAATTTGGCTACTTTCCAGACGAACAACAAGTCGGCCAACTCTTGTTCGGTCGGCGCGCGCTTACTGACGATTTTTAAGTCCGCGGCAGTGATGTTGCCGGTATCTCTGTCTTGAACCAGCAGGCCGCCGCCGACCCGTTTGAAATCGAATTGGCCATCATCAGTTTCACTCCAATATCCGCACTCCAAAACGCGGATATTGGGCTTCTTGGCCAGAGCCGCCCTGGCGTCGGCAGCAATTGCCGGGGCGATAATCACTTCCACGAACTGGCGGCCGATTAGTTCCGAAGCGGTGGATGGGTCCAGTTCGCGATTGAAGGCGATGATGCCGCCGAACGCGGAGGTGGGGTCGGTTGCATAGGCTAGGTTATAAGCCTCGAAAATATCTTTACCAATCGCAACGCCACAGGGATTGGCGTGTTTAACAATCACGCAGGCCGGCTGGTCGGAAAAGGCTTTAACGCATTCTAACGCCGCATCGGCGTCGGCAATGTTGTTGTAGGACAGTTCCTTACCTTGTAACTGTCTGGCGGCGGCGATGCTGCCGGCAGAAGGTGTTTTTTCCCGGTAAAAAGCGGCGTTTTGATGCGGGTTTTCACCGTAGCGCATGGTTTGCAAGCGCTGAAATTGCAGGTTGAGCGTATCCGGAAAGCCGCTGTCGATTACTTTTCCTAAATAAACCGAGATCGCCGTGTCGTAGCGTGCAGTATGTTCAAAGCTTTTCAGTGCCAGTTTGAAGCGGCGCTCGTGACTTAAGGTGACGTTACCGGTTTGCAGTTCTTCGAGAATGGTCGAGTAATCGGCCGGGTCAACCACAACTGCGACATCCTCGTGATTCTTGGCCGCGGCGCGGATCATGGTCGGGCCGCCAATGTCGATATTTTCAATTGCAGTATTCAGATCGCAATCGGGTTTGGCAACGGTTTGTTCGAACGGATAAAGATTCACGATCACCATGTCGATCGGCTGGATGCCGCTTTCTGTCATAACGGTGTCGTCAATTCCACGTCGGCCCAATATGCCACCGTGTACTTTGGGGTGAAGCGTTTTGACACGGCCGTCCATCATCTCCGGAAAGCCTGTGTAGTCCGAGACTTCCCGGACGGCAATGTTGTGCTCGGCCAACAATTTCGCAGTGCCGCCGGTGGATAGTAATTCGACTCCCAGGCCGTTCAGGCCGCGGCAAAATTCCAAGATGCCGGTTTTGTCGGAGACGCTGACCAACGCACGGGTCACTTTTTTGTTCATGCAAACCTCAAAAAGGGGGGAAGAAAATGTTAACTAATGCCGTAATGTTCCAGCTTTTTTCGTAGGGTGCTGCGGCTAAGGCCTAAGATGACCGCGGCTTTGCTTTGGTTGAAATCGCAGTATTTTAGAGTGGTTTCCAACAGCGGTTTCTCGACTTCCGCCAAAACCAGATTGTAGAGGCCGGAGGAGTCGTGACCGTTAAGGTGTTTGAAGTACTCTTCAACGCAATCGCGGACATGGTCTGAAAGGGTGCGGTCGCAGCCGTTATCTTTGGAAGGGGGTGGTGTTACCATCTAGGCCGCTCTTGATGAAATTAAATTAAAAGATGCGTCGACCAGTTTAAGTTGCAGCTTGGTGTCCTGAGCCTGGTTGATCGCCGCTTTTTGAGCGGCCGGCAAAGTGCCGAGACGATCGAAATACCAGCCAATGTGTTTGCGAGCGATTCTAACACCACTGTCTTCGCCGTAGAAACTGTATAAATTCTCCAAGTGTCGGGCTATGAGGGTTTTGATTTCGGTCAAATTAGGCGGTATCGCGGATGTACCCTGTAGGCTTGCCGTGATTTCATGGAAAATCCAGGGGCGGCCTTGGGCAGCGCGGCCGATCATGATGGCGTCGGCTCCGGTGTAATCCAGGACTTGTTTGGCTTTCGCCGCGCTATCAATGTCGCCGTTGGCGATGATTGGAATTTTGCTTACTTGTTTTACGCTTTTGATAGTGTCGTATTCGGCATGGCCTTCGAATTTACAGGCTCTGCTGCGGCCGTGTATGGTTATAGCTTGAATGCCGCTTTGCTCGGCGATTCGGGCGATCCGCAATGCATTGCGATTCTGAGGATCCCAGCCGGTTCGAATTTTCAAAGTGACCGGAATCTCAACTGCCGCGACCACGGCGTCCAGAATTCGGGCCACCAGATCTTCGTCTCTGAGTAACGCCGAACCGGCGGCTGTCGAGCAGACTTTTTTGGCGGGGCAGCCCATGTTGATATCGATGATTTGCGCACCGCGTTGCTGGTTAAGCCTCGCGGCGGTGGCCATCTGCGCAGGATCGGCGCCTAAAATCTGCACAGAGCGTAAGCCGGCTTCCCCAGCACGGTCGGCTTTTTTTAAGGTCCGGGGATGATTTTGCAGGGTGTTGTTCGAAATCAACATCTCCGATACGACCAGACCGGCACCGAACTCGCTGCACAGTTGCCGGAAAGGCTTATCGGTTATGCCCGCCATCGGGGCTAACAGGACATTGTTGGGGAGTTGATAAGGGCCGATCTTCATGGAGTGCCGGGCTAGCCGAAAAGGCAGAAAATGATACCCTAAAATCGGTAGGATGGAGAAGCCGGGATTGCCGGGGCGCTAATTGCGTGGGGCTGCCCGAGTCTGCCTCCGGACGGTAGTCTGGGGAATTCGAATTTTCTTAGGATGCTCCCGGGCGTTCGCAGCTTCAGATCGACTGGAACGGATTAGTCTACGCGTCGCAGGAGGACGCAAATAGATATGGAATATGAGAACAAACAAGTGGTCTGGCATCGGGCAGCGATTAGCCGGCAGAACAGGGAGGCGCTGAATGGGCATCGGTCGGCAATTTTGTGGTTTACCGGCTTGTCCGGAGCTGGTAAGTCGACGCTGGCGCACGCCGTTGAGGAGCGTTTGTACTTGATGGGGTGTCGTACTTTTGTTTTGGATGGCGACAACGTCCGACAGGGTCTCTGCGCGGACCTTGGATTCAGCGATCAAGATCGTAGGGAAAATATTCGGCGCATCGCCGAAGTTGCCAAATTGATGCTGGAGTCCGGAGTCATAACGTTGACGGCGTTTATATCGCCGTTTCGGGCGGAACGCTTGCAGGCACGTAATTTGGTCGCCGCGGCTGATTTTATCGAAATATATTGCCGATGTGATCTGGCTGTCTGCGAGCGGCGCGACACCAAGGGCTTTTACCAAAAAGCCAGGCAGGGAGAGATTAAATGGTTCACCGGAATATCGTCGCCTTACGAAGTTCCGCAAAATCCGGATTTAATCGTGGAAACCGGCAGAGATGCCTTAGAAGAATGTGTGGACAAGGTCATGGATTTTTTGGCGGCAAAGGGGGTGATCCATCCGTTGCCGGAAGGCGGTGAGCTATGAACATCGATGTGTTTAACGGCGATGCGGATGGTATCTGTAGCCTGATTCAGTTGCGTTTGGCATATCCGCTCGAGTCGAGGCTAGTGGCCGGTGTCAAGCGCGACATTGGACTTTTAAACCGAGTTGTGGCCACCCGGGGCGACGACGTGGTTGTGTTGGATGTATCCCTGGACCGGAATCGCGCTCCGCTGTTGGAACTGCTGGCCGAGGGCGTCAGGATTTTTTACATGGATCACCATTATTCCGGAGAAATACCCGGCAATCCGTATTTGACAGCTTGGATCGATACCGACGCTAACGTTTGCACCAGTTTATTGATGGATCGCTATTTGGGCTCGCGTTATACAGCATGGGCGATTGCCGGGGCATTTGGCGACAATTTGCGCGGCGCCGCTTGCGAATTGGCCAAGCAGTTGAACATATCGGCGCGGGAATTGCATGATCTGGAGCAGTTGGGGGTCTGTGTCAATTACAACGGCTACGGCAACGATATTTCCGATCTGCACATGGCGCCAGATTTGTTATACCAAGAGCTGAAAAACTACTGCTCGCCGCTGACTTTTATTTCTGAAAAATTCGAATTGTACCGGCAACTATGCGATGGTTATTTTAGCGATTTAAACTTAGCCAATAGCGCCGATGTGGAATATGTAACCAGTAAAGTTGCCGTTTATGTGTTGCCTAGCGAAAAATGGGCTCGTAGGGTAAGTGGCGTGTGGGCAAATGCTTTGGCTAATCAATATCCGGATAGGGCGCATGCTGTGTTGACACTCAATGGTGTGGGGGGGTACCAGGTTAGTTTGCGGGCCCCTTTGGTAAACAAATGGGGAGCAGACCTAGTGTGTGCTCAATTTGGCGGGGGAGGGCGTAAAGCCGCTGCGGGTATCGATCATTTGCCAGAAAATGAATTGAAACGATTTGTCGACGTGATGGTAAATCAATTTCTATGACTTTGTTGTTATATTATGCTTTTTTTATAGTTTACGGCAGTCTGATACCGTTTGATTTTAATGGCTACACTTTTGAGCAAGCTTGCAGAGTATTTGCCAATATACCTTGGCTGGCCTTGGGGATGTATTCCAGGGCTGACTGGATAGCCAATATCTTGCTCTATATCCCGTTCTCTTATTTGCTGGCAAATGCGTTGGCTGGTAAGAGCAGTTCGGCTTCTTATCGACTGTTGGCTGTTGTGATTGCGGTGTTGCTTGGGTTCGTCCTTGCATTAGCTATCGAGTTTTGTCAGGTATTTTTTCCGCCGCGGACGGTGTCGCTAAACGACTTGTTAGCCGAAACCATGGGCTTGTTTATCGGGTCCGGTTTATGGCGAATTGTCGGTGGTAAAGTCGACGAGTTGTTTAAATCGATTGTGAATAATAGCCGCCAATCGCAGTCGGCATTTATTACGCTCTACACGGTTTTTTACCTGTTCTTGAGTTTTTTTCCGTTCGACTTTGTTACCTCTGCGGATGAGCTTCATAAAATTATTTCGGCAAAATCCCTAGGATTTATTTCCGGAATTGTGGATGGGGATGGTATCGTCTTTGTTCTAAAGCCATGTTTAGAGGTTTTTGCCGCTGTACCGCTCGGTTTCTTTATAGCCAGTAAGTTTTTTTGCCGTAGGCTCGGAAATGTTTTTTTATTGGCATTCTCGGTTTCGGCTTTGTTGGAAGTATTGCAGTTATTGCTGATTACTGGCACTTTTCAGGGGGTATCGATAATAGCCAGAGGCGCGGGAGTTTGCTTCGGTGCATACGCAGCAAACGGCAAATTGAATTTGAATCTAAAATCGCTACGAATTGAGTTTTTACGGTTTTCGCCAATTGTCTTTTTTATCTATTTGGTTGTTGTGTTATCGGTGAACGGCTGGTCACTCGCTAGTTTTACCGGCTATCAGAATGGCTTAGCTGAAATAGCTCAAATTAACTGGTTGCCGTTTTACTATCATTATTATGTTACCGAAGCGGTTGCCTTAACCAGCGTTATGTACGTTGTGGTAACTTATCTGCCGCTAGGAGTGGGATACGCATTTATAGAGAAGCGTTTAAACGTCAGTTATATCGTAGTTGCTTCCGTATTTTTGGCTTTTTTAGTTGAATTTGGGAAGTTGTTTTTTTCAGTTAAACATCCCGATCCTTCAAATTTACTAATTGCCGGATTTTCTGCCTATTTTGGATTCTACATTGTAAATGTCTTTAAGTATGCTGAATATGGTAATTTTTCCGGATCGGTAAAAAATGGGAATATGAGAAATACTCAGGCTCAAATAGCGTATCAAAGCTTTGGCAGTTTAGACGCTACAGATGGTGCAGAAAATCAAGTCGTTCTATCGGCTCCCCGTTCGAATACGGATTATAGTTATGGGCAACCTAATACCTTAGGAAAGTCGATCGCCTTGGCAGTTCTTTTTTTGGTGTTTTGGAAAGCGGGAAGTCTGCCGGCATTTACCTTGCAGATTGTTGCGTTTTTAGTGGCTTACGCAACAGCGGTATGGCTTATGCCTCAAGCGTGGTTAATTTTATTACCGACGATTGTGCCTTTGGTCGATTTGTCGCCTTTCAGTGGCCGTTTCTTCTTCGCGGAAGTCGATTTAATAGTGCTGACGACTTTTGCGGTCAGTCTGCTGAGAAATCGTTGGGTATTGCAGGATAGTGACGTACCTGTAGGACTGTGGGTTTTGACGATTTTGCTAGTATCTTCGTTATCAATAAGCTTGTTGGTCGGACTATACCCGTTTGATATGATCGATGATAATTCGTTTATTAACTACTATAGCCGCTATAACGCCCTACGTGTTTTCAGAGGTTTTTTTTGGGCATTGATTCTTTTTCCAATTTTGGTTTTTAGTTTAAAGCGTATTAATAAAGCGCGAGAATATTTGTGTTCGGGTATTCTGTTGGGTCTGTTAGTTGTCTGTTTGGTGGCAATTTGGGAAAGATTTTTGTATTCAGGTTTATTTAACTACGATACCGACTTTAGGATTACAGCGAGTTTTGCCAGTATGCATACCGGCGGCGGGCATATTGATGAGTATTTGGTACTAGTGGTTCCGTTCATTGCAACGCAGTTTTTTGGTAAGCAGAAAGCGTTTCGAGCGGTTTTCGCCTTGGTATTATTGGTGTTAAGTACATACACTATATTGGTTACATTCTCCCGGGGGCCGTATATTGCCTTTATAGTTGAGGCCGTTTTACTGTGTGTATTGTTTTATACTTCGGTAAGAAGCAATGTCCGCTATCGATTGGGTTTTATTTTGGCTATTGCTGTGACGCTTGCGGTCTTATTAGCGCTATCTGTGCCGGTTTTGAAGGGGGATTTCATCCAGAAACGTTTTAGTCAAGTCGAACAAGATTACTATATCAGGACGTCCCATTGGTCGGACGCGATAAACATGATGGATTCTGGAATTGCGACTAGTCTTTTCGGAATGGGATTAGGTAGTTATCCTAGAACCTACTTTTGGCGAAATTCCGAGAATACTATTCCGGCAACGTATTCTCTCGCCACAGAGGGTGACGGGCATTATTTAAAGCTGGGGGGTGGTGACTCGCTATATGTAGAGCAAAGAGTACCGGTTGCGCCCGATACTGAATACAAACTCAGTTTCGAGGCACGAAGTGAGTCCTCTGATGCAATGCTAACAATTCCGATTTGCGAGAAAGCGCTTTTATACTCGTTTGATTGTATTTGGGACTCTTTTAACTTAGCGGGTACAGGCAAGTGGCAAAAATTCGAAAAAATTATCAAGGTTACGAGTATTGGTGCTCCGAAAGGAAAATTAACTGGAACTTTGTCGAAGCGCGCGACGAAGTTAGGTCTTTATAACGGCATAAGTCAAACAGTATTGGATGTAAGAAATGTCAGTCTGGTCGATGCGGAAGGAAACGATTTAGTTAAAAATGGGGGTTTTTCACACGGATTCGATTATTGGTTTTTTTCTACCGATAATCACTTGCCTTGGCACATCAAAAACGTCTGGGTCCAGATGTTCTTCGATCTAGGATGGTTCGGACTCATTGTTTTCAGTTGTTTTGTAACGTATGTTTTGATTCAAAGTTTCAAAGGTACAGTTTTGGGTGATAGGTTTGCCTTAGCCGCAATGACTGGTTTAGTCGGTTTTTTGGTGGTTGGCGTAGTCGATAGTCCTTTCGACGAACCGCGGCTAACTTTTATGTTTTTATTGATATGTTGGTTTTCGATTCTCAGTAGAGCGAATAATGCGTAACGTGTTCTCTTTTATTCGCTCTGTAAGACGGAGTGAAGGTTTTTTTTGTCGATTATTTAAAAACTTTTCTAAGATTTTTGACGACAAAAAATTTTATTTTTTATTTTTTATTTGGATTTCTTGCAGCTTAGAAGCGTCAACTCAGTCTTCTGCGCAAGCCTCAAAACAGACTCATGAAGAAAGCAAAACCAATAAGCAGCTAAATATCGCGGTTGAGACGGATAATGCTCAACGCTCTAATAAAGAAAAACAAAATTCTTTAAGTGGAGCGGAAAATCAGAATTTAAATGCATTAACTAAAAAAGACGCATCGCAAGTAGAGCCTTACTTAACGTTTGGGGAACTGCTGGCTAGAAATGCTGGAAAGCCCTCTGTTTATCCTCGAAGCATTGAGGACACTGGGGATTTGAAAGGTTTCGTTAATTTTGAATCCACTCCCAAAATTTCATACAGTGGAATGCTCGACTCAGTCAGGGACACGATAGGTGATTCTGCATATAGTAAATTGCTATGGACTTACTACGATATCAAAGAAATTGATAATTTAATTTACACAAAGATGGCTCAATACGATTTTAGTCATAGTATTTTTTCGGAAGGATTTCGGTCTATAAACGGACTGAACCAGCAATTTGGCGCAAGCATCATGGTCAGCAATAGGCTTGGGGCGCCGAATGAAAGTTCTATGTTCCAGGGTGAGTTTAATAAAACTCCCTCAAGTGCTGGAGGTAAAGCGGTGTTGAATATTCCGGAGCAAAGCCTGGAAAATGTGCAAAGCGATGTTCTTGAAAATAGTTATTTTGCGTTGATTCTGCGCTTTCTCACAGTAAAAAACCTGATTTACGCGATGTTGGCTACTTTTCTAGGCGGTTTGCTTTTAAGAGTTGTCAGGTTTTTTATCAAGCAGGATTTAAGTTAAATCGTAGGAAACCGATAATAGAAGTCGCCCAATCTGTTTCCTCAACAAATCCGGAATTTAAGTTCTATTAATTTAATTCGATTTTCACATTGACTTCAAGTCCGACTGGTGCTTGAAGTGGCGATTCTGGGTCGATAAAAACTTGAATAACGTCGATGTCTTTGCGCTCGGTTGCTGTTTTTGCGAACACGGTTTTTTTACCCATAATTTGCTTCACCAAGGACACGCGAGCGGGAATTTCTTTATCGCCTAATCCTCTGCCAAACAAAGTCGCCTTTTGGCCTGCGCGAAGCATTAATGCATAATTCTCGTCCACTTCAGCCCGCACGCGTAACTTGTTTAGGTCGCCCAATAATAATACCGGCTCCGGGCTGCTAGTCGAAAATGTCGACTCGCCGACGCGTAAGATATTTTCCAGCACGGTGCCGTCGATCGGGGCAATCAGTAAGGTTTCGGCGAGACTTTGCTGAGCGGCTTTTAATCGGGCTTCGGCAACTGCCACTTGAGCCAGGGCGGCTTGTTTGTCGACGTCGCGGACGTAGTTTGTCAGATAGCGGGTTTCCGATATTAGGCGAAGACTATCTGCTTGCTTAAGCTTGGCACTGGTTTCCGCCAGATCGCGTTCGTCTTCCGAAGCGAATTTGCTATTTTGCAGCCGGTCGATGCGCTCGAGTTTACGGCGTGCATATTCAGCGTCCAGGGCAGATACCTTCTGCGCGCTTTTTTTGGCTTCTATTTCGTAGGGATTGATGCCTGCCATCACTTTTTCCAAATCGGCTTTGGCAGCGGCTAATTGGGCTTCCGCTACGGTCACGGCGATCTGCTCTTCGGCGTTTTTTTGAGCGGCGAGGGTATCGCCGGCCTTGACCCGTTGACCCAGTTCGACTTTATATTCGCCGAGGATTCCAGGGTGTTTGAATGCTACTCGGCGAATTTCGTTGGCAGGTTCAACGTAGCCTATGCCTTGTATCCTTCTCGGTTCTGATCCGGATTGCTCGGCTAAAAGTTGCGGACTGCCAATAGTCACCAGTAGAGCTACAAAAAATGAGGCTGGGCGTCGCATATTTAAAGTCCGGGAGGATGGTCCAAATTAGTTTCAGTATAGAAAGTATTTTCCGTTGCCGCAGTTTGCTTTCGTTCCACTAGAAGTCCGTCTGCAATCGACAGGATTCGATCGAAAAGAGGCAGCATTCTGGTGTCGTGGGTCACAACCACTAGGACTGCGTTTTCGATTCGGGCTTGTTCCAGCAATAGTTCAACTACGGTTTTACCGGTATTCCAGTCAAGCGCGGCTGTAGGTTCGTCAGCCAGTACAATGGATGGTCGGTGCAGTAACGCCCGCGCGATGGCTACGCGTTGGCGTTGTCCGCCGCTCAGTTGCGTCGGATATTTGTGCCGAAGGGGTTGAAGTTGCAGCCTATCCAGTAGTTTGTTCACGCGCTGGTCGATATCGGAGGGTTCCATGCCGGCATTGCGGCCGACGACGGAGAGGTTATCTCCGATCGTTAAAAACGGTAACAGTTGAGCTTGTTGAAAAATAAACCCGAGTTTTTGTCGGCGAACTTCGGTCAGGCTACTTTTGTCGGAAAAATTGACGGGGTTATTATCGACCAACAATTGGCCGGCGCTCGGTTCGAGCAGGCATCCCAGTATCGATAGCAATGTTGTTTTGCCTGAGCCGGACGGGCCTATCAGTACCGATGCTTCTCCTTGGGTGAATTCGAGATCGACACGCTTCAATACTTGTTCGACAAGATCTCCGCTGCCGTAACTTTTGGTTATGCCCTGGCAAGCTAAAACGTTTTTCATCAGTGAAACACCGATACTGGGTCCAATTTAAAGACTGCACGGATCGAGAACCAGGAGCCGGCTATGCAACATAGTAGTGAAAATAGGGTCAGGCACGCGGAGACCGCCGGCGTGGTTTCCAATGGAATTGGGCTCAGCGCTGTGAGTTTGCAGGCGACTAAGAACAGTAACGAGCCTAAAACTATGCCCAGTCCGCCTAGGGTTATGCTTTGCGCGAGTATGATTTGTCTTAATGTTTTTTGGTGGAAGCCTAGAGCAAGTAGGGTTGCGTAATTGCCGATGTGGTCTTGCGTGATTGAAAACAAAGTTTGGCTCATAATGATGACGCCAACCAACAACCCAAGTGCTGCCGTTATGATGACGGTGATCCCTACTCCTGTTTCCAACATCCAATATTTAACCGAGCGAGCCGCGAATTGTTTTGTGGTCAACACCTCAACGTTAGATAGTTCACTCGCAATTCGGTCGCGGATGACGGACGGGTCTTCTCCTGGTGCTATGCGCGCGAGGACGTATGTAATATCGTCTTCTTGATGGGCGGGGACGTAGCCGAGGGCGTTATCGATTGATGTAAACACAAACGGAGCGGCAGTAAAGGTGCGCACTCCTCTGGAGAAACCGCCAACGATTGCCCGCTTTCCTTCCATCTCCGCTTCGTCTCCGATGTTATTCACACCCAGCGCGTTTTTTGACAGCTCGTCTATTAAAACGGTATCGGGCAAGTGCACGGATTCGATATCTCCAGAGGCGATATTCCAGGGGCCGCCGACGTTGCTGGAATCAAGGCCAATAACTTCAACTGTGATACGTTTACCATCCGGATGTTGCCAGTTTATCCAAATCACTAGCATACCTTCAGCCCACTTAACGCCATCAACGCTACTGACTTGCTGGATTCGATGCCGAGGTATGGTAGTGCCGAAGTCGAAAGTGCGTGTGTTTTCTGCCATTACCCATACATCAGCCCCAGCATGTTCTATTATGGCACTGTTAGTATTTACCCAACCGACCAGCAGGCCGATTTGAGCGGCCGCCAAGAAGAATGCCAGTGCTATGCCGACCACCGTCATCGCAAAGCGTAGGCGTTTGTGAAGTAACATTTGGGTGGAAACTGGGAAAACTACCGAATTCATCGTGGAATTGAATGATTTTTACCGATGTGAGATTGGACTTCTGCCGTCTTTTAGCTGGGTATCGCAAAGGAAGAGGCTAGTAGTTTAGGGTGGCCAGTCTTCGGCTTGAGGTTTAGGTCCAGGGCATCGGTGTTGGGAGGATGACTATAGATACATTCATAATAGTAGCTGGCGCAAACAGCAGGCAAAAAAGCCTGTTGACAGTATAGCAAAATACTTAGTACAACCACCGACCTCTATCTGGAGCAGCCCCATGACCGCATTCAATTTCGAACAGGCGTTTTCCCGCAATATCGGTTGGATCACGCAAGATGAACAGGCAAAACTTCGTGGCAAAAAAATAGCGATTGCGGGTTTGGGCGGCGTCGGAGGCAGTCATTTGCTTACACTGACCCGCTTAGGTATCGGCAGCTTCCACATAGCGGACTTTGATAAATTTGAACTGGCCAATTTTAATCGTCAGGCAGGGGCGACAATGTCGCATCTAAATCAGCCCAAAGTTGACGTGATGGCAGACATGGCGCGCGATATCAATCCTGAGTTGACCATCGAAAAGTACTCGGACGGTGTTACTGCAAGCAATCTCGCCAATTTTTTTAGTGGGGTGGATTTATATGTTGATTCGCTCGACTTTTTCGCTTTCGAAGCCAGAGAGATGGTGTTTGCTTACTGTGCAGAGCATGGTATTCCTGCAGTCACGGCGGCTCCTTTAGGAATGGGGGTTGCGCTACTGAACTTTATGCCGAGCAAAATGACTTTTGAACAGTATTTTCAACTTAGAGGTAAGTCGCGAACGGAGAAAATTTTGCATTTCTTATTGGGATTGTCGCCCGCTATGTTGCAGAGAGGATATTTGATAGAGAGAGGTGCAGTCGATTTACTAAATAATCGTGGGCCTTCCACTCCAATGGCGTGCGAGTTGTGTGCCGGAGTGGTAGCGACTCAAGCTCTGAAAATTTTATTAGATCGAGGTAAGGTTATTGCCGCGCCGACAGGGTTGCATTTCGACGCTTACCGTAACAAGTTGGTTAAGACTTGGCGGCCGGGCGGAAACAACAATCCGATCCAGAAGTTAGGTATTCTGCTGGCAAAGCAGCAGTTTATTAAGATGATTCAGGAATAGGATTTCTTCCTCGTCATTGATTGGCCAAAACTAAAATGGAAAAGACAACAATAGAAAAAATATTGGATGCCGCCATTCGGGCGCCATCGGGAGACAACTCGCAGCCGTGGCGTTTTGATGTTACGGACGATTGCTCGAGCATACTTCTTTATAATCTTCCTGAAAAGGATGACTCTTATTATAATTATCAACAGGTCGCGTCTTATATTGCGCATGGCGCAGTAATAGAAAACATTAGTGTAGCGGCGCGACATTTAGGCTTTTCTATTAACGTCGAGTTGTTTCCAAACTCGAGCAACATTCATCAGGTTGCAGTTATTAATTTTAGGGATGAAGAAAATTTTCCCGTTCTAGAGCCGCTTTATGAATCCATCTTCAAGCGGTCGACTAACCGATTTAGATATCAATCGGCTAAATCGACTATTTATGACTTAAAGTTATTGGTAGAGTCAGTGAATGCAATTCCAGGTGTTGTTAGTCATTTTGTAACGGAGCCGAATATTATAAATAAATTGGCGAAAGCGTTTATGATAAATGATAGTTTGGTTTTCGAGAGTCAAGCTATACATGGCTTTCTATTTAGACAAATACGCTGGAATCGAGAGCAAAGCATCAATTCCGGAGATGGTATGACATTGGATGTTTTAGGTTTGAGTTGGCCCGAGAAACTATTATTTCCAATGTTGCGCTTTTGGCAGTTTGTGAAATTGGCCAATTATTTCGGATTGTCACGAGTGGTTGGTCTTAAGTGTTGGTACAACTTTCGTAATGTACCCATCGTTGGTATGTTGTGCGTGGAAAGAACTGATAGAGTTGGATTTATTCAAGCAGGCCGAGCCATGCAGCGAGTTTGGCTGGAGGCCACTAGACAGGGATTGGATTTTCAGCCACTTGTCGGCTTGCCTTTGCTTTTTTATCGTGGGAAGGTTGCGGATCTGTCAGCTTTTCCTGAAAAACGTCAGAAGCAGCTTTTTCAGGCTGAGGCAAGACTAAGGGAATTGCTCAACGTAGGTGCCTCTGAAGAATTAGTAATCGGTTTTAGAATCGGTAAAACTTTGCGGGCAGGGGGGGCAACCCTGAGAAAGTCCGTTTCCATTCAATCTTAATTGACTTATTGACGTCTCTGTGTTCGGGAAAGAACCCTGAGCAGTCGCATCTGGTGCGTGGTTATGTGAACCCGACAATGCATAAAGAGTTGCTGTTCGGGGCAAATCCAATTCGAGAGTCGGCCGGTCGTGCCTTAGAACTCGGATTGTGAGCCATGTTTCAGAGCTGAGTTGCTAGTGATTGGTCACTGATCAGATCGGCATTATGGCGGGTGGCGCAAGCCGGTTAATCGAGTTTTATCGTTAAAATTCAAGTTGTCGATTGCAATAGTATCTGTGCAAAACTTGGTATTCTCAGACTTGTCTTAGTTCCCACTCGCGATGGGAGTATATGAATTCTCTTTCTATCTATAAATCCTGCCCAGGAGGGTGTCGTGTTACGAAAAAAAAATAGTGATTATTGTTCTAATGGGTTTGCAGTAGCGTTATTGACATATGGTTTTTCTATTTCTCAGGCGTGGGCTTTGTCTGTTTATCCCGAGCAAAAGAACGACCCCGTTATCGAGCAAGGCTTGGGGTTGGATGGATTAGGCTTTGGTCAAGTGCCGGAGCAGGATTATTACCGTAATACT
Source organism: Methylomonas sp. Uni0011 (assembly GCF_056850255.1). Lineage (NCBI taxonomy): Bacteria > Pseudomonadati > Pseudomonadota > Gammaproteobacteria > Methylococcales > Methylococcaceae > Methylomonas > Methylomonas sp. Uni0011. Next base: position 412,840 of record NZ_JBVVNO010000002.1, read on the forward strand.
CCCGGAGTTTTCCTTCCAGATAAGAGTGAACTAGTCAAGCAATTCTACCATAGCGGTTTAAAGCATTTGCAAGAAGGGCGCAAAGAGGAAGGTGTAAAGGATTTAGAAAAGGCCTGGAGACTGGCGCCAAATCAAATACCAACGGCCGTTGCTTTATCCAATATTTATCTTAAGGATAAAAAAGTAGAAAGTTCGCTCGATATTGCTAAAAAGCTTCAGCAAGCCCAGCCGGACGTTCCTCACGGTTTTATTATCGAGGGTTTTTCTTACCAAACTTTGGGGGACGATAAAAAGGCTATAGCCGCTTTTGAAAAAGCTCTGGGCTTAACTAAGGGTGAGCCGTCAGCATCTGCGGCGTTAGCTGAATATGCGTTGCGTGGGAAGGATTCGCAGCGTGCTCGGTCGCTGTATTTGGATGTTTTGAAATATAATCCCGGACATATTCGAACTTTATTTTTGCTCGCGGGGTTGGATAAAAATTCCGGGGATACCAAGGAGGTCGAGGCTTTGGTTGCCGATGCCCTGAGCAAGGCGGCCGATGATCTTCAAACTCATAATCAGTTCGCTCAAATTTACGAAGTTCTTCGAAACTATCCGCAAGGGATTGGCGAGCTTGACAAAGCGCTTAAAATTCAACCGGATGACGGCTATACGCTGTTTGCTAAAGCGCGACTATTGGCTTCCGACCGACAGTTTGATGCGGCGCGAGACATTTTGAGCACGTTGTCTGCTAAGTACCCCAAGTCTGCGAACTCCCGTCAATTAGACGCGCGTATAGCTTTGGAGCAAAATAAGCCGGATGAAGCCGTGGCTTTGTTTCAAGAGGCATTAAAGCTAAACGACAATACGCCACTCGCAATTGAATTGGCTGTTGCTCTGATGCGGGCTGGTAAGACTGATGCAGCGCTAGAGGTGTTTCGAAGCCGCATCAATAGCGAGCCGACCAATATAAGTTTGCGGGCTCTTTACGCAGAACAATTGCGCAGAAATAAAGCCTTTGACGAGGCCTTGCTGCAATATGAGGAAATTATTAGACAAAATCCCGATAACATTGCCGTGCATAACAATATGGCGTGGATGTTAGGTCAAAAAGGTGATATCGATTCGGGCCTGCGTCACGCTAAGCTCGCCTACGAAAAGGCACCTAAAGATCCTAACATTGCCGACACATACGCTGAGCTATTGTTAAAAAAAGGCGCATTTGTCCAAGCAGAACCGATTTTGCTTAAAGCTTACGAAGCATTACCGAACAGCAATAGCGTTCGTTTGCATCTGTCGGAAGCTTACTTACGGTTGAACAAGCGCGATCAAGCCAAAAAACTCCTGACCGAATTGCTGGCTCAAAAAGGTGATTTTGACGAACGCCCGCAAGCTGAAGCGTTATTGAAGACGCTCGCGGCAAATTGATTCTAGGTGACCAGTTATGAAGACCCATCCCGTCGATTTTATCTTGTCAGGGTTTTTTACAGTCTTGATTTTCAGCCTGAGTTTGTTTCCGGTGTCGGTTTTGAGTGGGATTCTTACCGTACCAGCTTTTGGTGATTATCATGTCGTGATCGATTCGCTATTGCTTCTTTTGCTTTATGGGTTGTGGTCGGCAGCGATTCTCAGGTTAATGATGGTGTTCAAGCCGTTTTCGCCTGGAGAATACGCTATGGATGATCGCTTGTTCACTTACTGGAAATTATTTACGGTGATTTACGAGTTTGGCAAAGGGGCTTTGTTGCCTTTCACAACGGTGTTCGCAAAACCGCTTGTGGCCAAGTTATTCGGCGCAACAATAGGGCGGGATATCGCCCTGGGCGGGCATCTGGTCGATCCGCAGCTGATTCAGATTGGGGATGAAGCCGTTATTGGTCACGATTCAGTTATTACGGCACACACGATAAACAGCGGCACCATCGTGCTCAAACCTGTGATTATCGGTGCCAGAGCGACGATTGGCGTCCACGCGGTGTTAATGTCTGGCGTAAATGTGGGAGAGGGGGCGATTGTAGCGGCTGGTTCCGTGGTGCCGCCGGATACCAGCATTCCTGCAAACGAACTCTGGGGCGGTATTCCGGTAAAAAAAATCAAATCGTTGTAGTTGGGTGTCGCGAAATTTTACAGTTGTTCGTTTTTATCGGTTCTGTGTTTTTCAACTATTTGAAAATGTTATATAAATTATTTTGGCATTCATATTGCTTTGTTATGGCATCACCGAGTGATACCTGTTTAACCTAAAAATTTGGAGCAATGTCATGTTTAACAAAATGAAAGTTATCGGCGGAGCCTCTTTGTTGGCTCTAAGCTTTGGCGCTAACGCGGCACCTGTTGATTTGTTTTCGACTAATCAAGGCGCATATGTAGATAACACCAAAGACGGTACCGATACCGGCACTATTATTAATTCCGGTCCTGGCGGCTCTGTTGGTGCTGCTGATCCTACCATCTTGGGCGGCAACCGGGATTTGTACGTTAGTAAAATCTCAGATAACAACGGAGATCAAGCTACCCGTACAGCTACTGCTTCTGTATCCGGTGGCGTGTTTGACTTTAGTACTTCTACCGGTACTACCGGCCGCGCTCAAATTCAATGGGACGGCGCAGAAGCTACCAACGCGATCGATCATACTGGTTTGGGTGGTCTGGACTTGACCTTTGGCGGTACTCAAAACGCATTTTCTATCGGCGTGGTTTTTTCTGATGCTGGCTTCAATTTCAAGATCACAGCATATACCGATGCAACTAACTATACGGAAGTGACGATTACTTCCAATGCGCATGATGTTCCAGCTACGACTTCGATTCCTTTTTCTGCGTTTCTGTTGGGTTCCGGTAGCTACCTGGGCGGTACTGTTGTAGTTAACCAAGTCGGAGCAGGTGGTGATTTAACTAAATTGGGCGCGTTGGTTGTCGATATCGATCAATTGGGTCTGAAAACCTCTTTGGATTTGACTTTGGATCAAGTAACTACCGTTCCAGAACCTTCTGTATTGGGTTTGATGGGTATCGGTTTACTGGCTGCTGGCTACTCTCGCGGCAAAAAAGCTAAATTGGCTGTTTAAGTTTTAGCTTAGCTGATTTAACATTGAGGCGGTGTCTTCCTCTGGGAGACGCCGCTTTTTTATGCCTTGAGTTTTCTGGAACGGATCAATATTTCTAGCAATGAAATCTGATGCCAAACGCGTATTGATTTTTGCCGAAGCTGTGACCTTGGCGCATGTGGCCCGTTGCACCACCATTGCCGAAGAGTTGTCCGCGTCAGGTAAATATGAGGTGATCTTGGCTGTAGACCAACGTTTTCAAGCGGTTTCCAGGCATGCAAAATATCGGCATATAGGGATTGAATCCGTTTCAACCGACGAATTCCTGAAAAAACTAAATAAGGGTTCTCCGCTGTATAGCGTTAAAACTCTTGAAAAATACGTACAGGAAGAGCTTAAAATTTTCAGCGAGTTTAGCCCCGATTTCGTTATCGGCGATTTCCGGTTGTCACTAGCGATTAGCTGCAGGCTTGCAGAAATACCTTATGCGACGGTAACCAACGCTTATTGGAGTCCTTACATTGAGACTTCTTATCCGATTCCTGAGTTACCGATAACAAAGATTTTCGGTGAAGCGGTCGCACAAAAGATGTTCGATCTTGTCCGGCCGGCTGTGTTTGCATTGCATTCCCTAGCTTTTAATCGGGCTTGTAAAAAATTCGGCTTGCCTCCCTTAGCATACGATATGCGGGAAGTCTATACCCATGCCGATTTCACCCTATATGCTGACATCGAATCTTTGTTTTCGATGCGGGATTTGCCGAAAAATCATTTTTTTATAGGTCCGATTTTGTGGTCGGCGGATGTTGATTTGCCTGACTGGTGGTGGAATCTGCCGGAAGACAAACCGATCGTTTTTGTGACTTTAGGTAGCTCCGGCAACGCCACATTACTGCCGATGATACTTGAAACGCTATCTAAAATGCCGTTGACCGTGGTTTGCGCGACAGCGCAAAGAAGCAATATAGAAGTCTGCTATCCGAACGTGTTTATTGCCGATTATCTGCCAGCGGAACACGCTGTGAGTAGGTGTGATTTAGTAGTTTGCAACGGCGGCAGTCCGATGGTTTATCAGAGTTTGGCATCTAACAAACCTGTGCTTGGCCTTCCGAGCAATCTTGATCAATACCTGATGATGTCAACCCTGCGGCAAAGCGGTAGAGGGTACTTAATCCGTTCTGGTCAGGCAGATCCTATAACTATTAGACGAGCCGTCGAGCAAGCCCTGACAAATATGCCGGAAAATCTGGCCGGGGAATGTCATTTGCATCTCGACAAAATTATTGACTTGATCGAAGGGAAAATGGCCAATTAGAGATGTGAGCTGGAACGGCTATCGATGATGTCTTTAGCGTTATCTGGCTCCCTTACCCCACAAAATCACTTCAACCGTACTCAACATGATGGTTAAGTCCAAAAACAGACTGTAGTTCTTGACGTAGTACAAATCATATTGCAGTTTTTGCCGGGTGTCGTATTCGCTGGCGCCGTAGGGGTAACAAAGTTGAGCCCAGCCGGTGATGCCTGGCTTAACTCGGTGTCGTTCCTTGTAATAAGGGATGGTTTCCTCAAAGCCTTTGACAAATTCAGGCCGTTCCGGTCGGGGGCCGACAAAGCTCATATCCCCTTTAAGGACGTTCAACAATTGCGGTAATTCGTCTATCCGGTATTTTCGGATGAACTTGCCCACTTTGGTTACACGGTCGTCGCTCTGGCTGGCCCATTGCGCCCCGTTTTTTTCGGCGTCCACCCGCATGCTGCGAAACTTGATGACGTCGAACGGAACGTCTCGGTAGCCGACGCGTTTTTGCCGATAAAATACCGGGGCACCAAGCCCGCTTTCCATATAGATGGCTACTGTCGTCAACAGCATCAACCACCAGCTCACGGCCAGCAGCAACAAGCTGGCGATAATGTCGAAACTGCGTTTGACGATCGGCCTCATGCCGCTGTTGACGAAGCCGTCGGAGAACATTAGCCAACTTGGGCTGAGGGCGGCGAGAAACACCAGACGTTGTTCCCGTTCGTAGAAAGTCTGCAAGTCCATGACCTGTACGCCGGACATTTTGATGTCCAGCAATTCCTCGACGGGTAATTTTTTACGCCTGTCATCCACGGCGATGACGATTTCGTCGACATTTGCCGCGTCAACAATATCGGTCAGCCTGATTTTGTCGTTCAATGCAATGGCATGGGGCACCGCGACCGGCTCGTCCTCTAACGTTATGTAGCCTACGATTTCGAAGCCTTTGTATACGTAGCTGGAATTCACCACGCTCAGTTCTCCGGCTCTGTCTCCGCAGCCGATTACCAGCACTCGGCGTTTTAAATTTTCCAAGTTTACGAAGCGGTAGAACAGGTAACGGGTAAGCAGCAGGCCGGAAAAAGAGAATAAGATCGCCGAAATCAACACGCTGCGCGCCAGCATGAGCTCGGGGATGATGTAGTAGGTGAAGGCCAGAATAAATACCGCGACGGCGAAACTGACGCTGATCCGTTGCAGGATGTTGTATTCCTCTTTATCCAGCGTTTTACGGTACAGCCCCAATGCGGAACAACTGGTCGTCATGATGATTGAAAATACTGCCGCAGATGACGCCAATTCCGGTTGAGAGTACCAAGAGGCCGTGTAAAGAAACCGGACTGCAGCTCCGATATACATGGCCGAGTAGAACACTATGGCTTCGGCCAGCAGGAGCCACAGGTAAGCCGTCGATATGTAATGCCGAAATATTCTGATCATGGTTTGAGCTTTCGCCGGGTCCGGACAGTTATCGGGCAGGGCCCTGTTCTAACAATGTTTTAATGTGTTCGGACGGAATCGCATACGTGATGCCGCTGGGGTTTGAAATCGCATTTTCCTTACTGCCCTGGACAAACACTTTATTGATTATGCCGACGACTTTACCGGACTTTAGATCGTAGAGCGGGCTGCCGCTATTGCCCGGATAGGCAGTTGCATCCAGTTGGAAAATGTCGAAGGGGGTCTGCAGGCGTTTCAGCATGTTGACGTTCAATTGATTGCTGGCAACAGCCGGAATGGCATTGGGCGATATAGCCGCAATAATGCTACGGTGCGTCACCGGATACAGACCCAAAACCATGCCAATCGGATAACCGGTGAAGGCGTATTGCTCGCCCTCGCGGACGCGTTGCGAGTCGCCAATTTCCAGTGCCGGCAGGGCGCGGCCTTCAACCGTCAATAGCGCTAGGTCGTGGTCTTCGTCGGTCGCACGGAGATCGGCTATTTGCATCTGTTCTTTTTGTTCTTCGCGGTAAAACACGGCAAACCGCTCCAAATGACCTGCGTCAAGTTTCTTGGCGGTAACGTGAGCATTTGTGATCACCTTTTTGCCGTCTGCCACGGCAAATCCAGTTCCAAGTAGGACGCCGCGCGGATTGCGGCTTGGCATATACGTTCCGATTGCCACAATTCCGGGTTTGACCCGGTTTAGTATGTCAGGTAGGTTCAATTCGCTGGAGCGGCTGCCGTGAGGGAGCAGTAGCAATACCAGTAGAGTGACGAGGGGACGCTGTATGCCGAATTTCATGGTCTATAAGTGCCGGAGAGCCCTGAGGCTTTGTTTGGTTTAGAGTGTAGCGCAACTTAGTCGAATTGGCATCGCGCTGTAATGGTGTCAGTTTAGGTTTGATGCTCGTGGATGAATGGATTTCGCCGGCGGGTTCCGGGTTATATTTCGGCGAAAACCGCTCGGAGCGCACGCCATATCGGACTTCGATAAACGTTAGCAGAATAGTAGCCAGTAATTAGGAAGACCTATTTGGCTGGCACTAGTTCGGCACAGATCGGTGTTTGGCGCAGTGAACTTGTCGCTATTGGGACGGTCCATGCAAGCGGAGATAGTAATCCGTTTCCGGCGGCGAGACGGTAAATTCTGGAATCGGTTTCGATACAGCAATTAACGACGGACCGCCGGATCTTTTAGTCCGATTTCTTCTTCGGCAAAACTGCCGTTTTTCCAACACAACACCCCAGCCGACTCCGGCCGCCAATCCGCGAGCACGTAACGTAGCGCCGGTTCACCGTCCAACATGAACTCGTGACGGTTCGGCCGATGAGTATGGCCGTGGACCAAGATGCGGCAATCGTGCTGGCGCATCGTTTCCATCACGGTGGCTTGGTTGACATCCATGATTTCGTCGGATTTTCCTCGCTTATGAAAGTAACTGCGCAAACGGTACCAGCGGGCGGCGATCAGCCTTAGCCAAAGCGGTTTGTTTAACACTGAGTCCTGCCATTCGCGACTGCGCGATTTGATGCGGAACGCTTGATATGCCACATCGTCGCTGCAAAGTAAATCGCCGTGGGTAAGCAGTATCCGGTGGCCGTCGAGTACGATAACTTCGAAATCTCCGATTAGCCTGACTCCGGTTTCGGCACAAAATGCGTCGCCCAACAGAAAATCCCGGTTGCCTTGTTGCACGAATACTTTTACGCCGGAAGCGGCTAGTTCCTTAAACGCTTGTTTGATCGCTCTGGCAGGCCGGGTGTTATCGTCGTCGCCGATCCAGGCGTCGAATAGATCGCCAAGTATATAAAGAGCTTCTGCCTGGGTGGCGCGTTGTTGCAGGAACGCGAAAAAGCGCCGGAGAATTTCGGGTTTCTCCAGCGCCAAATGCAAGTCGGAGATGAATAGGATGTCTTTCACAGGCGGGGCCGTGACGGCGATGCCGTAACGGCAGGGTCCTTATTCCACGATTTCAGCTTTCTCGATGACGATGTCGGTCTTAGGTACGTCCTGATGCATGCCGCGGTTGCCGGTCGGTTGTTTTGCCATCGCGTCGACTATGTCCATGCCTTCGGTGACTTCGCCGAACACGGCATAGCCCCAGCCGCTGGGGGTCGGGCTGGTGTGGTCTAGAAAAGAATTATCTTTGTAGTTGATAAAAAATTGCGCGGTGGCGGAATGCGGATCGCTGGTGCGAGCCATTGCCAGGGTGCCGCGTTTATTTTTCAGGCCGTTGTCGGCTTCGTTTTTGATGGGTGCGTTTGTCGTTTTTTGGTTAAACGAGGTATCGAAACCGCCGCCTTGCGCCATAAAGCCGGGAATGACCCGGTGAAAAATCGTTCCGTCGTAGAAACCTTGTTTGACGTAAGCGGCGAAGTTTGCCGCGGAGGCCGGAGCCTTTTCGTCTTCCAACTGGATGGCAATAGTGCCAAGAGAGGTGGTTAATTTAACTTTGGTGTGTGTATTGGACATTTTATTTTCTGTTGCAAATGAAAGAGTTGAGATTGAAAACAGCATCAAGTAAACCAGAGTTGCGCGCATGACCGCTCCCAAATATAGCTGCAAGCCTTGAATTCTATGTGTTTTTATCTTGAAAGAGAAGTTCGAATCTTGGTAGATTGCCGGATGTTTTGCCGTCTTCAAGCCTCCTATACATGTTAAAAATCTACAACACTCTGACCCGCAGCAAGCAAGAATTCGTCCCGAAACATCCCGGAAAAGTCGGTATGTACGTCTGCGGCATGACCGTCTACGACTACTGCCACATCGGCCATGCCCGGGTGATGGTCGTGTTCGATACGGTGGCGCGTTACCTACGGCATTCGGGTTATGAACTGATCTATGTGCGCAATATTACGGATATCGACGACAAGATTATTCAGCGCGCTAACCAGAACGGCGAGGATTTTACGGCACTGACCGCCCGCTTTATCGATGCGATGCACGAAGATGAACGGGCTTTGGCCGTGCTGCCGCCTGACCGCGAACCCAGAGCAACCCAGTCGATTTCCGAAATCATCAACATGATATCGGCATTAATCGACAAGCAATTTGCCTACCTCGGGAGTAACGGCGACGTGTTTTATGCCGTCAACCGGTTTCCGGGGTACGGCAAATTGTCCGGTAAAAATATCGAAGACTTGAATGCCGGCGAGCGGGTCGATGTCGACGGCGCCAAACGCGATCCGTTGGATTTCGTCCTCTGGAAGACAGCCAAGCCCGGCGAGCCGGCGTGGGATTCGCCCTGGGGCTCCGGTCGACCCGGCTGGCATATCGAATGCTCGGCGATGTCAACCTGCTGCCTGGGCAACCATTTCGACATTCACGGCGGCGGCATGGATCTGCAGTTTCCGCATCACGAAAACGAAATCGCCCAATCCGAGGGCGCTACCGGCGAGCCCTTCGTCAATTACTGGATGCACAACGGCTTTGTCCGGGTTAACGAAGAGAAAATGTCCAAATCGTTGGGCAATTTTTTCACGGTGAGGGAAGTGCTGAAACAGTACCGTCCGGAAGTCATCCGCTTTTTCATTCTGTCCAGTCACTATCGCAGTCCGTTGAATTATTCCGACGAACATTTGGATGAGGCCGGTATCGCCTTGACCCGGCTTTATACCGCGCTGAGAGGGGTGGATATTGCCGATATCCCGGCAGACGCCGAGTTCAGACAACGCTTCGAGCAGGCGATGGACGACGATTTCAATACGCCGGTCGCACTGGCAGTGCTGTTCGAATTGGCGCGGGAATTGAACAAAGCCGCGGATAAAACGCTATTGGCCGCCACGTTAAAACAGTTGGCGGCAATTTTGGGCCTGTTGCAAGACGATCCGGAACAATTTCTGAAAGGTGGGGCCGGGCAGGGCGGTTTGGACGAAGCGGAGATCGAACGCCTGATAGAGGCGCGCAAAGCCGCAAAAGCGCAAAAAGATTGGGGGCAGGCGGATGCCATTCGCGACCAATTGAAATCTCAGGGCATCTTGCTGGAAGACGTGGCCGGCGGCAACACCACTTGGCGCCGGGAAGCTTAAGGAAACACATGAGCGAAATTAAAGACAAATCGATCGCAACATTTCTCGATGAACTGGCCAGCAAACAAGCCACCCCGGGTGGCGGTAGTGCGGCGGCGGTAATGGGGGCGCAGGCTGCGGCGTTGATCGGCATGGTTTGCAATCTGACGATAGGAAAGCCGAAATACGTCGAGGTGGAAGCCGAGTTGAAGAATTTGTTGATCGAAGCCGAAGCTCTGCGCCAGACGCTGATCGATATGATCAAGGCAGACGTCGACGTATTCGATAAACTGATGGCCAGTTACGGCTTGCCGAAATCCAACGATCAGGAAAAAAGCCAGCGGAGCGAGCGCATCCAAATCGTGTTGAAGGAAGCGACGCTGGTGCCCTTGGCCTGTGCCAAGGCGTGTGCAAAGGCTATCGAGTTGAGCAAAATCGCCGCCGACAAAGGCAATTTGGGCGTGATCAGCGATGCCGGCGTAGCGGTGATGGCCGCCTACGCCGGTTTGAAGAGTGCAGCTTTGAATGTGCAGATCAATGCCGCCGGTTTGAAAGATCGCGATTTCGCCAATGCCCAACTGGCCGAGCTTGACGGATTGCTGGCGGCGGCAGAACAAGCCGCGCTGCACGTTTATCAAACCGTGCAGAGCAAGCTTTAACCGTCACGGCTTTCAATCGCCGGGTGTTGATCGCATTTAGCTTAATTTCGCGAAGGGAATATGCCTGCGGTCGCGATGCAATACGTCATGCCGACGTAAGGATTGCGTATAGGTACTGGCTGATTCCCGCCGGTGATTCCGATCGATGTAGTCGCGGTGGCCGATGCGGTCAGGGCTTCCGGGGCCAGCGGCGAGCTGGCTCCCGCGACGTTGCCTGAATAAATGTTGTCCCGAGCGGATGAGGCTGCCAGCACTTTACCGGCCGGGCTGCTGCTATTGCCGGCCGCATTTACGGCGTTAATGGTGCCGGTGACTTGGACGTTGGTGCTGGCGGCATGGGTGTGCTGCGGTAACTGGGTAATGTTCAAAACCACTTGGTCCGAACCGGCTTCTTCGCCGAGGAATACATTCAACAGTCCCGGACCCTGACCGGCGCCGACCGGATTTCGCCCGCGCAGATCGGGTAGAGCGAAGGTGCTACGGCCGTCGCCGCCATAGGTAGTGCCGAGTAACGAGAACAAGGCGGTGTTACTGGCGATGGGTAGCAGCGAGCCGTCGGCCGGCAGGTAGTTGCGCGGGCAAAAGTTGAAGGCAAAGGTGCACACTTCACCTATGAAAGGCTCGTTGCCACAGGCTGAGGTGGACATCGGTAAACCGGCAGCGGCGATCAGCGCCAATTTCACTAGCGGTTTTTTGAAGGGTTTTGACATGTCGGTTTCCTCTTAAATTTAAGTTGTCGGGTCTTAACCAGCGAGCGGGTTGCTACGGCGTTTGGCGGCAAACAATGAAAGCAAACCGATTGCCGTCAGCATCAAGCTTTCCGGTTCCGGTACGGTCTGGACGTTTTGATTGACGACCGAATCGATGGTAATTAACGTGCTCACGTCGCCGCCGAATAAGCCTGAGTCGGCCCCGCCTTGCAACAGTACTTCGGCATTGCCGTCGCCTAAATTCAGCAATTGGCCCGGATTCAATAGGAAAGACAGGATCATAAAGCCGCTGTCGCTTAAGGTGCCGCCGAGTCCGCTAGCGGCATTAACCAAGTTGTCCGTGAACAGAAATTGTTGGTTGCCCTGCTTGGCGTCGGACAATCCGCTGGCGAACAACAATTCGCTACCGTCCTGTTTATGCAGGGTGACCTGGGCGTGGGCGAATTCGCCATTGTCGGTTATGGAGCGAACTGAGTCGGTCGCGCTGATCTGGTAGCTGAATTGGAACCTTAAATTAACCAGGAAGGCATCGGTGGCCGAATTGTTCTGCAACGACAGCGCATAGTCGCCGAACAACGGATTGACGATAGACGGTTCGCTGTTTGATCTGCCATTGGCGTTGAATTTGATGCCGAAGCCGTCGCCGATGCTGGTTAACGTCCCGGATAGTGGATCGATGCCGTTGATCGCCGCACCGTTCAAGGTTGTCGTGGTCGTGACACCGGCCATAATTCTGGTCAATTCCCCGGCTTGTGTGGCATTGACCGGGTCGGAAGGCGAGCCGGTGCTGTCGAATTCGGCGGAACCTTTGATAACGATGTTCGGATCGAAGCTGGCGGCATGCGCCGCCCCGATTTGTTGGCCTAACGCCAATCCGATGGCCAAGGCCAAACTTTTGAAATTGCGGAACGGTCGGTCTGGCGTGGCGGTCGGGTTGGGATTGGCCGGATTTGGCATGGTGACGGTTTTCATCGGTTTTTCCTCTTGATTTTTGGCGAAGTAGTTATGAATCGGGTCTCGGGCCGGGCCCGAACGGGTTTCCATAATCGATAGTCAATTCGTGTGCCAAGGCGGTTTGAGCAGCTCAAGTCATTGGTTATGCGGTGTTTTGTGGCAGCGGGCTAGCGCGGGCGACAGAGGATGGGCACGAGATGTCGCGCGATTTACGAAATATCGCGCTTTATGGCGGAGTGTGGCAGCCGATGCGGCCAGGATTGGAGGCTAACAATGAGCGTTGACGGCGGCGGTCGCGAGTGTTGGTCTTGACCAAGCTGTGGCACCGTTCTGACGTTAAGGCAAACGGCCGGCGCCGAACTATCGATTATTTCACCGGCCACCGGTGCAATTTTTGCCTGGTGGGCCGCGCCAACTCGCATCCGGTTTCGGCGGCTACCGCGCCGGGTATAATGCCGGTATCGACCGATAACCTTAGCGCCGTACGCGGTTTTGCGGAGCAATCCATGTCCAAACCCCTGATTTACAAAGGCCGCGCCAGCATCAGCAATGCCGCCGGCCGGTTCGAGAAGCAAAGCGGCCATGCCGAGGACGACGGCTGGGGCGGCCTGGATGACGATCTGCCGCCGCTGCCGACCGAAATCGTCGTCGATAACAGCAAATCGCTGATCAACTATAACGATTCGCCGGATATTCCGTTCGACCGTTCCATCAATCCCTATCGCGGCTGCGAGCACGGCTGTATTTATTGTTTCGCCCGGCCGACCCACGCTTACCTGGGCTATTCGCCGGGCTTGGATTTCGAAACCAAAATCCTGGTAAAACCCAATGCCGCCGCATTGTTGCGGGCAGAGCTGGGCAAGCGCAATTACCAGTGTGCGCCGTTGGCCTTGGGTACCAACACCGATCCCTACCAGCCGCTGGAACGCCAGCAGCGCATCATGCGCGGCATATTGGAAGTGCTGGCCGAGACCCGGCATCCGGTCAGCATCGTCACCAAGTCGGCCTTGATCGAACGCGACATCGATATTTTGGCCGAGATGGCGCAACAGGGCTTGGCCTCGGTATGCCTGTCGGTCACGACCTTGGACCGGAATCTGGCCAGAACCCTGGAGCCGCGCGCCTCGGCACCGCAACGCCGGCTGGACGCCGTGGCGCGCTTACGCGAGGCCGGCGTGCCGGTCGGGGTGATGGTGGCGCCGTTGATTCCGGTATTGACCGACTACGAATTGGAGCGAATCGTCTCCGCCGCGCACGCGGCCGGTGCGCGCAGTGCCGAATACATTCTGCTGCGCCTGCCGCTGGAGACCGCTGAGCTGTTTGAAGAATGGCTGCGACACCACTTTCCGCTGAAAGCGGAGCATGTCATGAACCGGGTCCGCGACAGCCGCGGTGGCAAAGCCTACGATGCCGGGTTCCATCAGCGCTTGCGCGGCAGCGGCTCTTACGCCGATCTGATTGCCCAGCGCTTTGGCTTGATCCGCAAGAAACTGGGCATGGACCGCGCTTTGCCGGCATTGCGTAGCGATGTGTTCCGCAAACCCGACCCGAGCGGGCAGATGAGTTTCGACTTTTTCGATTGAGCCGGCTGCGTGGTGTATTTGACGCCGATCATTCTGTGGACATACGGGTTGCTGAGTCTGGCCGTGCTGGGCTTATGGCTGCCCGGCAAGTGCTGGCTGACGCCATTGGCATTGGCCGCGGCGATTGCGGCCGGGCTCTACGGCCGTATCCTGCAGCCGCTGGCCTTGCTGTGGCCTGTACTGTTGGCGACCGGATTGCTGCTGGCCGAACGTGCCGCGCTGGCTAAGTTTTGGCGGACTCTGGCCTGGCTGGTCGCCCTCATCGTTGCTACCGGGTTGATATTTCATTGGTTGCCGGGCTTCGCCAATCCCAAAGTCATCGCCGATTGGCGCTTCGGTCCGGATTCGTTGCCGTATAGCAAGTATTTGAACTTCGATGGTATTTTGCTCGGCCTTTGCGTGTTGGGTTGCACACGGCACCGCCTGCGTAAGGTCGGGGAATGGCGACAACTCGGGAAACGGATGTTGCCGATTCTGTTGCTGACGACGGTCGTAGTGTTGGGCGCGTCTCTGGCTCTTGCGTTTGTGCGTTGGCAACCGAAATGGAGCGAGCTGTTTTGGCTGTGGGCCTGGGGCAATTTATTGTCGACCTGTCTGGTCGAAGAAGCCTTTTTCCGGGGTTTGTTACAGCGCGGCTTGATGCGCTGGTTGACGCGTTGGCGCCATGGCGAAAAGTGGGCGATTGTATTGGCGGCTGCTCTGTTCGGCATGAAGCATCTGCCGGGCGGCTGGACTTACGCCGGATTGGCGACGCTGGCCGGTATCGGTTACGGCACAGCATATCAGGCCACTGGCCGCGTGGAAGCCGCGATCCTGAGCCATTTTGGCCTGAATTGTCTGCACTTTTTGCTGTTCAGCTATCCGGCACTCAGCGCGGGCGGCATTTAATCCTCGCTGTCGGTTGCGGTTTTCGCCGGCAGCAAGCCTTCAGCGCGGATCATCGCTTTAAAACTTTTCATCACCGGCCGCGAGATCGCGGTTTCGGCTAGCAGGCGTTTTTCGTAGATCAGATTTTTCAGTGCTTCGTCATCGGCATTGCGAGCAGATTCGATCAGTTCGTGTACGCTATGGTCCAGCAATTGGCCGGGCAGATGTTTGATCCGGTCGTACAGCAACTCCATCACCACTTTTTCCTGCGCCGGCATCTTGCATTTGCCGTCCAGGATTTTCAGCATCACCGTCACGGCGCAATCGATCTGAAGCGGCGATAGCGCATGCGTTGCCGCCCACGCGGCGACATGCTTCGGCGTCATCTGATTTCCTCGCCGGCTGCGGTACGCCGGGCGTAATCCAGCAAGGATTCTTCGACCGCCGCATAGGCGTATGCGGACACGGCGCGGACACCGATCGCGTTGACTTTCGCGGTCGGGCCGTCGCCGATGCGAGCCACGAAAACGGCGTGGCAATCCTTGATCGTGGCCAGGATGCCGGCCATCGCCGATTGGTCGGCCTGCTGGCCCAGGCAATAATTATCGACGTCGCGGGTTTCCAGGAGCCGGCAGCCGTCTTTGCCGACGCTATAGATGCCGAATTTTTTGGCGTGGCCGAAATGTTCGTTGATCGAGATGCCGTCTTTGCTGGCAACCGCGAGTTTCAGGGTCGGTTCCAGCATAGTCCTGACTCCGGAATTGGTCGTCCGGCTATGGCCGAATGGAAAGCAGCGAATTTCGGTTTCATCGTGGCAAAAGTGGTGGCTGTCAGGACTTGACTAGCAAGTCCGATACCAGACGTACAACCCCGGTTGGCAGCGGGCTGCGGCTGTAGCGGGAGATTGGGTTGTCGGGTTTGCGACAGGTCTAAACCGACAAATCGGCGCTACGTTGCGACTGGCGCACATGGGTATGCTGCCGGCAGTTAGTCGCCGCCGCCTCCGCAACCGCCGCCGCAGCCGCCGGAATCGCCATCCCCGCCAATGTCGCCGCTGCCGCTATGGTCGCCGAAGCCGTCGGTGTCGCCGTCGAAACTGCTGTCGGCGAAGTCGGCGCCGCAATAGGGCGTGCCGCTACGGCCGTCGTCGCCGACGCGGGCGATCTGGCCGCGGCAATCGGCGACGTAACTGAAACCGTCGGCGATCTGCAATTTGCTGTCCAGGGCAAACAGGAGCGGTAGCCGGCTGGGTTTTCTGGGGTTGATGTTTTCCTCGCGGCAGCATTGCCACCAGACCCGGCGCAGGCCGGCATTGCTGCGGCGGTTTCGGCTCAATACCACGGCCGGCGTATGGTGCAGAAAGCCGCCGAAGGCTTGGCGGCAGAATTGCTGGTAATGCAGGGTATACAAAATGAACTCGTGCCACAAGTCGTCGGCCAGTTGCGACGGCATCGACACGAAGTTACCGCCGCCATGCAGATAGGCCAGAAAAAACTGGCGCAAGGCGCGTGCGGTCAATTCACAGTCCTTGCGTGTCAATTGCGGCCGGCGCTTTTGCAATTTTTCGAATAGCCCGGCAGGGAAGGCGTAGCGGCGGATGAAGTCAGCGCGGGCAGCGCGGCGCCAGTGCTGCCATAACCAGAGCAGCACCGCGCTGAGTATGGCTACCAGGATCAGTAGCGCAGTTTGGCTGGCCATAGAGCCTCTTTAGTCATCATGTTTTTTCAGCGTGTTGCCGGCCGGTTTGAAGGTGTGCAAGTCTACGGTCGGCTCGGTGCCTTGCGCGGCGCAGCCCCAGCTTAAGGCTTGGTCCTGGGTGAAACGCTTGCCCAGTTGCCAGGCGATTTCGGCACGGGCCAATTCGACGCCCAGGTAGAAAGCGTGGCCGCCGTCGGTTTCGACCTGCAGTTTCGGATATAGATCGAACGGGTCGGTGGCGCTGTGCAGGCCGTCGCGGTTGAAAATGTGGATGCCGTCGCTGCTGACCTGAATTCGGTAGCTGGGGTCTTTGATTTGCGCCGCCAGACTTTCGACTTCTTCGCGGCTGTTCAGAAACGGCGCAGTCTCGTGCACCGTCATCAAGTCCGGGCTGATGTGCTTGGGCAGCGTGTTGTGCTGTTTGGCGGCATACATCATGCGCCGGGCCACGTCGGCCTCCTTGATCGCCCGCCGTGCGTGTTTGCTGACTTCCGTTGCCAGGATGTGGTTGATGTTCAGTTCCGAGCAAATGCCCAGCAGCACCGCATTAATACCGGAGGTATCGGCGTGAGTCAGTTCGGTCAGGTTGCCGACGCCCATCATCATTTCGATGTCCGGGTAACGTTGGCGGAACCGGTAATTGCGGACGATGGACTCGGTAAAGCCGAAATGGATCGGGTCCAGGATCGGGTCGACGATGAAGGCGCGGTTTTTGGCGCTCAAGGTCTCGATGGCTTGATCCAATGTATCCAAGTCGCCGTGGACTTCCGGAATCAGAATCGGCGTTGCCGCCACTTCGTCGGCAATCCACAGACTCTTATTAGTTAGGCTTAGCAGGTAATCGGCACCGGCCTTGCCGCCGGCCAGCAGGTCGGCGTCTTCCAGCGAGTCGATGCTGACGCTAAAGCCTTCCTGCTTCAACGTTTTGATGCAATCGGCCAGATGCGGAAACGGCGTGCCGGGTAGACAGCCAATATCGATCACGTCGGCACCGTTGGCTTTGTAGTAATGCGCGCGTTCGACCACCGCGTCGACGCCGATATTCGGCGCATCGGTGATCTCGGCGAAGATTTTGGTTTGGTATTGGCTCAGGTCGTAATGGTGCGCGGCCATGCCGAAGTGTTGCGGCAAGTCCTTGATCTCTTCCGGGCCGCGTTCGACCGGAATGCCGTAATGCCGGGACAGCATGTCCAGATCGCCGCGGCAACGGCCCGGTATCACGATGCGGTCGGCGCCGCCGGTGTCGGTCAGCCGGCGGGCGATCATTTCCGCGGTGATCAGTGCCGCCACCGTCACGCCCATCACATGCACCTTGTAATAAAAATCGGGCTGCATTTTTTCCAGCACCTGGCGGACCTGTTTTTCGGCCAGGCGGCCGGTGATGAACAGGATTTTTTCGCTCATAGTCCGGCCAGGCGGGTGTTTACCGCCAGGATCAGTTGTTCGACGTCGTCCACGACTTGGGTGTAGGGAAAGCTGCGAATTTTGTCGGTGGCCTCGAGGTCGACCGGGCGCGGATAGACCATGAATTTTTTCTTGCCCGGTGCGGTGGTCTCGATCTCCGGCGCGGTATCGCAGGGGTAGACGATGCTGGGGACCCGGCATTTTCCGGCTTGCGAGTACAAATTGGTCACCAGCGAATCGGCGATGCCCAGCACGCATTTGGCGATGGTGTTTGAGGTGGTCGGCGCCATGACGAAGGTGTGGTAATAGCCTTTGTAAAACAGCCCTACCGGCGGCGCCGAAGCCGCTTTGTCCCGATAAATCGGCATCTTGGCGCGGATATCGTCCAGTTTGATGCCGTACATTTTCAGTACTTCCTCGCCGGCCTGGCTCAGGTAAAGATCGACGTTATCCAACGTCAGCATGAAGTCGAGACATTCTTCGATGTAATGTCCGGAGCCGGTGATAGCCCAGGCAAGGCGTGGCGTGGTCATGGCGTTTCGGTTAGTTTTCAGGTCGCGGCATTATACGTGAAGACTCGCGGCAAATGCCGCCGAGGCCGAGTGGGTTCCGACCGGCCGCCGCCGCTATTTTCGCCGCGCCTTTTAGTTGCTTGGGATTTGTAGGATAAGGCGTACAATGCCGAGCCGAATTGTCAGGATATTTCTCCCAGCCGCTATCGTTTCGTTTGCCGTTTCATTATGGATAGTCAGATTACTCAATTGCAGGATACAAACGTTCTTCGAAAAACGCCGCACGTCCTGGTATTCGCCAGTGGCACGAGCGGGGTCGGCAAGTCCAGTTTGGTGGCTAATCTGGCCGCGGCAATGGCCGCCCGCGGCCTCGGTGTCTGCATCATCGACGCCGATACCGGGCTTTCCAATATCAATTCCGTGCTGGGCTTGCGACCGGCGTTCAACCTGGAGCAACTGGCCCGCGGCGAGCGTAGTCTGGCCGAGGCGGTGATCAAAACCAGCGACGGTGTGGCGGTGTTACCCGGCGCGCAAGCGCTGATGAGCAAGCCGTTGGCAGCGGAGCAGCACTCGCAGCTGGAACGGGTAGTGCGGGAACTGGAAGGCCAATACGATTATTTTTTGATTGACGTCCCGGCGGCACTGACCGACAAGGTATTGCAATTAATCGAGGCGGCCAGATACGCATTTTTGTTAGTCAGTGCCGATCCGGCCGCGTTAACCGACGGCTTTTCCCTGCTGAAAGCCTTGAATGCCAGAAACTACCGCGGCAGTTTGCGCGTGGTGGTCAATCAGGCGCTGGACTATCCGGCGGCGACCGAAACTTACCGCCGGTTTGCCGCGGTCGCCGAAAAGTGTCTGAAACAGAAGGTCGAATACGGCGGTTTCGTGGTTCGCGACGACAATGTCTCCAAAGCGGTGGCTTTGCAGATGACGGTGATCGATTTGGCGGCCGGTTCGCCGGCCAGCCGCTGTTTGTTCTCGTTAGCCGATAACATCGTCAAACATATCGGCAGCGATCCGAATGCTCCCGGTTTGACCGACTATTGGCTGCGGATGCTGACCGCCGCCGATGCCGCGCCGCCGGCCGAGCCCGCAGTAACGGCGGGATACGCGGAACCGGGGCCGGACATTCGCAGTGCGGTCCGGACACAAACACCGGCTGTCGCCAGTGATACGCCGCAGCGCTTGCTTGCGGACATAAGACGCCAAGTTTTGGACCAGCCGGCACTGGAGCGGTTTACCGGCGATTTCGTCGAAGCGTATTGCGAGCAGTTCGGCACCTTTCCGGCCGCGTTCAAGGCACTGTTTTATCGTTGGCTGGAAACCGAAAACTATGCTGCGCCGCGCCTGCTGGAACTGGCGTCGACTCTGGAGGCGTTGTATGCGATGCGCCATCAAACGCCAATGTACAAACTGTCTGAAGCAGTGGCGCGCTTGGTGGCCCAGGTGCAGGGACAGCCGGAACAGCACCAGGATGCGATCGAACAACTGCGCGTCGCGTTCCGGCAGGCTTACCATCGCGACGCGTTCGATGCCGAACAGGCGGTATTGGCCAGCGTCGGCAGCGACGAATTCACCGAACAGCGGTTTGAAGAATTGCTGCAAAAATTGCGCGACGCCTTTCACGCCCGCTTCAATCGTCCTTACCAAAGCCAACCCGAATTATTGCTCAATTCGACGCTGGAGGCTTTGGATACGATGGCGGTTGACCAACAAAACCTGCAGGACGAAATCGCGATGTTGATGCACGGATTCCAGTTGTTAGCGTCTCGGCGCGAAAAACTCTCGATCGCCATCAAAACTTTGTTAAATCCTGGGCTTGGTGGCGTGGCGCCGCCGATGGCAGGCGATGGCCGATCGCGTTGAATTTGGGATAAGGCAAGCGGTTTTAACATCGGCAGGGCAGTCGCAGCCGAATCGCACCAGCGCTTATCCCGTCGCCGAGCCCAGGGAATTGCTCAAGGCAGATTACTGTGGCCTGGTCAGGACCTTGCACTAGCTGCCAGGCGTTATTGCCCCCTTTTACTCCATTCGCAAAAGATCCGAGTTCCTAGGCAAATCCGGACCGCTCTCCGCCAGACGATAACAGGTGCTGACAGCGACCCCTGCGGCCGGTCAGCGGGAGCTTTTGGCTCGGGCTTTATCGCAACCGCGGATTTTGGTTAAATCGCGGCCTTGCCTTAGCGATTTCCTGACCATGAACGCCAACAAACTCGCGACGAATCGGCCGTTAACCTATTACCGCCGCGAATTCAACGCAATGGGTACCCCGTGCGAAATTCAATTGTTTGCCGTCAGCACCGCCGCCGCCAGTGCGGCGGCGGATGCAGCCGTGGCCGAAGTCCAACGTTTGGAGGCGCGATATTCCCGCTACCGCCCCGACAGTTTTCTGTCGGAAATCAACCGGGCCGCTGCGGCCGGAACCGCCATCGAAGTGGACGCCGAAACTGCAAGTTTGTTGGATTACGCCACGACCTGCCACCAGCAAAGCGAGGGCTTGTTCGACATTACTTCAGGACTGTTGCGGCAGGCCTGGAAATTCGATTCCGGCCGTTTGCCCGAGCCGGCTGCACTGACGGCGCTGTTGGCCAAAGTCGGTTGGGATAAGGTGGTTTGGCAAAAGCCTTTATTGGGTTTCGGCGTCGCGGGCATGGAAATCGACTTCGGCGGCGTGGTTAAAGAATACGCCGCGGATTGCGCGGCGACGGTTTGCCGCAATCGTGGCGTCAAACACGGCGTGGTTAATTTGGGCGGCGATATTCGGGTGATCGGGCCGCGCGGCGACGGGACGCCCTGGCGGGTCGGCATTCGCGATCCGCGCCAACGCGGCGAGATTCTAAAGACGTTGCCCGTTTATGAAGGTGCGGTGGCTAGCAGCGGCGATTACGAACGTTGCTTGCTGATCGACGGCGTGCGTTACGGCCATATTCTTAACCCGAAAACCGGCTGGCCGGTCAGGCATCTTGCGGCCGTTACCGCAGTCGCCGATTTTTGCGTGGTGGCGGGCAGTGCATCGACGATTGCGATGTTAAAAGAGGCGGACGGTGTGGAGTGGTTGCGGCAGTTGAATTTGCCCCACCTGTGGGTGGATGTGCATGGCGTCGGCGGCGGCACCCTGGGCTAGGCTGTTGAGCAGACCGCTATTCGGGTCTGGGTTCAGGCCCGGGCGCAGACCCAAACGTCCACCCGGCCGACACCGGCCTGCTTTAAAACACCGGCCAGAGCCGAAGCGGTGGCGCCGGTGGTCATCACGTCGTCGACGATCGCTACATGCTCTGCTTTTAACGATTTAATCAGGCGAAATGCGCCGCGCATGTTCTTGTGCCGTTGTTTGGCCGGCAAGCCGGTTTGATGCACGGTATCCCGGCTGCGCGCCACACTATACAAATCCAGCGGCAGCTCGAAGCGCCGGGCCAAATGGCGGGCAATCTCGATCGACTGGTTGAAACCGCGTTCCCGGTATCGGTGCGGATGCAGCGGCATCGGCAGCAGCAGTTCCGGCAGTTCGGCGCCGGCGGCGATATGCTCGGCGAGCAGCATGGCCAACAGGCGGGCATTTTTATAATCGCGGCCGAATTTCAACTGACCGATCAGGTAGGGCATTTGATAACGGTACAGATACGGCGCATAGGTCTCGTCGAACTGCGGCGAGCGTTTCAGGCAGCGCCCGCACAAGCTGGGCAGCGCAATCTCGCTCTCGAACGGTTCGCCGCAGCGATAACAGCAGCTTAGATTGCGCGGCAAATCGTCCAAACAGCCAGCGCACAAGTCGAAATCGGCCAAGCCGGTATCGCCGCACAATACGCAACGCGGCGGCAACAGCTTTCGTTGTATAATCTTCAGCCAGTTGTTTACCATTTTTTTGCTGTTGGGTTGATAAGTGGCTATCGCGGCCCCGCCTGACAATTTTTCGGAGAGTAACAGAATGTCCGCCAGTCACAAACCCTTGGAACCGGTCGCAGTGCGCCACGATTGGCAATTGCACGAAGTCGAAGCTTTATTCGGCCTGCCGTTCAACGATTTGATATTTCAGGCCCAAACCGTACACCGCTCCTGTTTCGATCCGAACGAAGTCCAGGTCAGCAGCTTGCTGAGTATCAAAACCGGCTCCTGCGCGGAGGACTGCGGTTATTGTCCGCAAAGTGCACGCTACGATTCGGACTTGGCGCCGGAAGCCTTGATGCCGGTCGACGCGGTATTGCAGGCTGCTGAGCGGGCAAAAGCGGAAGGCGCTTCGCGCTTCTGCATGGGCGCGGCCTGGCGCAGTCCGAAAGATCGGGATATCGAACGGGTGGTGGAAATGGTCAAGGGCGTCAAAGCGCTGGGCATGGAAACCTGCGTCACGCTGGGCATGTTGACCGACAAGCAAACCCAGGCGTTGAAAGAAGGCGGTTTGGATTACTACAACCACAATCTGGACACCTCGGAAGATTATTACTCGGAAATCATCACCACCCGGACCTATCAGGACCGGCTTGATACGCTGGAGCGGGTGCGCGATGCCGGCATTAACGTCTGCTGCGGCGGTATCGTCGGCATGGGCGAGTCGGAAACAGACCGCGCCAAATTACTGCTGCAGTTGGCCAATTTACCCAAGCACCCGGAAAGCGTGCCGATCAACATGTTGGTACAGGTGCAGGGCACACCTTTGCACGGTACCGAAAAGCTCGACCCGATCGTGTTTGTGCGCACTGTGGCAGTGGCCCGGATCATGATGCCGCATTCGCGGGTGCGCTTGTCGGCCGGACGCACCCAAATGAGCGACGAAATGCAGGCCTTATGTTTTCTGGCCGGTGCGAATTCGATTTTCTACGGCGAGAAGCTGCTGACCACCGACAATCCGATGACCAACCAGGATAAGCAATTATTCGCTCGCTTGGGCGTGCGGATGGGCGGCTCCAGCTACGCCTGATGCCGAATCGGTTTTACGATTTTTCCGCGAGCCTGCAGCAGTTAGACCAGCAAAATCTGTATCGGCGCCGGCGCATCATCGACGGGCCGCAGGCGGTCGAATTACAGGTTGCGGGTCGCCGCTTGCTGAATTTTTGCAGCAACGATTATCTCGGGTTGGCCAATCATCCGGACGTGGTCGAGGCGTTCAAGGCCGGTGCCGACCGCTACGGTTGCGGCAGCGGCGCGGCGCATTTGATTTGCGGCCACAGTTCGGCGCATCACGCCTTGGAAGAGGAATTGGCCGCGTTCACCGGACGGGAACGGGCCTTGCTGTTTTCGACCGGTTATATGGCCAATCTGGGAGCGATCTCGGCATTGGTCGGACGCGGCGACTCTGTGTTTGAAGATCGGCTCAACCACGCTTCGTTATTGGACGGCGGCTTACTGGCCGGCGCTCGATTTCAGCGCTACCGCCACGCAGACACCGACGAGCTGCGGGCCAAGCTTGATCGGGCTCAGGGCAGGGCAATGATCGTCAGCGACGGCGTATTCAGTATGGACGGCGATCTGGCGCCCTTGCCGGACTTGGCGCGGCTGGCGGACGCCTATCAAGCCGGATTGCTGGTCGACGACGCCCACGGTTTCGGCGTGTTGGGCCGCAACGGCGGCGGCGTGGTCGAACATTTCGGCCTTTCCGCCGAGCAAGTGCCGATCTTGGTCGGCACCCTCGGTAAAGCGTTCGGCACTTTCGGCGCCTTCGTTGCCGGTTCCGCAGAATTGATCGAGTATCTGATTCAAAAAGCCAGAACTTACGTTTACACCACGGCCTTGCCGCCAGCGGTGGCCGAAGCCACTCGCGTCGGCTTGCGGTTGCTGCAAACCGAGTCCTGGCGGCGGGAACAGTTGCAGGCCTTGATCGGCCATTTTCGCCGCGGCGCCGAACAACAGGGTCTGCGGCTGATGGACTCGGCTACGGCGATCCAGCCGCTGCTGGTCGGCGACAGCGGGCGCGCGCTGGCAGCGAGCCGGGAATTGGCGGAGTTGGGATTTTGGGTCGGTGCGATTCGGCCGCCGACCGTACCGGCCGGTAGCGCCCGTTTGCGGGTCACGTTTACGGCGCACCACAGTCTGCAGCAGGTCGATGCCTTACTGACGGCGTTGGGTCAGGTGTTGCGGTGAGTAGCATCCATTGCGAAATATACGGCCACGGCCGGCCGTTGCTGATGCTGCACGGTTGGGCCATGCACAGCGGTATTTGGCGTCAGTTCGCCCGGCAGTTGGCGGAGCAGCGGCAGGTAATTTGTCTGGATTTGCCGGGGCATGGACGTAGTGCGCCGTTAATCAATTTTGAAATGCCGGCCATCGTCGAGGCCTTGTTGGCGGCGATTCCGGTGCCGCGTTTCGATTTGCTGGGCTGGTCTTTGGGCGCGACGGTCGCGATCAATTTGGCTTGCTCATGTCCCGGTCGGGTTCGGTCTTTAACATTGTTGGCGGGCAACCCGCGTTTCGTCCGTGAACCCGGCTGGCCGGGAGTCAAGCCCGAGGTGCTCGACAGTTTTGCCGAATTGCTAATTAGCGACTCGAAACAGACGCTGCAACGCTTTTTGGGCTTGCAAGTGCAGGGATTGCCGCATGCCAAAACCGTGTTGCAACAACTGAAACTGACTGTCTCGGAATGCGAGGCTCCGGATTTCGGCACGCTGCAAGGCGGGTTGCAGATTTTGAAGCAGCACGACGCGCGCGATAGCTTGGCGGCGTTGAAACTGCCGATACGGGTGATTCAGGGCGATAAAGATACGTTGGTGCCGGTGGCGACCGCGACCGCGTTACAGGATTTGCAGCCGGCGTTGCAGATAGAGATATTGCCAGGCGCCGGGCATGTGCCGTTTCTCACCCATCCGCAAGTTTTAGCTGATGCTGTGCTGAGCGATGACTGATACGGCGCTGTTGGACAAGGCTAAAGTCCGGCAGTCGTTTGCCGCTGCGGCCGATGGTTACGATGCGTTGGCCGGTTTGCAGCGCCGGGTCGGCGAGACCTTGTTGGCAAAATTTCCCTGCGCCGGTCTGGCTCAACCAGTGTTGGATATCGGTTGCGGTACCGGCTTTCTGACCCGGCATTTGGCTAGCCGGGCGCCGGCCGCCGTGGCGCTGGATATCGCTGTGCCGATGTTGCAAGCCGCGCAGCGAAACTGTGCCGGCTTGCCGCTTGCTTACGTCTGTGCCGATGCCGAGCGCTTGCCGTTCCGGAATGACAGTATCGGCCAAATCTATTCCAACTTGGCGGTGCAGTGGTGCGAGGATTTGAGCGCGCTGCTGGGCGATTGCCGGCGGGTATTGTGCGCCGACGGTCGTTTGGTATTGTCGACTTTCGGTCCGCGGACCTTGGCGGAATTGAAAGCGGCGTGGAGCCAAGTCGACGAGTTTGCTCACGTCAACGAGTTTTACAGTACCGACCAGATAGGCCAATTCCTGGCTGCGGCCGGTTGGCGCCGGTTCGAACTGGAAACCGAGTTAATCACCCAGTCATATCCGTCGGTGATGGCGCTGATGCGCGAGCTGAAAGGAATCGGCGCGCACAACGTCAGTACTTACCGTAATCCGCGGCCGACCAGTCGGGCGGCGTTGCAAAGCATGATTGCCCATTACGAATCGGCGATGGCCGGCGGCGAGATTGTTGCCAGTTATGAAATTATTTATCTACGAGCGATGCGATGAAGATCGGATACTTTGTTACCGGTACCGATACTGATATCGGTAAAACCTGGGCCACTGCCGCATTGTTACACCGTTTCCGACGCGAGGGTTATACGGCTGCGGGGATGAAGCCGGTAGCGGCCGGTTGCGAACGCCATGGCGGCAAGTGGCAAAACCAAGATGCGTTGCTGTTGATGCAAAATGCATCGGTCGACGCGGAATACGAGTTGGTCAATCCGTATGCCTTCGAACAGCCGGTGTCGCCGCATTTGGCCTGCGGCGGCGAAACCGTTGAGCCGGCACAGATCTTGACCGCTTTCGGCGCTTTGCAGCAGCGCGCTCAAGTCGTTTTGGTCGAGGGTGCGGGGGGCTGGTATTCACCGCTGAGCCTAACTTTGGATAATGCCGGTTTGGCTGGGATATTGGGGCTGCCAGTGCTGGTTGTGGTCGGTATCAGGCTCGGTTGCCTGAATCACGCGCGGTTGACGGTGCAGGCCGTCGTTGATTCCGGCTTGCGCTGTGCCGGCTGGATTGGCGTGCAAATCCTCGAAAATATGCCGTACTTTGCAGAAAATGTGGCGTATTTGCAGGAGGCGCTGCCGGCGCCGTTTCTGGGTGTCTTGCCCTATTCGGAGACTGGCGATTTTGAGTTTTTGTCAAGCGGCCTGCAGTTGCCAACCTGGCAAAATATTGATCTGCATCAAGAAAATTAAGCAGCGGATGTTGAGAATGACGGCTCCATTACAACTATAACCAGGAGACGTTTTATGGCTTTAATCACTTGGACCGCAGCACAATACGGCACCAACGTTGGCTTTGCCGATCAAGAACACCAAACTCTGTTCGGGTTGTTGAACAAGTTGTACGACGAAGCAACCGGCGGCGCGGCGCGGGCAAGCGTCGGCGCTTCGTTGGATGCGTTGATCGCCTATGTGGTCGACCATTTCGCCCACGAGGAAAAGGAAATGCAAGCCAAGGGTTTCGGCGGTTACGAGCGGCATAAGGCCGAACACGATGCGTTGGTGGGTATTTGCGCCGATTTGCAAAAGAAATTCCATGCCGGTGAAGCCGACGTCACCGACGAGGTGGGGCAAATGGTGAAAGGCTGGCTGGATAGCCACATTCCGACTTACGATAAGGCTTACGCAGAAGTTTTAAGCTAAGTCAATCGCTGTTTGCGGCAGAACAGCCATGAAGGCTTGCGGGCAGCAATGTCCGTGAGCCTTTTTTATGTGCATAGTGTACAAACGGGAAAAGCTCTTCTGGTCTGCCGGGGAGTCATGGGTTAAAATTGCCCAGTTTATTTATGACAATTATCTGTAAAGGGAGTTTGTTGTCTGTTTGGTGTCGGGCGGCAAGATTACAACGATATAACGCATACAAGTTTATAACTACCAATGGGGGCTGCTCCGTGAAGAAAACTAAGCAACTGCTCGCATGTTCGGTTCTGATGGCTTTAGGGCTCGGATCGGCGCATGCGGACTACACACTCAATCTGACGAAAGGCGTGACCCAGCTCAGTAACGAGTTGTACGACCTGCACATGTTGATCATGTGGATCTGCGTGTTTATCGGCATCGCGGTATTTGGCACGATGTTCTATTCGATTTTCCATCACCGTAAATCGAAAGGTCATAAAGCCGAGCAGTTCCATGAAAACACCACGGTCGAGATCATCTGGACTATCATCCCCACGCTGATTCTGGTCGGTATGGCGATTCCGGCAACCAAAGCCGTGGTCGATCTGGACCGGACTCAAGAATCGGAAATGTCGATCAAGGTGACCGGCAAGCAGTGGTATTGGGACTACGAATATCTGGACAACGGCATTCATTTCGAAAGCCACTTGGACGAAGCCAGCGAACGCGTCCACCGCGTCAGCTCTATGGACCCGCGTTCGGTACCTAACTATCTGCTGAATGTCGACAAACCGTTGGTGGTTCCGGTTAAAAAGAAAATCCGTTTCCTGTTTACCGCGGCCGACGTGATCCATTCCTGGTGGGTTCCTGAACTGGGCTGGAAAAAAGACGCCAACCCCGGTTTTGTCAATGAGGCCTGGACTTACGTCGACAAGCCCGGTACCTACCGTGGTCAATGTACCGAATTGTGCGGCCGGGACCACGGCTTCATGCCAGTGGTGGTGATTGCGATGGAGCAGGACCAATATGACGCCTGGGTGAAGGCGACTCTGGAAAAGCAAAACCAAGCCCCCGATCTGAGCGACCAAACCCGCAATTCGCTGATGGCCCATGGCGAATCGGTTTACCTGAGAAACTGCGTGGCCTGCCACCAGATCGACGGCAAAGGTATTCCGGGCTGGTTTCCGGCTTTGAGCGGCAGTGCCAAAGTCACCGGCAACATGGATCAGTTGATCGGCTTTATCCAAGCCGGTACCAGCAAAATGCCGGCCTTCCGCAAGCTGCCCGACAACGAGTTGGCCGAGCTGATTACCTATATCAGAAACGCTCCGGCGCTGGGTAACAACGTGGGTGATGAAATTCAGCCCAACAAAATCACACCCAAATGGGACGATGATGAGTAATTCGTTGATGTACGCATTGAACTCATTTTCTAATTTTTGCTGAGGTATAAAACATGACTGCTGTCGTAGCTGAACATGATGATCATCACGATCACCACGATCACGGCCCGGAGAAGGGCATTCTAAGGTGGATAATTACCACTAACCATAAGGACATTGGTACCCTGTACTTGGTATTTGCACTGGCGATGTTCTTCGTTGGCGGGACCATGGCGCTGATCATTCGCTCGGAGTTGTTCGAGCCCGGATTGCAATTCGTCGATCCGAACTTCTTTAACTCGATGACCACCATGCACGCGCTGGTGATGGTGTTCGGCGCGGTCATGCCGGCATTCGTCGGTCTGGCGAACTGGATGATTCCGATGATGATCGGCGCGCCGGATATGGCGTTGCCGCGGATGAACAACATGAGCTTCTGGATGCTGGTCGCCGGCGTTTTATTGCTGGCGAGCACACTGTTCATGGAAGGCGGTGCGCCTGCCGCCGGTTGGACTTTGTATCCGCCGTTGGTATTGCAAACCGGAAAAGCGTTTCCGTTTGCGATTTTCTCGGTACACATGTTGGGTATTTCTTCGATCATGGGTGCGATCAATGTAATCGCCACCATCTTCAACATGCGCGCTCCCGGCATGACCCTGATGAAAATGCCGTTGTTCGTCTGGACCTGGCTGATCACCGCATTCCTGCTGATCGCGATCATGCCGGTATTCGCTGGCGCGGTAACCATGTTGTTGACCGATAAATTTTTCGCAACCAGCTTCTTCGACGCGGCTGGCGGCGGCGACCCGGTGTTGTACCAACACATTTTCTGGTTCTTCGGCCATCCTGAAGTGTACGTGATGATTCTGCCGACCTTCGGCGTGGCGTCTACCATCATTCCGGTATTCGCCCGTAAACCGCTATTCGGTTACGCCTCCATGGTGTATGCGACCGGTGCGATTGCATTCCTGTCGTTCATCGTTTGGTCTCACCACATGTTTACCGTCGGTCTGCCGATTGCCGGTGAGTTGTACTTCATGTATGCGACGATGCTGATCGCCATTCCGACCGGGGTAAAAGTCTTCAACTGGACGGCAACCATGTGGAAAGGCTCGATGACTTTCGAAACACCGATGTTGTTTTCGATTGCGTTCGTGGTGCTGTTCACGATGGGTGGTTTCACCGGCTTGATGATGTCGGTGGCGCCGGTGGATTTCCAATACCACGATACTTATTTTATCGTTGCTCACTTCCACTACACGCTGGTACCGGCGTCGGTCTTCATCCTGATGGCCGCCGGCTATTTCTGGCTGCCTAAGTGGACCGGAAATATGTACAACGAGAAAATCGGCAAACTGCATTTCTGGTTGTCGGCGATTTCGGTCAACATCCTGTTCTTCCCGCAACACTTCCTGGGCCTGGCCGGCATGCCGCGTCGGATTCCGGATTACGCGGTCCAGTTTGCTGATTGGAACATGGTGTCCAGTATCGGCGCCTTCATTTACGGTTTCAGTCAGTTGTTGTTCGTCTATATCGTGATCGACACGATTCGCGGCGGTACCGGCGAGAAAGTCAGCGACGAGGTTTGGGAAGATGCCAGCAAACACAGTCTGGAATGGACCGTGCCTTCGCCTGCGCCTTACCACACCTTTACTACTCCACCGGAAAAAATTCCGACCGAGCATTTCTGATTCGGTTTTAGCGATGCTGGTTGACCGCTCCATCGGGATGTTCCCGATGGAGCGTCTCGAGGAGCAACATGGACATTAAAAAGAAAAATATTTTGACGGCGGTGGTGTTGGCAGCAATTGCGATAACCATCTACGTGTTGGCGGTCATCAAGGCCATGTCGCAATGAGCGACGACGGTTTAGATAAAAAAAATACTCGTTTGGCGGTGAGGCTGGTTTTGTTCGCCGCAATGATGTTCGGATTCGGTTATGCCCTGGTTCCGCTCTACAACGTGTTATGCGATTTGGTAGGGCAGAATGCCAAAGTCGAGACCGTGGCAAAACAGGAAACGGCGTTCCAACCTGAGCAAAACCGCGAGGTGACGATGGAGTTTCTGACGTCGTTGAACCGGTCGGTGCCGATGGCGTTCAAGGTCGAGACGCCGAGCTTGAAAGTGCATCCAGGGCAGTATTACTCGGTGGGCTTTTATGCCAAGAATCTGAGCGAGCGCCGGTTGAAGGTGAGGGCGGTAGCGACTTATTCGCCGGGCCAGGTCAAGGATTACGTGACCAAAGTGATTTGTTTCTGCGAATTGGAGCAAATCTTCGAGCCGAACGAAGAAAAGAATATGACCGTACGTCTGGTGGTGGATCCCAAGCTCCCGGAACGCTATAAAACCATTACGCTGTCTTACACTTTTTTTGAAATTACTGAAAATTCTGAAAATTAACGAAGGGGAAGGTTATGTCGACAAACACAGCTTATTACATCCCGCATAAAGCCACGTGGCCGGTGATGGCGACCGCCGGCTTGATGCTGACGCTGGCGGGCTTTGCCAACTATTTGAACGGTAACTCGGCCGGTTCTGGCATGATGCTTACCGGCTTGCTGGTTTTCATTGCAATGCTGGGAGCCTGGTTTGCGTTGCAAGCTACCGAGAGCGAGTCCGGCATGTACAACCACGGCGTCGGTATTTCCTATCGGATGGGCATGATGTGGTTCATTTTTTCGGAAGTCATGTTCTTTGCCGTATTCTTCGGCGCGTTGTGGTATACCCGCAACCTGTCGGTGCCCTGGTTGGGCGAAACCGGCCCCGTCAGCGGTCCGGGTCGCTCCACTCACGAGATATTGTGGCCTGCTTTCCAAGCGGTATGGCCCACCAATGGCCCGGGCAAAGTCGGCGGCGATTTCGAACCGATGGGCGCCTTCGGGTTGCCGTTCTTGAATACCCTGATTCTGTTGACCAGTGGCGTTACTTGCACTTGGGCTCACCACGGCTTGTTGGCGAAAAATCGTAGCCAATTGATCAAAGGCTTGGCGGCAACTGTCGGTTTGGGCTTTTTGTTCGTGGTTTTCCAAGCCAGCGAGTACCATGAAGCGTATGCCGAAATGGGGTTGACTTTGGGCTCCGGCATCTACGGTTCGACCTTCTTCATGCTGACCGGTTTCCACGGTTTCCACGTCTGCGTCGGCGCGATCATCTTGTCGGTAGTCTTGTTCAGAAGTTGGAAAGGCCACTTCACGCCGGAAAACCATTTTGCCTTCGAAGCCGCCGCCTGGTACTGGCACTTCGTCGACGTGGTCTGGTTAGGCTTGTTCGTGTTCGTTTACCTGCTGTAAATCCAAGCACCACCCAATAAAAAGCGCGGTCTTTGCGGATCGCGCTTTTTTTTTGTTCGAAATCAAGGGTTGGACGGGTTGGTCGAGGCTGGAGGAGCGTTGTGTATGCGTGTGCCGATGCCGTGAGGCTGGATCAGGCCGGTGGCCAAGGCGAGAAAAAGTAAAATGAAGACGCCCAACGATACGCCGATCCTGACGGTTAAGGCCTTTGCCGTTTTTTTCGAATCTTCGTCGTCCTTGTGTTTGACAATGTGGAACAAGGCGGAGCCGAGGCTGACGACAATGGCGATGAATGCGGCAATGATGAGGATTTTGATGGGCATGTCGGCGAAACCGGATAAAAATAAACATTTTCGGCGAATAAACTGCGCTTGCCAATAGCGGATAACGGTTGGAAAACAATATGGTCAGATTCAAATTTTTCGGGGTCGAGTTTCAGTTCGCCTGGCCGATGTTGGCCGGCTATCTGCTGCTGGTCGGGTTGTTGTGCAATTTGGGCTTTTGGCAATTGCGGCGCGGTGCTGAAAAGCAAAATCTGTTGGATGCGCAGCAGTCGGCGTTGTCTGCTCCGGCCTTGGATTTGAACGGCGACGTGTTAATCGACGTAGCGGAGTACCGTTACCGTCCGGCGACTCTGAACGGACATTACGATCACGCGCATCAGATTTTGCTCGACAATCAGGTCTTGGACGGTAAAGCGGGCTATCTGGTGTTAACGCCGTTTTTGCCCGGCAACGGTCAGGCCGCCGTTTTGATCAACCGGGGTTGGATTGGAATGGGCGTTTCGCGCGACACAGCGCCCGATCTGAGCGTAGTCGGCCAAATCGGGGCAGTTACGGGAAGGATCAACCGTTTTCCGGAGCCCGGTATCCGCTTGCAGGGCGCCGAAGTACCCGGCGATAGTTGGCCGGTGAGGGTACAAGTGATCGATACCCGGCTATTGGCCGAGAAAATGGGGTACGCCCTGGCCGATTACCAAATCGAATTAAGTCCGGATCAACCCGCCGGTTATCGCCGCGAATGGAAGACAGCGGTGACGATCCCGCCTGAAAAACACCGGGCCTATGCAGTACAATGGTTCGGTTTAGCGTTGACCTTAACCGTGCTATTGGTTTGGCACAGCAGCCGTAATACACATCGTGGATAAACAACATCGTAAAAACCGCATCACTATTTTGGTGATTTTCGCCATGTCGGTAATTCCGTTCGGCATTGCCTGGTATCTGGCGAAACATCCTGACGCCGTGCGTCTGGGTACCAACCACGGCGAGTTGATCAGTCCGCCGTTGGTCACGGACGTGGGGGAGTTTTCCGGGGCCGATCCTTTTTCCGCAGAGCATATCGGCGAGTTGAAAGGACACTGGATCTTGGTTAATCCGGTGGCCGGCGAATGTGGCGAAACCTGCCGGGTGGCACTCCATAAAACCAACCAAATCGGCTTGATGATGGGTAAGGACATTGCCAGAATCCGGCGCCTGGCATTGCTATTCGATAACAAACTGCCGCTACCGGCCGAGTGGCGCGAAGACGGGCGTCTGCTGAAGGCTGCGCCTGCGCCAAGCTTGCAACAAAAAATCACAACAATAAATCCAAGTCCGCTACCGGATGGTAGCCTGCTGATCATGGACCCGTTGGGCAACGTAATGATGAAATACGCGCCCGGTTACGATCCGTATCAGGTCAGAGACGACTTAGGCAAGTTACTCAGAATTTCACAAATCGGTTGATCACATGTTCAGAAAACTAACCCTGTGTTGCGCGCTGCTGGCGCTGCTTGTCATCGTCGTCGGCGCCTATGTCCGCCTGACCCATGCCGGCCTTGGCTGTCCGGATTGGCCGGGTTGCTACGGTAAAGCCTTCGTCAGCGACAGCCCGCGATTCAAAGCCGACGCCGCAGCCGATTTTCCGCAGCACACGCTTGATACCGCCAAGGCCTGGAAAGAAATGGCGCATCGTTATTTGGCGGGCGGTTTGGCCGTTTTGGCGCTGGTCTGGTTCGGATTCGCCTGGCGCCAGCGCGAGCGGGCTGCCGCTTTGGCTTGGAGCGGGTTGGTACTGTTACTGATTGCCGCGCAGGCGGCGCTGGGCATGTGGACCGTTGCCTCGGGCACCATGCCGCTGGTAGTCACCGGCCATCTACTGCTGGGTTTTGCCACGTTCTGGGCTATCGCCTGGAGCTATTTGCGTTTGCATCCGCAGTTGACGCCGAGATCGGTGAAGTCCGGGCCGACCTGGTTTGCCTGGATTGCGATTTTGGTATTACTGGCCCAAATCGGTTTGGGTGGATGGGTCAGCAGCAATTACGCCGGTCTGGCCTGCACCGATTTTCCGCGTTGTAATGGCCAATGGTTGCCGGAAACCGATTACCAACACGCATTCGATCTATTCGGCAATGCCGATGCCTTGTCGGCCGATGCGAAAATGGCGATTCAGGCGGTGCACCGGCTATTTGCCGGGTTTACCTTCTTGGTGTTGAGCGGATTGATGCTGGTCGCCACGTCCGAGCGTTACCCAAAACCGGTGCGCATGGCCAGTAATGCTCTGAGTCTATTGTTACTGATTCAAATCGCTCTCGGTGTCTTCGCCGTCAAATACACGCTGCCCTTGCCGCTGGCGGTTGCGCACAATGCGTTTGCGGCCTTGTTGATGTTGCCGTTGTTGGCGATTTTACTGTTCAGCCGTTACCGGCTGGGCGAAGAAGCCGACGAAACCGGAGCGGAAATCGAATTGGCTGTGCCTGCGGCACCGGCCGCCGAAGTCCCTGCGGAAGCGCCGGTCAGCCAGGAATCGTTATACCTGCGGCTGTCCAGCCAATTGCGAAAAACCCGTAGCGGCCTCAGCGGCGTATTGGGTAGCCTGGCGTTCGGTCAGAAAGCCGTCACCAAGGAGTTGCTCGACGAACTGGAGGCCAATTTATTGATGGCCGACATGGGTATCGAGACCACGACGCAAATCATCAAACAACTGACCGATACCCTGGAACGCGACCAGCTCAGCGATGGGGAGGTATTGACCGCTACCTTGAAGCAGAACTTGCAAAACATGCTGCAGCCTTGCAGCCAGCCGTTGCGGATTCCGCAACAGGACGGGCCGTTCGTGATTCTGGTGGTCGGCGTCAATGGTGTGGGT
The DNA here is from genome assembly GCF_056850255.1 of Methylomonas sp. Uni0011. Classification (NCBI taxonomy): domain Bacteria; kingdom Pseudomonadati; phylum Pseudomonadota; class Gammaproteobacteria; order Methylococcales; family Methylococcaceae; genus Methylomonas; species Methylomonas sp. Uni0011. The sequence goes on from NZ_JBVVNO010000002.1 coordinate 447,540, forward strand.
AAGACCACATCCATCGGCAAACTGGCCAAACGCCTGCAACAGCAAGGGCACAGCGTAATGTTGGCGGCCGGCGATACCTTCCGCGCGGCGGCGGTCGAACAATTACAGACCTGGGGCGAGCGCAACAATGTTCAGGTTGTGGCTCAGCATACCGGCGCCGACTCGGCCTCGGTGATTTTCGATGCCTTGCAATCGGCCAAAGCCAAGAACATCGATGTCCTGATCGCCGACACCGCCGGTCGTTTGCACACCAAATCCAATTTGATGGACGAGCTAAAGAAGATCAAACGCATCATGGGCAAATTGGACGAGTCCGCGCCGCACGAAGTATTGCTAATTCTGGATGCCGGCACCGGCCAGAATGCCCTGTCGCAAGCCAAGTTATTCAATGAAGCGGTCGCGCTGACCGGTATTGCTTTGACCAAATTGGATGGCACCGCCAAAGGCGGTATCATTTTCGCGTTGGCCGACCAACTGAGGGTGCCGATCCGTTTTATCGGCGTCGGCGAACAAATTGACGATTTGCAGGACTTCGACGCGAAAAACTTCGTCGATGCGCTGTTTGTGAAAGACTAAACCTATGCTGAAATTCGAACACGTCAGCAAACGCTATCCGGATGCCGGCGAGGCGTTGACCGACGTCAGTTTTCATTTGCAACGTGGCGAGATGGCGTTTTTGACCGGGCGTTCCGGCGCCGGCAAAAGTACTTTGTTGAAGCTGATTGCCATGATGGAGCAGTGCACGCGCGGCAATATTTTTCTGGACGGCCAGAATATCAGCCGCATCAGCGACCGGAAAATACCCTATATGCGGCGTAACCTGGGTTTGATCTTTCAGGATTACAAGTTACTGAACGACCGGACCGTGTTCGATAACGTGGCATTGCCGCTGGTGGTTTCCGGTTATAACCATCAGGAAGTCGCGCGCCGGGTGCGGGCCTCGTTGGATAAGGTCGGCTTGCTGGGCAAGGAGCGTAAACATCCGCTGGCCTTATCCGGCGGCGAGCAACAGCGGGTTGGCATCGCCAGAGCCATTGTCAACAAACCGAAACTCATATTGGCCGATGAACCCACCGGTAACTTGGACCCGGATTTGTCGGCCGAAGTCATGCATATGTTCGAGCAATTCAAACAAGTCGGGGTAACGGTATTGGTCGCGACTCACGACATAGAATTGATCAATCATCTGGAACATCGGGTACTGACGCTCGACAAAGGCCACTTGGTAGCAAGCTGATGATGAAACAAATCCGCCGTAAACATGCCGGCAACCGCATCGTGGAATTATTTCAGGCCTATCTGCTGAACCATGCCCACGGCCTGTTTTCCAGCCTGGGTCGCTTGACCCGCACACCGTTTACCTCGGCGATGACTGTGTTGGTATTGGCGATTGCGGTTTCGCTGGCCAGCAGTTTCTATATCGTCGTCGCAAACGTCGAGCAGCTAACCGGTAATCTGGAGTCGAGCAACCAAATGTCGCTGTTTCTGCACGAGGGCATTACCGATGCGGCCGGGCAGAAGCTGATGGAGCAGTTGCAGCAAAATGCTAGCGTTGCCGAAGTCAAGTACATCAGCAAAAAGCAGGCGTTGGAGGAGTTCAAAGCCAATAGCGGTTTCAGCGATGCGTTAAACGCGCTGGAGCGCAATCCCTTGCCCAGTGTGATTCAGGTGTTGCCGAAGAACGCGCTGGAACACAGCGAGGATATCGAGAAATTGATGGCCGATTTCAAACAATTGCCGCAAGTCGAATTCGTCCAGGTCGATATGCAATGGGTAGCGCGGCTGCAAACCATTATGCTGATCGCCAGCCGGGGCGTGCTATTGGTCAGCTTGCTGCTCGGGTTTGCCGTGACGTTCATCACCGGCAACACGATTCGCCTGGAATTGCAAAACCGTCAGGACGAGGTGTTCATTTCCAAGCTGGTCGGTGCCACCCATGCTTTTATCCAGCGTCCGTTTCTATACACCGGATTCTGGCTCGGCTTCATCTCCGGCTTCTTGGGTTGGCTGATCGTCACGGTCATGCTGCTGATCCTGGAATCGCCGGTGGAGAAATTGTCTACCCTCTACAACAGTTCGTTCGAATTGCTGTTTTTGAGTTTTTCCGAGTTCCTGCTGTTACTGATGATTTCGGCCGCGCTGGCGGTGCTGGGTTCTTGGGCGGTGTTGCACTATCAACTACGCCAACTAAAACCTCAGTAAACGATGAAATTTTGGGAAGCCAAAACCCTAGCGCAAATGACCACTACCGAGTGGGAGTCCTTATGCGACCATTGCGGCCAGTGTTGTTTGCATAAACTCGAGGACGAAGACACCGGTGAAATTGCGTTTACCAATGTCGTCTGCGACTTGATCGATCTGGATACTTGTAGCTGTACCCGTTACAGCGAACGCTGCACGCTGGTGCCGGATTGCCTCGACTTGAAGCAGCATGATTTTGCCGAGTACCGTTGGATGCCGAAAACTTGTGCTTATCGGCTACTGGCTGACGGCAAACCCTTGCCTGATTGGCACCCCTTGGTTTCCGGTTCGGCCGACTCGGTCAGAGATGCCGGGGTATCGATTAGCAGTTACGCTATCAAAGAATCTCAGGTCACGGACCTGGAAGACCATATCATCGACTGGTTGCAACCTTAGCCGGTTGAAAACGTGCCGCCGAAAACGGTGTTTTCGGCGGCATTCAGGCTGGAAAAAACCGGGACGTTGCAGAGTGTGTCCCGCAGGGGGCGTTAGCCTTTACCCGGCAGCATACCTACCGTGCCTGGTTTGATGCGTTTGCAGGCTACAACCACATCCTCCTGGTGGCATCTGGCTTCCTGAGTGTTGCCGCAACTGTCGCAGACGGTATTGCCGACGCTTTTTACTTCGTCTACGTGCCAGCCGTAACCTTGCGATTGGCAAAACTTCTTGCTGAAACGGTCGATATTGTAGTTTTTCGTCGCGTTTTCTTTGGCTTTGGATTCAGCTTGGCAGTGCTCGGGCGCCAGCGTATTCGCCATGATGTCGCGATAAATATACTCAGTGGCGTGGGCCGGAAAAGCCAATAGTAAGGTGGCGAATAAGCTGCCGATGAAAGTCGTTTTGATCATAACTTAATCCTCGCGATTGGCGATGACGCGGATGTTCATCAGCCGGTGCTCTTCGGCGATTTGGTCTTTGATGGGGGCGAATTTTTCATTCTCGCTCATCTTGACCGCCAAAATCGCGCCGACGACCACGGCTGTGACCAACACGACGTAGAGGACGAAATTATCTTTTTCCGGTTTTTCTTCTGTAACTTGTGACATGGTGTTGCGCCTCGCTAGCTGTCGCTTCGGCCGGTAAACCGCCGAAAACTTATTGTTAAAACCGGCCCGCATCCGGCGCGGACCTCTGCAGTCTGACACTCGCCGCATTGGGTGTGTATGATCGCGGCCTGGATTTACCGACGGGTCGGTTGTAACGGACGGTTGCCTTGGAGCTATCCGGATCGGGAGTGGTCTGGCAACGAAACGGCTTGTGGCTGTTTCGATTCGTCAATTAGTGTCGAATCGAAACAATAAAGCAAGTGCAGGGGCTTGTCAAACAAATATCGTATCAATATTATGGCTTGAGCCGGTTTTCGGCAAGCCTTTTACAAATCGGAGTCGCCGGTCCGTTCGTGCTTGGGCGAACGGACCGGCGATCTTAGCAACGCTTGGATGCGACAGAATGGGTATTCTTAGTTAGCTTGTCGGCTGATTTTGCTCAACGGCGCGATTAGTCGAGATAATCGTCCTTCAGACGGACGTAATGTTTGGCGGAATATTCCAAAAATTCTTTTTCGGCATCGGTCAGGGCTCGGATTTGCTTGGCCGGGGCGCCGACATACAAAAAACCGCTTTCCAATTTCTTGCCCGGCGTCACCAGTGCGCCGGCGCCCAGCATCACGTAATCGCCCAATTCGGCGTCGTCCATGACGATGGCGCCGATACCGATCAGGCAGTAATTGCCTATCGTGCAGGCGTGGACCACGGCCCTATGCCCAATCGTGACGCCCCGGCCGATATTGAGCGGATGGCCTTTCGGCGAAAAGTCGCCGGCGTGGGAGACGTGCAATACCGCGCCGTCCTGGACGTTGGTACCGTTACCGATCTTGATGCGTTCGACGTCGCCGCGCACGACGCTGGTAGGCCAGATCGAGACGTCTTCGCCCAGTTCTACATCGCCGATCACGACTGCGGTATCGTCGACGAACGCGCGCGCGCCGATCAGGGGGGATTTGCCTTTATAAGTTCTGATTGCCACTGCAACTCCGTATTTTTGCCATAATTGAGCGGCGATATTACGCAATTATCGGAGTGTTCTCCAGTGTGGCGAGGATTGATGGCAGATCAGTTAAAAGTGTGGCGCCGGTGCCCGTTAAATGCCGGCCTTTCGGGGTCTTGGCGGGCTGAACGGACGTGGGATTCCAATGCGGTTGGTCGCCGCAGGGGTAGATGCTGATGGCGAGCTGCGCAAATTGTGCCGCGCCGCTGCCGGCCAATAGTCAGGTATGCCGGTACTGCGGCGTGCGTAACGACATGGACTTACTCGGGCGACAAGCTGTTCGCGTCGCCGACGCCGGTGTTAAGCGCCAATGCCCTAACTGCGAAATCGGACTGCAAACCGTTGCGTTGAGCCGTGAAGGTACGCTGCATATCGAGCGTTGCTCCGAGTGTTTCGGCTTGTTTTTCGATCCGGGCGAACTGGAGGTGCTGCTGGAAGACTCGGTTGCGCCGGTGGCCGACTTCAATCTGCCTCTGCTGCAAAACATCAACCGCGAACGTTACCAAGCCGATCGTCCGGTCAAATATTTGAAATGTCCGGTCTGTCAGGTGTTAATGAACCGGATGCTTTACGGCTACCAGAGCGGTGTGGTCGTCAACCGTTGCAAGGGCCACGGGGTGTGGCTGGATAACGGCCAGATCACTCATTTGTTGGAATGGAAAAAGGCCGGCGGCCAGTTGCTCGATCGGAAAAAGGCAGTGGAACGCCAAGCCAGAGGCCGGACCGAAACCGCGAAAACTGAATTTCGCAGCAACTATGCGGCACCTACCAACCAGGCCGGCGGTGAGTTCGAGGTGCTAGAGACGATTGCAGAGGTCGTGTTCAAATTGTTCGAGTAATGGATTCGCCTAAACCTTTTGCAGCAGCGCGGGCAGAAAAAACTCGGCGACCAACAACGGGTGGCCGTGAATCGCATATTCCGTACGCCGGCCCCAAGTCGGCCCTGCCATCGAGAGCCTGGTTTGCACAGCAGTCGACCATTGGTTCGGCTCGGCGCGGCTGAACTGGCGCCGGCGGCGCTCCAGGTCGGGATAAGCAAAAATGACTTCCCCCAGCGGCCGATTGCCGAGGTGAGACAGATTGCGGTGGGCAATTTTGATGGTCGGGTCCGGCAACACGGTCCGGGCCAATACCAGCGGCCGGCCATCGGCATGCAGCAAAACCTCGCGGATCAACTGGTAACGCGCCGGCGGCAATGCCAGCAGCCGGCACTCGTCGTTGAATGCCGGTTTCCAACGGTGGAACAGTAACTCGACGCCGAAGCGGTTGCCGTAAATCCCGCGCAAGCGCTTGGTTAACGAACCAGTCTCGTTTAGCCAGGATTGCAACTCCGGCGTTAATTGTCGTTGTGCTGCGGTCTCGTGGGCGGACCACAGCGGCGGGCGTTTAAATAGGAAACTCTTGTCGGGCAATGTCTAAACCTCGGCGTAATGGCGGCTGCGGCCGATCCAGCGGTCGATGAGGGGTTGGATGATTTCGGGATGATGTTGAACGATGGTCTGCGCCGCGGCCGGAATCGATTCCAGCAGTTCGCGGTCGCGTTCCAGGTCGGCGATTTTAAATTGAATCTGTCCGGTCTGGCGGGTGCCCATCACTTCGCCGGGGCCGCGCAATTCCAGGTCTTTTTCGGCGATGACGAAGCCGTCGTTGCTTTGTTTCAAAATTGCCAGGCGTTGTTTGCCGGTTTGCGACAACGGCGCTTGGTAGAGCAGCAGGCAATAACTGTCCTGATTGCCACGCCCGACCCGGCCGCGCAACTGATGCAATTGCGATAGTCCCAGCCGTTCCGGATTTTCGATTACCATCAGGCCGGCGTTGGGAACGTCGACGCCGACTTCAATCACCGTAGTTGCCACCAATAGGTCGCACTCCCGGTTTTTGAACGCCTGCATCACCGCGTCCTTCTCGGCAGCTTTCAGTCGGCCATGGACCAAGCCGATGCGTACCTTGGGCAAGGCCTCACGCAATGCGGCGGCGGTCTTTTCCGCCGCCTCGCATTGCAGCGCTTCCGACTCTTCGATCAAGGTACAAACCCAATAGGCTTGGCGTTGTTGAGCGACCCAATGTTCGATCCTGCCGATCACGTCAGCTCGACGTTCCGACGATATTGCGCTGGTTGCGACCGGTTTGCGGCCCGGCGGCAGTTCGTCGATCACCGAGATGTCCAAATCGGAATATTGCAGCATCGCCAAGGTTCGCGGAATCGGCGTTGCGGTCATGATCAGCTGGTGCGGCCGCAAACCGCCGGTTTGGCCTTTTTCGCGCAAGGCCAAACGCTGATGGACGCCGAAACGGTGCTGCTCGTCGATGACGATCAACCCCAGTTTGTGGAAATGCACACTGTCCTGGAACAAGGCATGGGTGCCGATCACAATCCCGGCGCTGCCGTCGGCCAGCGATTGTAACGTTTGCTGCCGGGTTTTGCCCTTGAGTTGGCCGCTCAGAAACAGCACTCGGGTCGGCAGGTCGGCGAACCAATGGCTGAAATTGCGAAAATGCTGCTCGGCGAGTAATTCGGTCGGCGCCATGATCGCAGTCTGGTAGCCGGAAGCGAGTGCAGCCAGTGCGGCCAGCGCGGCGACCACGGTCTTGCCGGAGCCGACATCGCCTTGCACCAGGCGTAGCATCGGCCGGTTTTGCCGGCAATCGGCCTCGATTTCGGCGGCCACCCGCTGCTGGGCGGCGGTCAGCCGAAACGGCAAAGCGGCCAGAAAGGCCTGTTTGGTCTGCGCATCCAGGCTCAGAGTCGGCGCCGGCCATTGTTTGTAGGCCAGTTTGCCTTGCAACAGTGCCAGATGGTGGGCCAGAAATTCCTCGAACGCCAGACGCCGCAACGCCGGTAACGGCGTTCCGCTCAATATCTGCGCGGAAAGCTGCGGCGGCGGGGTATGCAGCGTGCGCAAAGCGTCTTGCAGGCTGGGGTAGTCTCGGCTTTGCAGCAGTTCGGCAGGTAACCAGTCCTTTATCGCATCGCGGCTGTGCAGGCATAGGCTCAGAGCCTGGCGGGCGGCTTTGCGCAATGCGGATTGGGAGACGCCTTCGGTTAACGGATACACCGGTGTCAGCGTCTGCTCGATCAGTTGCGCCGGATCGTCGACCAGCCGGTATTCCGGATGAACCATTTCCAGCCCGGCAAAGCCGTAGCGGATTTCGCCGAAACAGCCGATTTGTACGCCGGGTTTCAATTGTTGGCTTTGCTGCACCGAGAAATGAAAAAAGCGGAGCGACAATTCGCCGCTGCCGTCGGCGATGCGACAAATCACGCTATTTCTGCCGCGTTGAATCTGGTCGGTGAATTCGACGCGGCCACAGACCAAGGCGGTCATACCGGGCAGCAATTGGTTGAGGGGCGTGATCCGGCTGCGGTCCTGGTAACGTAACGGCAGGTGGAACAACAGGTCTTGCACATGGCGGATACCGAGTTTTTCCAGGCGGGCGGCCGATTGGGCGCCGATGCCGTTCAAGGCGGTGACCGGCAACAGCCGCGGGTCCGGATGCTGTTGCGGTTCGGTGCGCATCGTCGCTACGGTTGGGACAGGGCTAAGGCGACTGTGTCCGCCGCCACGGCGCCGAGCTCAGTAATATTCGTTGGGTAAAACCAAAATGCCGTCCATTTCGACGCCGGCCGATTTGGGCAGTGCGGCAACGCCGATCGCGGCGCGGGCCGGGTAGGGTTGGTGGAAATATTCGGCCATGATTTCGTTGACGATCGGAAAATGGCTCAGGTCGGTCAGAAACACGTTCAGTTTGACGATGTCGTTCAAGCTGCCGCCGGCGGCTTCGGCCACGGCCTTCAGATTCTCGAATACCCGGCGGATTTGCAGGTCGATGTCGCCGTCGACCATTTGCATGGTTTGCGGATCCAGAGGAATTTGCCCGGACAGGTATACGGTATTGTCGACTTTGACGGCTTGCGAGTAAGTGCCGATGGCTTGCGGCGCCAGCGGCGTGGAGATGGTTTCCTTGCTCATGTTATGCCTTGATGCGGGTGATTTTTAAAACGATGGACAGCTTTTTCAATTTGCGGATGATGTTGGCCAGGTGTACCCGATCGCGCACGGCTAGAACCAGCAAGTCCACCGAGACCCGGTCGTCCTGGCTGACCACGTTGATGTTCTCTATGTTAGAGTCCATGCTGGAGATGGTCGAAGCAATCGTGGCCAGCGAGCCGCGCTGGTTCAGCAACTCGATCCGGATTTCGGCCGGGAATTCGCCGCTGGCTTCCGGGCTCCACTCCACATCCAGCCAGGTGGTTTGTTTTTTGCGGACTTCGTTGCTGTTGCGGCATTCGTGGTGGTGAACCACGATGCCTTTGCCCGGGTTGAAAAAACCGATGATAGGATCGCCCGGAATCGGCCGGCAGCACTTGGCCAGACTGACGACGATGCCCTCGGTGCCCTTGATAATCAAAGGTGTTTTATGGTGCGGTTCGTTATCGTCCAGTTTGACTGCGGCGTTGACGTCGGTTTGGCTGATGCGTTTGGCGACCAGGAACGGCATCCGGTTGCCGAGGCCGATGTCTTCCAGCAATTCGTTCAACGAGTGCTTTTTCAAGACTTGCAGCACCTGCAGAATCCGGGTGTTGTCGACGCTTTCTAGTTGGATGCCCAGGCTGTGCAGTTCTTTTTCCAACAGGCGGCGGCCGAGGTTGATGGCTTCCTGCTGGTTGAAATTCTTCAAATAGGCGCGGATGCAACTGCGCGCCTTGGCGGTGATCACGTAGTTTAGCCACAGCGGATTGGGTCGGGCCCAGGTAGCGGTGATTACTTCGACCGTCATGCCGTTTTCCAGCTTGGTTTGCAACGGCACCAGTTTTTTGTCGATCCGGGCCGAGATGCAGGCGTTGCCGACGTCGGTATGCACCATGTAAGCAAAGTCGACCACGGTAGCGCCGCGCGGCAGCTTGATGATCTTGCCTTTCGGCGTAAACACGAATACTTCCTGCGGAAACAGGTCGACTTTGAGATTATCGATGAACTCGAGCGAGTCGCCGGCCGATTTCTGAATTTCCAATAGGTCGCGCAGCCATTCGTTGGCACGGGCCTGTATCGTCTCGCTTTTATCGTTGTCGGACTTGTACAGCCAATGTGCGGCGATGCCGGATTCTGACAGGCGGTGCATTTCGTGGGTGCGGATCTGGATCTCGATCGGTACCCCGTAAGGGCCGATCAGAATCGTGTGCAGCGACTGGTAGCCGTTGGCTTTGGGCAGGGCGATATAGTCCTTGAACCGGCCGGGTACCGGTTTATAAAGATTGTGCACACAACCGAGCGCGCGGTAGCAATCGTCCACTTGGGAGCAATAAATCCTGAACGCGTATACGTCGAACACGTCAGTGAACGAAATCCGCTTGTTCAGCATTTTTTGGTAAATGCTGGCGATGTTTTTTTCCCGTCCAGCTACCGTGCCGTCCAGCCCGGATTCTTTCAGCCGGTTTTGAATCGCGTTCTGGATGGTGTCGATGATTTCCTTGCGGTTGCCGCGCGATTTTTTTACCGCATTGTTGATCGCCGCATAACGGTTCGGGTACAGGGCCTTGAAACCCAGCGATTCTAGCTGGTGGCGGACATCGTTCATGCCGAGGCGGTTGGCGATCGGCGCGTAGATTTCCAGCGTTTCCTTGGCGATCCGGCGCTTTTTGTCCAGGGGCATATTGCCCATGGTTTGCATGTTGTGTAGCCGGTCCGCCAGCTTGACGACGATGACGCGTAGATCTTGCGCCATGGCTAAAAACATTTTGCGGACGTTTTCCGCTTGCGCTTCGGCGCGGGAGCGGCTGTCGATCTTGGACAGTTTGGTGACGCCGTCGACCAGATCGGCAACCTCGGCGCCGAATTGTTCGCCGAGTTGTTCCTTGGTGATGGGGGTGTCTTCGATTACATCGTGCAGAATGGCCGCCATGATGCCGTGGGCATCCATATGCATGCCGGCCAACGTGATCGCAACCGCAACCGGGTGGCAGATATAGGCTTCGCCGCTACGGCGGAATTGGCCGGAGTGGGCTGCCGCGCCGAAATGGTAGGCGCGTACAATATCGTTGATTTGGTCTTGGTCGAGATAGCTGCGCAGAACGTCGCACAGCTGGTGCAACAGTTTTTCTTCCGGGTGTTCTATGGCCGGAAGTGCTGGAGTCGGCTTGGCTGCTATCTCGGGCATACCGCTTAAAGTTCCAGGTGGGTTTCGGAGACGTAACTGGAGCGGTGCAGGCGGTCGACATTTTCCTCGGTGACGAAACCGGCGGCGATTTCGCGCAGTGCCACTACAGTGTCTTTATCCTTGCCGCGCGGCACGAATTCGTCGGCACCTTTTTCCAGCTGGCGCGCTCTTTTGCTGGCCAGCAGTACCAGTTTGAAGCGGTTTTCTACATTTTCTAAGCAATCTTCGACAGTCACGCGGGCCATGATTAAACCTTGGTTGAGTTTATGGGATTGGAAGCTTGTAAAACCGCAAAGGTTTCAAGCGGAGAGGGCTGAATTATAAGACAAAAGCAAGTCTTAAGCCAGATACGGAACGGCGGCGGGGCAAGGCAGGGTGACGGACAATAAAAAGCCCGCTCAGCGCGGGCCCGTCCTGTTTGTTGTAATTATTATTGTTATTGTGTTGGACGCCTGCCTTAAGGCAGTTTAGTCAAGCAGTTACTATTTATTATTATTATTGTCAGCCTTTGTTACAGGCCGCTTCCCTCCCCCTCAAAGATACAACCCTGTCGGGTTGAATGCACTCCGTAAAAGGTGGCCGAAGTGTATTTTAAAAAAATCGGAGTGTCCAACAAAAAAATGCCTTTTTTGCGAAGAAATGGTTTCGCCTCGAAATTGATTTTTTTAAACAGAAGCTTAGAGAGTGTTAGGGTTTTCTAATGTTTGCTTCAGCGCTCCATTCGGCGGGATTCTTCTTCGCTCAGGAAAAAATTTAAGCGTTCGTTAAGGATCGCTTGCAATTGAAAACTGAGGTCGTTTTGTTGTTTGGCCAGCCGGATCTGAGTGATGGCCGATTCGGTATCGCCGCTGGCGTAATAATATTCGGCCGTATAGCGGTGGGATTCGCCCGGTTGTTTCAGGTCGGCGAAGATTTGCGCGAGCAGTTCGTAGTAGTAAGGTTGGTCTTTTTGGTCTTCGGGCAGGCTTTGTAGGATTTGTTTGGCACGTTCGGCGCGTCCGCCTTTCAACAGGCTGCGGGTATATTCGATCTTCACTGCAACGTTGTTCGGAAAGCGGGCGAGGGCGGCTTCGTAGAGTTTGCCGGCCTTATCGTAATCGTGGCTTTCGCTGGCGGTGCGCGCCAAGGCAGCGATATATTGAGGTTGATTGGGGTATTGTTCCGCCAACTGCTGGAATATTTGGTTGGCGGCCGCAAATTGCAGATTCTGCAATTGCACCAGACCCATGCCGTAACGGGCGACCGCGCGTTGCTCGCTAGTGCCTTGCATTTCCAGTGTAGTGAAATGCTGCATTGCCGCTTTGGTATCCCTCGCGGTAACCACCGCTAACTTGGCTTTGACAAGCTGGTAGGCCAGCGAGTCGGGATACTGCCGGTAAGGATAAATTTCGGCGCGGCCGCGGGTGTCGGCAACCCGGTTTTCCGACACCGGGTGAGTTCTCAAAAATTCCGGAACGCCTTTCCCGTAGTAGCGGCTAGACTGCTGAAGTTTCTCAAAAAACGCCGGCATCGCACGCGGGTCAAAGTTAGATTCCGCCAGCGTCTGCATACCGACCCGGTCGGCTTCCTTCTCGTGGTCGCGGGTAAAGTCGATTTGAAACTGAATGTTGCCGGCCTGGATTGCCATCAGCGCCGCTTGTCCCATGTTCGGCGACTGGGTCCCGATCAGGATCGCCGCCAGCGTCGCGGCAACGGTCGGAATCGACAGTTTGCTGGCTTTTTCGATCGAGCGATACAGATGGCGTTGGGTGACGTGGGCGATCTCGTGCGCCATGACCGAAGCCAGTTCGCTTTCGGCTTCCGTCAGCAAAATCAGCCCCGAGTTGACGCCGATATAGCCGCCGGGGCCGGCGAAAGCGTTGATGTTCTGGTCCATCACGACAAAGAAATGAAACGGGTTGGACGGCGTATCACTGTGAGATGCCAGTTGTCGGCCTATGTTCTCGATGTATTGCTGGATTTCGACGTCTTGACTGATTTCGGCTTGCCGATGCAGATTGCGGAAGAAGGCTTCGCCGAATTCCTTTTCCTGAATCGGCGAGATGATCGCGCCGGCGGAGTCGCCCATGTCCGGCAACTGGATTTTGTCAATTTCTAGCGCATGCGGCGGGGGGCAAAACAGGCTCAAACCAAGGGCGAGCGTAACGGGTATTAGTCTCATGGCGGATCGGACCTGAGGTATCGAATTTGGTTCCATCGCGAATGCTCGGCGGCAAAACAGGCAAGATTGGTGGGCGCGTATTAAAATGCAACGATGTTTTTGCAAAGACAATATTCTACAGTGCGATGAAATATGCCGTTCAAGTTAATGCCGGGCCTTGCTCCGGCAACTCCGGACTATGTGCTTACCGATTTATTTCGGCCGCGCTCGATGCCGGTCACGAGGTGGTTCGCGTATTTTTTTACAAGGACGGGGTTTACCATGCTTTTCGCTACGCCAGTCCGCCGGAGGACGAACTGCAACTGGGGCGAAAATGGTCGGAATTGGCGCTCGACCGAGGAGTCGATCTAGCCGTTTGTATTTCCGCTGCCCAGCGTCGCGGCTTATTGTGTGCCGACGAAGCGCGCCGGCAAGGCAAGCTCGACGACGATGTCGCGCCCGGGTTTCGGATCGCCGGCTTGGGGCAGTGGCTGGAGGCCGAGTTGTTGGCCGACCGCAGCTTGATATTCGCTTGAGGCGGCCATGAAGTCGTTTTTGTTCGTAATGCGCCGGCCACCGTACACTGGGGTTCGCCTGGCGGAAACCTTAGACGCCTTATTAACAGCCGCAGCGTTCGATCAGCGGGTGGCGGTGTTGTGGCTGGACGATGGCGTGTTTCAGCTGTTGGCGCGGCAACAGCCGGAAAGTTTGGCGCTGAAGGATACCTCGGCTATTTTTAAGGCTTTGGAGCTTTACGAAGTGACGGAACTGTATCTGGAGCGCGAATCCTTGCAGGCAAGAGGGCTCACGGCGGACGAATTGATCTTGCCGGTACGTTTGGTCGGCCGGGGCGACGTCCATGATTTGATCGGCGGTTTCACAACGATCATTCCCGATTGATGTCCCCGGCTTTACCCGGCCGACGCTGCATCGGCTAGAATTGCCGTTTAAACATTCCAAATTATTTTACGAGGATAGAGCACGCCATGGCGGAAGAAATTGAAGAAAAACGGCGCTATTTCCGGGTCAACGATACTATCAACCTGTTGCACAAGGTGATCGATAAAAAGAATTTCGACGCCGCCAGCCATGTTTCCAACGACGTATTGAGCAATTGCACTTTGTCCTCAGCCCTGGACGTATTGGCTCAAGAAGCTCGGATGCTCGGGCCGCGCCTGGAACGGCGCGACCCGGAAATGTTCGAATATCTGAAGATTATCGACACCAAAATCAACCTGATCGCGCAGGCAATCAATGCCCAGACCGATAAGTTTTCCGAGCACGATACTCGAGAAGTCAGTCTGAGCGCCACCGGCTTGGCGTTCAGTAACGAACAAGCGATTGCGGTCGGTGAAATCCTCGAGCTGCGGATGCTGTTGACCTCATGCATGGCGGTAATTGTCGCTTACGCCAGAGTCGTGCAATGCAAGGACATTTCTCAGGATAATCCGCAGCGGCCGTTCGCGATTTGTGTGGAATACATTAATCTGACCGAAGACAACCGCGAATTGTTGATCAAGCATGTCATCAAAAAGCAGTTGCAACAACTTCGCGACAAAAACGAATCCTGAACCGCGTTCCTTATGTCCAAATCCGGTAACGGGGTCGCGGATGGAGCCACACCGCTGGCGCCGAAACTCAAACAGTTGATCGGGCTGTTGGGCGACGGCCGTTTCCACTCCGGTACCGAGTTGGCGCAATCTCTGGGTATCAGCCGGTCAGCGGTCTGGAAATACCAGCAGGCGCTAGCGGATGCCGGTGTCGATTTGCTTGCGGTTTCCGGAAAGGGCTATCGCTTGAACCAGCCGTTGCAATTGTTGCAGGAAGGACAAATTCTGGAGCATTTGACTCAGGATGCTTCAGCTTTGCTGCGACGCATTGAGATCCACGACCGTATCCAGTCCACCAACGGGCGTTTACTCGAGCTCGCGCGCGAGTCGGGCGAGAGCGGCGTGGTTTGCCTGGCAGAGCAGCAAACCGCCGGACGCGGACGCCGTGGCCGGAAATGGATTTCACCCTTCGGCCACAATGTGTATTTGTCTATCCTCTGGCGTTTTCAGGGCGGACCGACTGTTTTGAGCGGTTTGAGTTTGGCGATGGGCGTGGCCGTGGTGCGGGCACTGCGGGCATTGGGCGTCGAAGAGGTTGGCTTGAAATGGCCTAACGACATTTATTGGCGGCAACGTAAGTTAGCCGGCATATTGATCGAAGTCGGCGGCGAAAGCGGCGGGCCTTGCCATGCCGTGATGGGTTTAGGGCTAAATGTGTTCATGCCCGGCCGAGATGCGGCAGAGATTGACCAAGCGTGGGTGGACCTGCATCGTATCCTGGCCGATGGTGCTCACGGTATGCGCAACCGGCTGACGGCGGAATTGCTAAACCATTTACTGCCGGCCTTAGCCGAGTTTGAATCGCGCACTCTTGCTTACTGGTTGGCCGAATGGCGCAGCTACGATTGTATGTTGCAGCGTCCGGTCTGTGTGTTTTTGGGCGAGCAGCGGTTTAGCGGAGAAGCGGCCGGTATTGATGATCAAGGTTTGCTGCTACTACGTCAGGCCGACGGCGAAATACGCGCCTTTGCATCCGGTGAAGTGAGTCTACGTCAATCATGATTTTGCTGGTCGATATCGGCAATTCCTTCCTGAAATGGACGCTGGCTGACTCCGTAATGATCGCCGAACCGCGCTATTTGAATTACCGCGAATCGGATTTTATGTCGGTTTTGACCCAGGCCTGGACCTCGTTATCGGAACCGGAACAAATCGGGCTAGCGGCAGTTGCTGCGCCGGAAGTTGTGACAAAGGTGCTTGGATTGGCTCAGGTGATGTGGCCTGCTGCCACGGTTGTCAAGCCGAGCGCTGCCGGCCAAGCCTTCGGTGTCACCAGCGCTTACGTCAAGCCCGAAAAATTAGGCGTCGACCGCTGGTTGGCGATGATTGGCGCGCTGCACGCCTATCCGGGCGCCAATTGTATTGTCGATTGCGGTACGGCAATTACCGTCGATTTTGTCGCCGCCGATGGGCTGCACCAGGGAGGCTTGATTTGCCCCGGCTTGCGTTTAATGAAGCAAGCCTTGTCGGCGAATACTCACGCTTTACCGGTTGCCGCCGGTGCCGGAGGGGGGGGGCTGGCGGCCGATACCGATGCGGCGATCGACGCCGGAGTGCTGTGGGCGGCTGTCGGCTTGGTCGAAACCGCGCTGGGCCGGCAAAACCAACCGTATCGATTGCTGTTGACGGGGGGCGATGCAGCACAGTTAGCGGAGCAAGTTGCAGGCGACAAAGTGTTGGATTCGCAGCTGGTATTCAAAGGCTTGTTGCACTACTGCGCTGAAGCGGAGGCATCGGGATGAAGCAGGTTTTTCTGCTGTTGTGTCTGGCTAATGTATTATTTTTTTTCTGGAAGCTCCATTTTGGTGCGTCGACGCCGGCCAACCAAGTCCAGGCCGTTCTGCCGTCGATTGTACTGGTCGCCGAACGGGATGCCGCGCTCCGTAGCGTGGCGATTTCGCGGGTCCTGGATCGCGATGCCGCCGAACTGGAACGCTTGGCCGCGCCCGCCGCTTTTGCGGTGCCTAAGCCAAAACAATTGGCGGGTGCCGCGGTTAAATCCGAAAAAAAATCGCTGCCGGCGGCAACCGGGAAGCCGGAGCCGGTTCGAGTGATTTGTTACGAAGCGGGGCCGTTCAGCGACGACCGCGAATTGCAGCGCTGGCTGCGCGGCAAACCCTTGCTTTTCACGAAGCCGTTTGTGCGCGAAACGACGGTTTCCGCCGATTACCAGCTCTACTTGCCCCCGGCCAAGGATGCGGAACAGGCTCGGCTTAACAAGTTGACGTTGCACGCCAAAGGCATTGACGACGTCTGGATGGTTCCGGACGGAGAGATTAAAGGAGCGCTATCTTTGGGTGTATTTGTCGATAGAACGAGAGCGCTGGCGTTTAAGGAGCAACTTGCCGCGCGTGGTGTCCGGGCGGAGCTTAGGCAGCGCAGCAAAACCCGCCAGACTTTATTCCTGCATTTCGGCGCCGCTGCCGCTTTTCCGGGGAGCGGCGGATATCAGCGGATTCCGGCTGCGGATTGCAAATAGCGCCAAAATGGCGCAGCCGAAACGCGAATGACTTAAATTCCCGGAATTTGTGTCAGCTTATTTTACATGGTCTACTGTTCGGCCGAGCTAATTCCTTGAAATCCCAAGTCTGGATTTTTTGGCACGTTTTTTGTATAGTCTATTTTGGAGTGGAGGCTGCGGTCTTTGCTCTCGGCTTGGAGGCGGCAATTTCGGAAAAAGCGCCAATTCCAGTTGTATGGCCAGAGGAATGGCCGTTTGTTAACGTTAACTAATGGGGAATATCCATGAAAACGCTTTTATCTTTAAGACTATGGCTTGCCGCGTTATTGTTGGCCGTTTCGTCTGCAAGTTCTGCGAGTACCATTTGGGAGTCAACTGACGGAGATAGTAATTTCTTGTCAATTAGCCTGTTTGGATTACCGAGCTCTGAAACTTTCGGTATTTTCGCAGCAAATGCTGATTTGAATACCGCCGCACCACTTTACTCATTTACAGGTATCGGTAGCTACACTGCTACCGGCAGCTTTAAATTGGGTCTGTGGGATGCGGGTAAGTGGCTGGGTGAAGCGGCTAATGGCTCATTGCTTGGCAACATGTATTTGTTGAGTTTTGCCAAAACAAGTGTGCCTACCAACAATTTGGTTTTGCTGTACGGCTTCGATATCAAGCCTGCTGCTAACCAAGGCGGTGGTTCTGTAGTACCTCTTCCCGCCTCTATCTGGTTCATGACAAGCGCTTTGTTGGGTTTCCTTTACACCGGA
Source organism: Methylomonas sp. Uni0011 (assembly GCF_056850255.1). Lineage (NCBI taxonomy): Bacteria > Pseudomonadati > Pseudomonadota > Gammaproteobacteria > Methylococcales > Methylococcaceae > Methylomonas > Methylomonas sp. Uni0011. Next base: position 464,955 of record NZ_JBVVNO010000002.1, read on the forward strand.
CGCCGGAAAACGCTGGTCCAAGCTTAAGCTCCGGCTTAAGTCCTTCCAGAGCCGGACGAGGCGCGCCTCGCCGGCTTTTTTTATGCCTGCCGAAATCCGCCGCGGCAAGGCTTGCAAGCGGCAGTGTCGGCCTTGCCTGCGCAGCAATATTCCATACCGCTTGGCCTAGCCACCGCTAACCATCAGGTTGCGGGCCTGCTCTTTCAGCGCAATCGCTCGGCGCAGCAGACCGGTTTTGCCCGGAAAAAATCGGTTGCAGGCCATTGCCTCCAGATTCAATGCTTGCTGCAATTTTTCCAAAGCTTCCGGATAGGGATTGATTACCGCTTGCTGTAATACCTCCACCGCGTCCTCGGTGTCGGCGATTGCCAGCTTCAGGGACTTCATACTTTGTTCGCCATTCTGTTCCAACGCTTTTTTGTCCAACGAATTGGAGCTGCGGATATTTTCCAGCACATTGATCGTACGGAGGAACATTGCTACGGCTATTACTTGCGACGAATCCAATTTGCCTTGCCGATTCGCTTTACTAGAGGTAAATGCGCCGGGCGAGCTGTTGAAGGCATCGGAGCTGTAGTAGGCGACGCTTTCTTCCAGCGTCGTTACGCTGTTGTTGTGAAAGAACGGTGCGGTGTCGGCCGCTTCGACCAAGGACGGCGTATTGAAACGGTTCAAGCCATGGTGTCCTGCCGGTCGCGAGGTAGTACCGCTCGGCGCAACACTGCCGTCGCTAAAACAGACTTCGTCATAATTCGGGCCGCAGTCGTTTTGTTGGATCTGACCGAAGCCGCCGTCATAGGCCAGCGTCGGGTCGGCCAAATGGTGCAATTGGTCGCGCATTCGTTCCACACCGGTATCGCGGGTCGGATTGGCATTGGTGGTCGAACTGATGCCGCCGGCATTGGAATGGCAGCCGTTACAGTTTGCCGTGGCGCCGAAAATCACCGAGCCGTCGGCCGCTTTCGGATTGTTCTTGGTATTGAACAACATCAGGCCGTTTTGCACCAAAGGCGATTTGAAATACATATTGGCGAGATTCAATTCGCCGCGACGCCCCAATGACAGCATATAGGCTTCCAAGGCGTCGAGTTCGTCTTCGCTGGGTAATCTGAAATCGATGTTTTCGGCCCGGATCAATGTTTTCGGCATGTGCTGCTTGATCGCGCCTTTGGCGAAGTCACGCAAGGAGCCGCCGTCCGGGGCGCCGTCGCCGGACCAGCCTATGGCTTCGGTGTGCCTGCCGGATTGCTGCGCTTCGTCATCGTGGCGTTTGAAGTATTCTTCGTCCTGCGGAAACTCGCCGTTGCCGTAACCAGGATTTACGGCACGCTCGAAGGTGAGGGTATTGGCCATGCCCAACAGATGGGGAGAACTGCGCATCACCGGCGGCCGGTCGAAGCCGTCGGCGTGGGCGACGAACAAGGCAAACTGGCGCATTAGTGCCGGCTTTTCCAGATCGGCCAATTCCGGCCGGGTTTCGGCGACGAACAGCGGGTCGCTTTTCGGTAACTTGGCGATGTAACTCGGGTCGATCGTGTGATTGTTATCCGGCCGGTGGCAGGTGGCGCAGGTACGTCCGTTGCCGCCGAAAGTCTCTTCTGTAAATATTTTTTGGCCGCGGGCTATCAGCTGCGCTAACTGTGGTTCGCTCCCGAAATTGCCGGCTTGAGCGGTCTTCGGCAGTAAGAATTCGAACGGCAGGCGATTCGCGGCGATCTCGCCGCCGGCGGCAGCCAGGTTCGCGCCCGGCCAGTCGTGCTCGGTGAAATAAAGCCGCTGCAGCAGGTTGGGCGAGCCGAACAGCAGGCCGCCGTTTTCGGGAGAGGTTCCGGCTAGGACGATTGCCGCGCCGTCAAGCGTAAAGTTCCGCATTCGCTGCGGGTCGAGTTGCAGCGTCAAACCATGGCGGCCCGCCGCCGGCTCCAGTTGGCCGACGCGCAATCCTTGCCGAGACTGCTTATGATTGTCCAGCAACCAAAGTTCGTATTGGCCGGTTTCCGGTAAACCCGATACCGTTGCCTGCAAGCGCCCGGTGCGCAGATTCAGTTGAAGGTGGCCGGCGGCCGGGCTGAAGCGTGCGGACAATGCCTTGGAATAGCTCAAGCCGATTTGCAAGTTGTCCGGGCTGGAGGATTGTTCGTGAGCATATTTCCAGCGCTGGTACAACCGGCTTAAAACTTCCGGGTCGCCGTGGCCGGTAAATGGCGCTTCCGGGGGTGGCGTCACAATGGTTCCGATGCCGAGCGCAGCCGAGAATGCCAGCGCGCGTTTATAGCGTATTTTCATAATGTTATCCGTCGTTGTTCAGGCCATGCGATTGAGCCGATGGTGTACAAGGCAGCGGTGCGGCTACCTCGGACCGGGCGGTCAATTGATAGTTGCGGATAGCAATAGCCATGCCTTTTTTATATAAATCCTTTATAAATCAAAATTTTGGCGTTTTTTTGTCTGGCGATCGGCTTGCACGGGAAAATCGGCGGTTTGCTATCGACTATCGTTTCCGCGAGTTTTCGAGTGTTAGGCGGCGCGACTGAAAACCTAAGGATTGCGCGGTTTTCGCGGGTGTGGATCTCAGTATCCGATCGTCCGATAGTGGTGGTGCCGGACTTACGCTGTTGCCCGGATGCAGGTGCCGGGTAAATCCAAATTATGTGATATCGCGCACACGCTAAGTGAAATCACACAGTATGTGTGTTTTTTATGCATTTGCAGGCGACTTGCGGTTGGCCAACCGGACTTACACAAACGGTGTCTATGGGTAATTCATTAGTTAAAACAAAGGACTAGAGTATGAGTTGCAGCTTAGGCCTGCCGGGCGCTTAGCCGTCGTTACCCAGCTGTTTTCCGGCTACACCGCGCTACCGATGCCGGATCGGCTGCTAACCGTTTTTTGCTGTGAATGTTTAATAAGTTAATGAATTTAATTAGGTATTAGTGTTGATTTGTCGTGCTGGCCAAGGCGTTGCCGCAGACGGCCAATACTGCGGCAAAATCCGCAAGCCTTGGCTGGATTTATTGTAACTTATTGAAAATTAATTAAAAAAAATAGGTACAAATTGTGCTTTCTCATTCGAGTGATAACGGAAGCGATATCACCTCCGGGAAAAAGCCGAACCTGCCGCGAGGAGGAGACGGAAATTCAGGGGTCTCACGGCGAGACGGCCTGACTGCCCTGGACTAGGCAATTATGCAATTTCTTCACTTCGAATCAGTTATTGAGGCATCAATATGATAGGCATTAATCAACAGAGCTTACGCCGCGCAATTCTGGCTGCGCTCGGCGCCAGCGTTATGGCCGCTTATTCCGGACAGGCCGCCGCTATTAGTCCGGCCAGTCTGGGTGTTATCGACGCCGGCGACAGCGCTAGCTTATCCGGCAAGGCGCCGAAAAGGGCTTGGGCTGACTACGGTACCGGTTTTAACTACGGTTGGACCCATACGCCACCCTTCAGGATTTTTCAAGTCGGCGATGATGCCGACGTCGCCGCGGGTACTCGATTCGATGTCACGGTCAATCTGAAACAAAACGGCGGCACGGCGCCGATGAACTATCCGGGATTTTCGATCTGGACCAGTGGAACCGCGCCCATGGTTACCGGTGCCGCCGACGGCAGCGGTTACGGACATGCCTGGAGTCAGGTGCGCGGGCCTTACGATGGCGGTGTCGCCGGTTACGTCGCGCCTCCCGGCCTGGGCGGCACGGGATTGTTGGGTGTGCCCGGCGCCGATTTGACTCAGGGCAGCAACGGCTGGCTGGGTGAAGGCGGCGGCGGAAACATAGTGCGCGGCCATGACGGATGGATCGGTTATGCCAATGCCGGCTACTCCTTCACTAACGGCGATGGCGATAAGATTCAAGGTCTGCTCGCGGGTGCCACCAACCCCGGAAATGTCGGTCAATACGGCGGTGGTGCCAGCGATCCGCTGAATGGTACGGCACTGACCAACGTCAACCAAGATTCACCCTACGTCTACACCGGTTTCGCGACCCTGAGTGCCGGCGAGGCGATGTTGACCCTACAGGGCTTGAAAGCCGGTTATTACTTGATCGGCTGGGCGGGTAGTTGCCCGGATGATAATGCCAATGGTCAAAATTGCGGAATCGGTGCAGGCCAAAACTATATGTTGACTATCAACAATACCGGAGTCAGTGCGGTGCCGTTGCCCGGAGCTGTCTGGATGTTCGGTTCGGCTCTATTGGGTTTTACCGCGCTGGGTCGAAAAAAACCGGTCTAGCTTATAGCGCCAGCCTATCCGCTTTGCCGAATGGGGCGTGCTCGGGTAACAAGGTCCAAATGCCTTGTGTCCGATGTTGCCCCGATTAGCTGGCGCTCACAATAATTTAGTGGTCGGTTCCCGGGGTGGTCTAGGTTGGGGCCGGCCCTGATTTCTTTGGTTTCGACTGAACGGATGCAATCGAAGGCATGCGCAGGTTCAGTCTTTATCCGACTCCCAGACCGGGGCCAAAGCAGATGCGGCGCCGGGTGAATAGCGGGTTTTACGAGGCAGGTATGAAGGTATTTCCGAGAATCTTTTTAATAGCGATCGCTTCACTGGCGGCGCTGCCGGTGGCGGCCCACGGACCGGTTCCGGTATCGTTACAGCGGGTACCGGTGCCGCCGGTGCCAGGTTTGTTGGACGGTTCCAGCCCGATCGTGGTGAATAAGGCGGCAGCGATTGCGTTGGGCAAGGCCTTATTTTGGGATATGAACGTCGGTAGCGACGGCATGGCCTGCGGGTCCTGCCATTTTCACGCCGGGGCCGACGCCCGGGTCAAAAATCAGCTGAATCCCGGCGCCAAGAGCAGCAAAGCCAGCGGGCAGACGTTCGATACGTTGGCGTCGGGCGGCGGTGGCCCCAATCATACCTTGCGTTCGCAAGACTTTCCGTTGCACCGGCTGTCCAATCCGGCCGATAAATTCAGCGCCGTGACCTTTACCACCGATGATGTGGTGGCGTCGTCCGGTACCTTTAGCGGCGAATTCAAAGGTGCTTCGCGTTTCAGCGGCACTGCCGACCAATGTTCACGTAGCGTCGATGCGGTGTTTCACGTTAACCAAACCGGTACCCGGCGGGTGGAGCCGCGGAATGCGCCGACTGTAATCAATGCCGTGTTCAACCACCGCAATTTCTGGGACGGGCGGGCCAACGACATCTTCAATGGTAGCAGCCCCTGGGGCGAACGCGACCCGAATGCCGGGGTTTGGGTCAAACTCAATTCACGCTCGGTGACTAAAGAGAAGCTGCATCTGGAGAACTCGTCTCTAGCATCGTTGGCGACGGCGCCGGGTTTGAGCGATACCGAAATGAGCTGCCGGCAGCGGACGTGGGCCGATATCGGCCGCAAACTGTTGGGACGCCAAGCCTTGCAACATCAGAAGGTGCACCACGAAGACAGTGTGTTGGGCCCCTATAGCTTGAGCAGCATCGGAAATCTAAAGCCCGGCCTGAATACCACCTATAAAAATCTGATCATGCAGGCTTTCAATGCCAAATACTGGTCTTATAGCGGCATTGGCCCGTTCGGTGCTCCGCCGGGACAAACCGCCTACAACCAAATGGAGGCCAATTTCCCGATGTTCTTCGGCTTGGCGCTCCAGCTTTACCAGTCGACCTTGGTGGCGGATCAATCACCTTTCGATTTGAGCCCGGTGGATGCCAGTCTGCGCCCGACCTGGACCAATATTGTCGGCGCCACGCCGGCCGAGACCGAGGCCAAGCGCCAAGCGCTGAAAGACGGCGGCAACTTGTTTTTCAACAATCATTGTAATTTGTGTCATGCCGGCCCGAGCTTGAGTCTGGCCGCGGTCGCTACCAATGCGGCGTTGTTAAAGCCCGAGCCCGGCAAAACCTTTGGTTTGGCAGCGACACCAATTTCGTACGGACCGGATGCGTTCGGTCCTTCCGGCGGCGCGCGAGCAGCCGGCATGACCCAATATGTCAATCCGGTAACCCGGGATTTCAGTAGCGACGGCATGCCTTTGCTGATGGACTTGGGGTACATCAACACCGGTGTTGCCGATCCGAATGGCGACCCAGGAGTTGGCGGTCTCGACGATTTCGGCAATCCGCTATCCTTTGCCGCTCAGTACCTTCAGTATTTGCAGGACCGTCCCGCCGGGATCAAGGATCGTCTGGTTAAGGATATTCGCGCTTGCGATTTCATCACCGCGATCGCGATTAATGCCGACGTTTCCGAGCCTTATTACTTTACCGCAGTGGAAGGTATCCAGGCGGACGGCAGTCGGGAGGGTGTGTCGCGCAATCAAAACTGTGCGGATCCGGCCACAGCTTTCATTCCGTCGCCCAGCGCGGCACGCAACGAAGCCAATGCCGCAAATCTGGGCGTGGGAGTCAAGGCGGCCTTTAAAGTTCCAACCCTGCGTAATATCGAGCTGACCGGGCCGTACATGCATAACGGCAGTATGGCAACGCTGGAGCAGGTGATCGAGTTTTATGGCCGGCAAGGCAATTTCCACAACGATATTTTGCACGAGCAGGTCGGTACCATCTCGTCGTCGATCAATTCGCCGGCTAACCGGGCCAAATTGATCGCGTACCTGAAGTCGTTCACTGACGACCGGGTGCGCTATGAAAAAGCGCCGTTCGACCATCCGGAGGTGATCGTGCCGAACGGCCACGACGGTAACCATGAAGCTGTTGTATCCGGCAATCCGTTGCAAACCGATCTGGCGCAAGACGAAGTATTAGTCGTCCCGGCCGTCGGTGCCAATGGTTCAGTCGACCCGCTGTTGCCGTTCGACCAGTTGTTGGCGCACTGAGCGGCTGAATGCCGTATCGAAAACACCGGCCCGCGCGCCGTCGAGTCGCGCGGGATTTCCGGACACAAAAGTCAAGTAGAGATTAACTTATGCAAACTTCAATAAAACACAGAGCCGTTCTGGTATGGCTGGCAGGGTTGGGGCTGTTTACCGCGGGTACGGCGACTGCCGCTACAAGTTTCAACAGTTCCGCAGCGTTAAGTTACAGTATTGAGAGCATCGTCAACCTGAGCAATCCGGGTAATCTGTCCGGCCTGGAGATAGTGGGCTATTTCCAGCAGATCAAGGCTCCGGCCAATCCCGGCGACGAATATTCGCAAGTGCAAATCAACGGCGTCGGCTCGGTGATCGCCAACAATCCTGAGTTGTCGACCGGCGGCGATTTCAATTACACCTTTGCCGCCAGCGGCACCTTGGCGAACGGTACCCTGGATGCGCACCATTTGGGTTGGTACGGCTTGGAGTTTCGCAATAACGGCAGCGATCGCTACGCCATCAATTTGCGTCTGGATTATCTGCTCAGCGCGGCGGCCGGCTCGGCCACCGATTCCAGTTCCGTGGCGATCGATTTCTTTAACGGTGACGGCCTGTGGCAAGGTGCCGACCGGGTCGATACCGCGTTCAATGACCTGAACGTGTCACGAGCCGGCACTAGCGGCCTGTTCGGCTTCGAATTGGCGGCCGGCCAGACCGAAGGTTTATACGCCGACGTGCGGATGGATAACCATCTGGAAGCCTCGCCGGTACCGCTGCCGGCGGCGGTGTGGTCGTTTCTGGCCGGAGTGATCGGTATCTTGGGTCTGAAAAAACGCCGAAGCGAATAATCGGCCTGATCTCAGCCACCGGCGGTCGGGGCCGGACGTGCCGCGCCGCCGGACTCACACCACCCGGTCCGGTGGCGTCCGGCCGGCGAAAAACGCTTGCAAATTGGCCAGCACTTTTTCGCCCATCGCCGTGCGGGTGGCGATCGTGGCGCTGCCCAAATGCGGCAACAAGGCCGCATTTTCCAATGCCAAAAAGCCGGGGTCGATGTCCGGCTCGCCTTCGTAAACATCGAGGCCGGCACCGGCAATGCGCTTTTCCCGCAACGCCCGAATCAAGGCTTTACTGTCGACCACATCGCCGCGGGCGGTATTGATCAAGTGCGCGCTGGGCTTCATCAGGTTCAAACGGCGTTCGTCGATCAGATGCCGGGTGTCGGCGCCGCCGGGGCAATGCAGCGACACGTAATCGCACTGCGGCAAGAGTTCTTCGAGTGTCTCGCACCGCACCGCTTGCAGATCGGCGACGATTTCCGGATCGGCCGGGCTGGGTTTGACGTACAAAATCTTCATGCCGAAGCCGTGGTGCGCTTTGCGGGCCATGGCCTGGGCGATGCGGCCGAAGCCGACCAATCCCAACGTGGCGCCGGTGACGTCGCTGCTCATCATGTGAGTCGGACACCAGCCGCGCCATTGGCCGGAGCGGACCAAGCGGTCGCCTTCGGCGCCGCGCCGTGCCGTCATCAGCAATAAAGTCATCGCAATATCGGCGGTGCTTTCCGTTAATACGCCGGGGGTATTGGTCACGACCAAACCTTGTTCCCTCGCTGCCGCGATGTCGATATGGTTGTAGCCGACGCCGAAATTTCCCAGGATCCGGCAGCGTTTGTTGGCGACGTTCAGCACCTCGGCCGGTAGCGCATCGCAAACGCTCGGGCAGACCGCATCGTAGTTTTGCAGAGCCGTTCGAAACTCGTCGGCGTTCATCGGGTGGTCGTCGCTATTCAAGGTTGTATCGAACAGTTCCTGCAATTTGGCTTCGACGGTCGCCGGCCAGCGCCGGCTGATCAACACTTTGGGCTTACTCATCAAAAATTCCTGTATGGCTGCGTTCGGGCCGCCAGTATAAGCCAGCCGGCGGCGATTTTCGGCGCGGCGGCTAAGGATCCAAGGCCGGATTTGAGCGGGAAATCTCGCCGGTGGTGTGTTCGCGGTCGTAGGCTCTGATCCGCGCGGCCCTCAGGCTGTTGATACTGGCAATGTTCTCGTCGTGCTGATGCAGTGCGCGTTCGCGTTGGGTCGTCGCGTACTGTTGTTTCTGCTGCTGCAATTCCAGCGCCAATTCGGGTTTTCGATATTGCATTTCCAGGCGGCTGTTGGCGATATCCTGTTGCGTAAGCTCAGATTGGGTATCCGCTTGGCTTTGCAATAGTTCCAGCGCTCGTTGTTGGTTGGCTAGCTGGCGTTCCGCCAAGCGATTGGCGTCTTCCAGTTGTTGCTGACGCAGGCTACGTTCGGCCTCGATTTGGGCTTGTTGCCGATCGTCCCGGCTTTGCTGCGCTAGCCATTCTTGCTGGCGCAGCAGACTTTCTGCCGCAGCGGCCAGTCGTTCGGTTTTTTGGTAATCCCGGTACAGCCAGAGCCCGGCCGCCACCGCCAGTAGCGCGGCGACCATAATCTGCCGCGGCGTAAGTTGGAAAGGCCGATGCCGCTCGGCCGGGGGAATAGCCGAGTCGGCCGCGACCTGCGCCATCGCCAGTTTACGGTCGTACGCCAAGCGGCGCTGCGCATCCGACAGGATCAGGAACGCCTCTCTGGCGCGGGCCAGACTCGCCAATGAAGCATCGTCATGGCGCCCGGTGTAGAGCCGTTCGACGGTTTTGAAAGCGCTATGGATTTGTTGTGCGGTAGCCGTTTCCGGAAGGTTCAGCAATTGGTACAGGGTTTTCGCCATGGCCGTCGCCTCTTGCTTGGTCGTGAGTCGAGACGGCGTATCGGTGAGTTTGCCGACTGTCGCCGCCGATTGGATTGTCAATGGCAGCGACTATAGGCAACTCAAAGCTCAAGCGCAAATATACCCTTTAAAAACCTTAAGCGATCGCGTAAGCGCGGCGAGTCTGGCGGTGGCGCAGCATGGCTAGCGACCCAAGCAGGCAGCCCAGCGAAAACCAGGCTATGGCCGCCAACGGCAGTCCCGATAGATTTTGCGCTTCGGTCTGATCGGCATCGATAGTGTGCCCGGCCGCGGTCGATGCCAACCCGGCTTGAGCCAGGCCATAACCGGCGCTCGGCATTAGGGTCCAGGCCACTTGGCTTAGTGTCGGATAATCCATGGCCGACCATTCGACTAATTTGCACAATTCGCTCGGAACCCTGGCGTTTGGGCAGCCCTGGAGGGCTGCTGGAAATAACCAGCGGCTTGATGTTACGGTTTCGGGCGAGGGTAATAGATTGGGAATCTGCAGCGGCGCGGCAGCGAAACTGCCATATAAACCGGGATCGGGCTGGTTTAACGGTTTAACTTGGGCCGGAACGGCCAACATAGCGATTAGCAATAATGAATGTCTCATGACGTCCTCCCTTGGCTGTTGAAAACAGTTGGTCCTCGGTATGTATCAGCAAAAATGGCGCCGACATGAAAAAAATATATTAATTTCAGTTGGATATTCGTTTTGTGGTCGGTGCGCAACCTGTCCAGTTAAGTGTTTTTGCCGAATTTTGGTGCGACTTTCGATCGATTTTGGTGTGCTGCGCACAACCTTAGGCCGGAAAATGCCGGCAGCAGAGCGGGGCAATGGGGTGAGTAGTCGGGCGGCGAATCTGGATTCGCCGCCCGACCGTCAGCGAGGGCTATTTCGCGGTAGAACGATAGTATTCGATCGCCGCGGCGACGCCGCTGCCGGCTTTGATATCAAAACCGTGATCCAGCATCGCCATTTCCACCCCGGCAATCGCGCCCAACAAGGAAACGTCGTTCATGTCGCCGACGTGGCCGATACGGAATACTTTGCCGGCCACTTCGCTCAGGCCGGCGCCCAAGGAAATGTTGTACTTGTTGTAAGCCGTGCTGATCACGTGGCGCGCGTCCTTATCGGCCGGCACCACGATGGCGGTGACGGTGTCGGAAGCCCAGCCGTCTTGCGCGCAGGTTTGCAAGCCCCAGGCTGCCACAGCGCGGCGTACGCCTTCGCCCAGACGGTGATGGCGGGCGTAGACGTTTTCCATGCCTTCTTCCAGCAGCAATTCCAGCGCTTTACGCAAGCCGTACAGCATTGGCGTGGACGGTGTGTAAGGGGTGTAACCATCTTTATTGGAGGCCGCCATGTCTTTCAACGAGAAGAAAGAACGCGGGAAGTTGCTGTTGTCGATCGCTGCTAGGGCTTTTTGGCTGAAGCCCAGGATCGCCAAGCCGGCCGGCAACATGAAGCCTTTTTGCGAGCCGGCGATCGCTGCGTCCACGCCCCATTCGTCCTGGCGGAAATCGATACTGCCGATGGCGCTGACGCCGTCAGAAAACAGCAGGGCCGGGTGGCCGGCCGCATCCAAGGCTTTGCGTACGCCGGGAATATCGCTGGTGACGCCGGTCGAGGTTTCGTTATGGGTGGCCAGTACGGCTTTGATTTCGTGATTTTTATCTTCTTTCAGGCGCGCTTCCAAATGGTCCAGCGGAATGCCCTTGCCCCATTCGATTTGGTGAATTTCCACATCGAAACCCAGTTTGCGCGCGGCTTCCGCCCACAAATGGCCGAATTGGCCGAAACGGTAAATCAGGACTTTATCGCCCTGGTTCAAACAGTTGGTCATTGCCACTTCCCAGCCGGCGGTACCGGTGGCCGGAAACACGAAGCATTGGCCGGTTTCGGTGCGGAACACCTTTTTCAGGTCTTCCAGAATCGGCGACAACAATTTAGGGAAAATCGGCGAGCGGTGGTCTTCCATCGGCACGTGCATCGCGCTCAGAATTTCGTGTGGGGTATTGGTTGGACCTGGAACAAAAAGGTGATTGCGACCCGCCATCTGGTTTCTCCTTGGAATTTTGGAAGCTTAGAAAATCGCCGGATGGTGCCATAGAAGGCAGGCTTGAGCAAGTCCGACCAACGCAGGAATACTCGTTGAATGGTTCCGGAGATACGAATCAAATAGATGCTGCCGCAGAGTTTCCGCGTTCGGTCCAGAATAAATCGATCGTTTGTAACGATTCTGATATAAGAATAGCCGGTACTCTTTTTCGCTTCGCTCGGGCTATGCTGTAGCCCTATCTTTTTGAGTTATTTATGCGTTCCATAATCAAGGATTTGAAGCTGGTTTCTCTCGATATAGTCGGTATTTCAGTATTGCTGGTTTTGTCGGCGGTAACCCTATCGAATACTCCAGTCGGAGTACCTCCAGGCTTTTTGAACTCGGACAGCCCGAAAACCACTGACGATGAAAACCACGCGGTTGACATCGATAGGCCTGTGTTTTCCGATCGAACCTTGGACGCCGATTTGTTTTTCAGTCATCAGCAAGGCGACGAACAACTGGCCGGTATCGACGAGTCTTTGGGTGCCGGCGCTTGCGCGGCCGATTTTAATGGCGATGGACTAGTCGATTTGTTTTTGGTCAATGGCAGCGGCCAGACGCGTTATTACGGTAAGGCGTATTGGTGGCAACAAAATCAAGGCAATGCTTTGTTTCTCAATGCCGGCGACGGCAGGTTTCGCAATGCCACGGCCGATGCCGGTCTCGAGCAGACCCTTTGGGGTATGGGATGTTTGGCTGCGGATTTTGACAATGACGGAAATAGCGATTTACTGGTTACAGCGAAACAAGGCAATGTGCTGTATCGGAACACCGGCGGCGGCAAATTCGCCGAAGTTACAGCGGTAAGCGGCCTGACGGATAACGGTTGGAGCACTTCAGCTGCTGCAGCCGATTTCAATCGAGACGGCTTGCTCGACATCTACGTGGGGCGTTTTATCGAGTTTGAGAAAGGAAAAAAAACGTACGAGGCCAACAGTCAGTTTGTGGCGGAAAAGAAGGGTACTTTCGACGCTAGTTTGTATCCGGCGTTACCTAATCGCTTGTATGTCAATCAAGGCGGGTTCAAATTCAAGGAAGCGGCGGCGGAGTTTGGCGTGCAGGGCGCCGATGGTCGTACCCTGGACGTGTCTTGGCATGATCTTGACGGAGACGGTTGGCCGGATCTGCTTGTCAGCAACGACAAGGGCACCGGCTCAAACACGGCATATCTCAACCGTAACGGTAAACGATTCGAATCTGCAGGCCAAACTCTGGGGCTACGTTCGGCTTTGGGCAGCAGGGGGATCGGCGCTGGCGATTTGAATGGCGATGGACGCGCCGAACTGCTGTTGGCCAGTCCTAGCGGAGAAAATACCTTAGCGTTGTTTTGGCAGGCAGATAGAGACGGTTCCCTTGGTTTTTTGGATAGGTCCCGGGAGCTTGGCATCGGCAGCGACGCGTTTTTGAACGTATCCGGTTGGTCGCCGTTGGTGCGGGACTTCAACAACGATGGATTCGAAGACGTCGTGCTCGCTGCTGGACATTTAGAACCCGACCCAGATACGGCAAGGCTTAGCCAAGGGCAACCGAAACAATTGTGGCTAAACGATACTCGAGGTCAATTTGTTTCAGCGAATTCCGGCGCGGCGTTTTTCGATCAGACATCCGCGCGCGGGGCGGTAGCGGCAGATTTCGATAACGACGGCGACATTGATCTTTACTTTACCCAAAACAACGAATTGGGCCAGTACCTCCGGAACGATTCCCAGGCCAAACACTGGCTGGGCTTGAAATTGCAGGGGCAGCGTAGCAACCGCGACGGCTTGGGAGCCATTGTCCACGCCTACACGGCTACGGGACGCCAAACCAAAACCCTTGTTAGCGGCGAAGGATTTTTGTCGGATAGCGACAAGCGTCTGCTGTTTGGGTTAGGTCCCAACCCATCTGTCGAGAAGGTGGTGGTTGAGTGGCCCGACGGTGCGCAACAGATTGTTTACCCCAAGCAAGTAGATCGCTATTGGTTAGTCGCCCAGGGCCAAAACGAGCTCCAGCCATTGGATGCCAAGCTAGCGCGCGACGCCAAAGCGCTTCTGCCGATGGTCTTAGGCGGCGGCCAACCGGCACTGAGAGCCCGTTGCTTACGGATGACGAAGGATATATTGAGTGACGAAGATTTTTTTCGCGAACTGCGTGAGGCCTTGGCCGATTCGGAACCTGAGGTACGGAAGGCGGCAATTCAACTGGCTACAGAGGCTGCAAATCCACGCGGATTGGCGGTATTGGTAAGGGGGTTAGACGATTCTGAGCCGGAGAATGCCGTTGCAGCCATTGCGGGTTTGCGAGCTATGGAAGACGAAGCGTCGGTGCGTTGGTTATTAGGTGCTTTCAGTCGCGACAGTGTCGAGGTCAAAGTCGCTCTAGCGGACACGTTTGGGTATTTTTTCCGCGAGGAAGAGGCGGTGGTCTACCGTAAGTACCTTGCAGTACCTTATCTGATCCGATTATTGGACGATATCTCTCCGCAGGTCAGGGGCGCGGCTGCCAGGGCCTTGGCCGACGCGGAGCGTTTTCGCGGTGTTCATGCGTTGCTTGACCGGTTAGATGACAGCGATGTAAGCGCCCGCGGCGAATTGGTCAGGGCAGTGGGGCTAATTCGTCAGACCGAAGCGTTGCCAAAATTAAACGCTTTGTTGGCGGACGACAAACAACCTGCCTATGTTATTGCACGACTGTTTGTCGCGGCGAAGCGCCTGGGCGATGTTGACGCTCCAGCCAAATTGACGAATTTTCTAGATGGAAGCGGCGCATTTCGCGATCGGCCACTGGCACAACGATTGGCTGTGTTAAACGAATTGCTGGTTTTGGGAGACGACGCGGCGGTGTTCGATGGCGGGCCGCTACGGCAAAAAGCGCTCGACCTATTCAGTCGATTCAAGCCGGCCGATATTGGCCAGCGGTTGGCGTGGATCAGTATTTGGCAGCACTATGACGATCCCCACGTTCGTAGCTGGTTGTGGGAACAGTTGAAAGCCAAAGAACCGGAGGTTCGAGCGTCGGCTTACCGAGCATTGTCGGTCAAGGCCGAGGGTGCCACGAACGAATTGTCACGCCAAGCATGGCGCGATGTTGATCCGGCGATTCGAGAGTGGGCGCTGGGAGAGATGCTGGCTCGAAACGCCGATTTTCGCGAGGAAGAACTTCGGACGTTGATAGAAGATCCGGTATTGCGGGGTCAGGCGCTACGATCTTGGTCGGCACGCGGCATTTCCTCGCCGAATAGGTTGTTAGCAGTATTGTCGGCACAAAATACGGGTTCGCAATCAACGCCGAGTCTGACAGCGGTTTGCTTCACTGCGGACGCCGCGTTCAAGGAATTCTGCCCGGTGTTAATCTACGCGGGAGAAACAAGCCCGGACAAGCGCGAAGCCGCGCGGCGGATGTTGCTGGATACTACGCTCGACTTAACGTTACGCGAAGCGGTGTTGAAACGATACACCACTGAGTTCGATCCCGATGCATTGAATCAGCTTTACGCCGCGGCACAAAACAAGAAAGATCCGCTACGGCCGGCTCTGTTGGAAAAATTATTCAGCTTTAACGACGATTCGTTAGTCGAGTTCGCGCGCAAGATTGCCGGTAGCGCTAACGAGCAAGACGATCTTCGGCTGAGTGGGGTCGAGTTTTTGCTTAAACGCAACGACCCGTCGGCGAAAATGCTGATATTTGGTCAAGGTTCGGAGGGTAAGTCATGAGTCTACAAAACAGTCAAATGCTCGCCGAACGGCGTTATGCCAGGCCGCTTGCCGGGCTGATCCTGGTGCTGATTTGGAGTGGATACTTGAGTTGGGGTTGGCCGGCTTTTTCGGTATTTCAACAATGGCTTTGGTTGTTACATACGTTTTTGGGGCTGGCGTTGTCAGCAGCATTGCTGCCTTACCTATTCTTGCACTTTCGCCGAACGATTGGCCTGAAGCGCTCTTGGGTAGCTTTTTCCGGTATTTTGGCCGCTTTGTTAGTCGTCGCTTTGGTTGTCACTGGCTTGCATGTGGTTTTGTTCGGCCAATCGGAAGCAGAGCGTTGGGTGTTTCAATCGCATGTTTGGTTGTCTGCCGTTGCGGTCGCAATTCTCGTCGGGCATGTCGCCTTTCACGCGCTTTCGTTGCCGGAGCGCCGCAAAAACAAGGAGCCCAGCCGGTTTCCGTCATTGGCCGGTTCTTCGGCAAAGGGTTTGGTGACGATTACTGTAATTGGTTTTTTATTCGTTGCCGGGGCGACGTTTGCGTATCAATTCCGCACCAGTCCCTATAGCGATACGCCTGCGATAGAGCCCTACGGCTACAGCTACGGCGAACATCCGTTTCGTCCAAGTCAAACGGAAACCAGTACGGGGGGCTTTTTTGATGTGAAGCGCGTCGGCGGTTCCGAGCGTTGCGCCAGTTGCCATTTAGAGATCGCTGAGCAATGGCAAGCCTCGATTCATGCCCAAGCCGCATCCGATAAAACCTACCAAACGAATATTAAATTGTTATCGGAACGCAAGGGCATGGATGCAACCCGCTATTGCGAGGGCTGTCACGCGCCGGTCGCGTTGCTGAGCGGTCAACTGACCAAGGGCGGAAAGCTGGACACGCCCGGCCACATGCAGCAGGGTGTCAGTTGCATGGCTTGCCATGGCATCGAGCGCATAGAACATTTGAAGGGCGTTGCCAGCTACCGGTTTGCGCCACCGCAAGCGTATTTGTTTGATGGTGCGGATAGATCGCTGCCAGTGTTTCTGCATAACTTTTTGATACGCTTGAAACCCGAGCAGCACAAAGCGGATCTCGCGAAAAGTGTGTTGGCGGCGCCGGAAATATGCGCTACTTGCCATGCGCAGTTTATGGACAAAGACTTTAATAACTGGGGTTGGGTGAAGATGCAGGACGATTACACCGCATGGTTGAACGGTCCTTACTCGGGACAAACCCGGCAAACGTTTGCTCATGCCCAGCAACGCCGTTGCCAGGATTGCCATTTTCCACTTCAGCCTGGCAAAGATCCCTCTGCGAGTCCGGAGGGATTGATCAAAACACATTTCAATGTTGGTGCAAACATGGCGGTTCCGTGGGTAACACGCAACGAAGGTCAGCTGGAAAGAACAAGGCGGTTTTTGACTGCCGATCAGGTGCGGATCAGCATAGACAAGCCGAATCGTAACGACGCGGTAGAAACCGCGCGCCATGTCGATCCGAGTTTGATTCCTTCGACCGAAGCTCCGGCCTATTGTTACTTAGGTGAAAAAGTGACGTTGAAAGTGGCTGTGACTAATGCGCAGGTCGGTCATGCCTTTCCCGGAGGTACTACCGACATCAACGAAGTCTGGATTCATTTTCTGGTTAAGGACGGCCAGGGGCGTACGGTTTACGAATCCGGCCAACTCGATGCCGGCAATAACGTCGAGCCGAACGCCTATTTCTACCGGTCGATTCCGATAGATCGGCAAGGCAATGCCGTTTGGCGGCATGATTTGTTCAATATGGTGGGGGATAGCTTTAAGCGCACGATTCCGCCGGGCGGAAGTGACGTGACTAGTTACACCTTTACTATTTCGGACGACACGAAAGGCCCGTTGACAGTGACTGCGGGCATCAACTATCGCAAATTGAATAACCGCTATGCCCGCTGGGCATTCAAGGACGACCGGCTCGAATTGCCGATTGTTGAAATGGCTGCGACATCCTTGACGTTGCCGGTCAAAATCAGACCCCAGGTTGCGAATGCGGCCTATGATCAGTAAATCACTGCAAGGTGTCGCTTGGCTTTTTGTCGGGAAATTTTACATTCGTACTCAAGTGCCAGGGCGGAAATTTACCTTAACGAATGTAATGGGTTGAATTTCTGTTAAAACCTACAAAAAGGCATAATTTTTGTGTGCGGACAGGACATTGTTCAAATCACAGGAATTTAACATGCAAACAAAATTGTTTCCTTTCGGCGCGGCTGTTTTGGTTGCGATGCTCTACGCTGATTCGGTTTCCGCGGCGGCCATTGTTAACGGGACGTTCAATAGCGATCTTAACGGCTGGTCTACCGTAACCAGTAACGGAGCGGTGAATTGGAATTCAGCCGCCGCCGCTGAACTGGTCACGGGAGCCGGTACGGCACCTTTTTCTGCAGTAATAGTGCAGGGCGACGATGGCTTGTTTAGTTTCGGCAGCCCGATTTTATTGGGGGCCGGTGACGATTTTCTCAAGTTCGATGCGCTGTTTAGCTCATTGGGGAATGACGGCTCGGAAAACCCCGTAGGCTTGTTTAGCGACAATTTATCGCTTTGGATGTACGACGCCAATGGTTTGGGAGATGTCTTTTTGGCAACCATTGATGCCTTGACCAGTGCAACGTCTTTTTCGCTGGACCTTAGCGCTTACGTAGGCCGTTCTGTGGCATTTTCGTTCGAATTGAACGATGAAGACGATGGTCTCGATTCCAGGGTTCTGTTGGATAACGTTCGTCTGGAACAGCGCTCAGAACCACCGGTTAGCGTGCCTGAGCCCGGAACACTCGGACTGATGATGCTTGGCGGATTGGCTTATTGCGGTCGTGTATTGCGAATTCGCCGTAAAGTTCAAAATCCAATCCAACAACTTAGAGTTGTTTCGCAAAATATAATTTGCTAGAGTTCGGCTCAGCGGCTAACGTGAAAACGCAGGTGTCAAAATTCTTACAAATATCTGCGTTTTTTGTGCCGATCAGGAAGGCTTCGGAGCCTGACAGTTCAACAAGCGGCGATGCATGGGTGTCGCGATGACAAAAGAAAAATAAGGAGTTACGGATGTCGGTTATCCAGCGTTTGCAAGTTTTGTTAATGGGTAGGACAGTCGCACAGTCGAGAGCTTATTTCTCAACACCGATAAAGCCGCTATTTCCCATCGCGGCTTTTTTTATGTTGTTTTTCTTGTCCGTACAGTTTCCGGAAGCCGCCGAAGCCGCAACCGGAAGTTGGGAAACGGTCTCTGCCAGCCAGGTCAGCGTCAAACTGGCTACTCCGGTGCGCAACCGCCGCAGCAACGACGCAACGGTCGGCGTTAGCCTCCAAAATACCAGTGGTGGTGAAATCGCCGGACCGTTGCGGTTAGTTATCACCGGCTTGGCACCGGCCGGCAAAGTCTCGATTAGCAATGCGAGCGGTACCACCGACGCCGGCGAACCTTATTTCGATTTGACCGGCTACGTTGGCGGCAACTTTACCGCTGGCGGTAGCGGCTTGGTGACTGTCATCGTCGCTGGCGGCGGCCCCAATACCTTCAGTTTTTCCACTCGGGTCGAAAAAGCCGTCGCACAAGCCTTGAAGGTGCAAATCATCAGCCCGGCGACGCTGCTCACCGTTGGTCATACGCCGCAAACCGTCAAAGGCACCGTCTCAGATCCTGCTGCCCAGATTACGCTAAACGGTGCACCAGTCACCAACAACAACGGTAGCTTTCAAGCTGACGTCTCGTTGGACGAGGGCCATAACACCATCACGGCCCGCGCAGTTAATGCTAAAGGCGAAGATGTCAGCGACGCCATTTCGCTATCCTTGGACATGACGCCGCCGTATTTAACAGTCGAATCGCCCAAAAACGGCGATACCGTGCGCACCGATAAAATCGCGGTATCCGGCCTGATCAACGATATCGTGCGCGGTACCGTCGCCGAAGGCCAAGCCAACGTCAAAGTAAATGGCGTAGCAGCCTCGATTGCCAACCGCAGTTATTTGGCCGAAAACGTGGCATTGAACGTCGGCGAAAACACGATCAAGATCGATGCTGCCGATAATGTCGGCAATACCAGCAGCATCAGCATCAAAGTCACTTATCAACCCTTGGCTCCGCAGCACATTGAACTGTTTGGCGGCCAGGACCAAACAGCAAAAATCAACGCCGCTTTGGCGCAACCCTTGAAAGTCAAGTTGCTGGATAGCGCCAACAAACCGGTTGCCAACAAACCGGTGATCTACCGCGTCACCGAGGGCGACGGCGTATTAAGCGTCGGCAACAGCGACCAAGGTCAAGGCGTGCTGGTGCAAACCGATGCCCAAGGCGTCGCTTCCACCACCTTTAAGACCGGCAGCCGGGCTGGTACCGGAAACCAGCGCGTTAGAGCTACATCAGTTGGTTTTGACGGCGAAGTGCTGTTCTATGCCAGCGCGACAGTCGGGGCCGGCAACAAAGTTACCGTCAACAGCGGCAACAACCAACGTGGCGCGGTTAGTCAACCGTTACCGTTGCCGTTTGTCGTTGCAGTGGTCGACGACGGCGCGAACGTCGTACCGGGAGCCAAAATAGAGTTCAAGGTCACCCAAGGTGGTGGCAAATTCCAAAACGGCCAAACCGCCATCACCAGCACCACCGACAGCGACGGCCGCGCTACTGCCGAATTTACGCTGGGTAGCGAAGAAGGGCTGGATGTGCATAGGGTCAGTGCGACTTTAGTCGGAACCGAGTTGTACGCTGGTTTCACCGCTTCAGCCCTGAAGACCGGCAATCCCGGCCAAACCAGCATTAGCGGCGTGGTCCTGGATAATCAGGAACATCCGCTACCCAAAGTCACCGTGCGCGTCGACGGCACTACCCGCGAAGCGCAAAGCGACGACAAAGGCCAGTTTAAAATCACCGAAGTGCCGATCGGTGCGGTCCGTTTAATCGCTGATGGCAGTACCACTACCGCCGAAGGCGAGTGGCCGACGTTGGCTTTTAATCTTGTCACTATCGCCGGTGCCGATAACCCCCTATCTGCACCGATCTATCTAGTCAAACTGGATACCGTCAACGCCAAAATCGTCGGCGATCAGGACGTTACACTCACTTTGCCTGAAGTGCCCGGTTTTGCACTGGAAGTCAAAAAAGGCTCGGTCACCTTTCCGGACGGCAAAAAGACCGGCAAGTTGTCGGTCACGCCGGTGAATGCCAGCAAAATCCCGATGGCACCGCCCAACGGCATGCAGCCGCAGTTCATCGTCACCATCCAGCCGGTCGGCGCCAAGTTCGATCCGCCGGCCAGGCTGACTTTGCCGAATGTCGATGGTCATAAGCCAGGCGCGCAAGTCGAGATGTATTCCTACGACCATGATCTGGAAGAGTTTGTGGCGATCGGTTTGGGTACGGTTGCCGCCGATGGCAGCGTGATCAAGTCTAATGAGGGCGTGGGGGTAATCAAAGCGGGATGGCATTGCGGTAGTCAGCCTGGAGGAAGTGGTTGCGCTTCGAGTCCTGGGGAATGTCAAAAATGCGTGGGTAACTGTCAGATTGTTCCAGACGACAGCAAAACGCCGACATCAATAAAGGATGTTCCAGAAGACTGTAAAAAGCCAGGATGTAAGGGCGGAAGTCCTACCCAAGTTCCTAATGACTCGGATGTCTCGAAAAACGATATAAAAGGCGATTGTAAAAAGCCAGGCTGCGAAAACGGTAGCGCAAAAGATCAGAAAGATGATGCTGATATTACAAAAGAAGATGCGAAGTGTGGTAGTTGCATGGACATGGCTATTAAGCCCGATCCCGCAAAAGATAAAGCCAAATGTGGGGATGGCTCCGAGAAACAAAATTGTTTTGAATGCAAAGACGGTCGATGCGGGATGCCCGAATGCCCTGTCGATGAGGGAAATGATCAGATTTTTCGATTTTCAGAGTCGAATTTGGGCAAGGTAAAAGATTTCGCAGACAAGGCGCAGAACGTCTTAAAGAAAATACCTTATTTGAATATCAATGGGGTAAAGGTTGAGGCGCGTGGTGAGGTTGCAACAGGAAAAAGGTGTTGTAAAGATTGCAGAATGACAAATCCCGTTTCCAGATACGAAAGGGTGAATATTCTTGGATATGTGGAGATAACTGCGACTTTATCCCAAGCGCCGAAGTTAAGTTTCGACGAAACCTTGGCATATAAAGGATATGGTATTCATGTGTTCGGAGACGGAAAATGGGGAATTTGGGCCGATGTGTCTCTCACGGGGAGCGCCGGAGGATATGGGGAGTATCTTTTTGATTGTATTGACGCTGAGGGTTGCGTAGCTCTCACAGGTGGAGCCAATATCTCGATTAAGCCAACCATAGGCTTAGATATTAAAAGTATCGGGGCCGATGTATTGCTAGCGGGCACTCCAAAGCAGATTATCGATGTGGGGGTAACGGCTACCGCAGCAGCAAGGTTGGGTCAAAGCGGTTTTCAAGGGAATTTGCCTATTTACGGTAATAACTGTCCGACGTTTTGTGGTTATACGCTCGCCGCATTTACGGGTGAAGCAAAAGTCGGGGTTAGAATATCCTTGTTTGGATATGAGTTGTTAAATCCACCGCAATTCACTTATGTGATTATTATCTATCCAGGGCAAGATGGTTCATGTTAATGCAACAACTAATTTATAGACTACTGTTTCTGATTTGGATTTTGCTGCATTCTATTGGCGCTTTTGCCGATGCGAGCAAAAAATATGTAACCTTGATAGGTGATAAGACTGCCTACGTCGAGGGAGAAATATGTTTTGATAGCGTTATAAGTCCAAGTGATGCGAATTATCGCAGCTCGGCAAGCGTTTTGAATAAATTGATTTCTGATTTGAAAAACGGTAGGACGGTCGGCTATCTGCTTAAAGACAAAACTAAAGGTTTTGAAAAAGTCTCTCCAATGCCGAAAAAGTTTTATACCGAGCAACAAGATATTAGGTTTGTAGGCGGAGTTCGCTGGGGTAGATATATCGGTATTGGCGTAGATTATTTATACCCAAATAAAAATATTCCATGGAGAGAAGATTTTCATTGTACTGTTGATTTTAAAGATTGTTTGCTGGATTTTGAGTTTGCAAACAATCCTGAAAACAAGATTTATGAAAGTATTTATTACACATTAGTCAATAGCGGAGCTAGTGATAAATCGCTTTCTGATGGTTCCGCGGTCGCTACGAATAAAATCAAATTGAAGTGGCCTTTCGGAGATGAGGATCCAAAAAATAGTTGCCCTATTTTTTTAAATTATCTGCTAATTGAATTAAACGAGAAGTTCTGTTTGGATTGTAAGGAGCTGGACGATTTGATTGTCAAGGTCAAGGACCTCGAGAACAGAAAGATCGCTTCTGCTGTTGTCAAAACGATAAAACAAGTGAAAGAAAGTGGCTTAAATACAGCGTTTTTAGCTTCGGGGGCTAACAATCCAATACGCATGGTCGGTGTTACCGGTCATCAAAGTGTGATGAATGTTGAGAATTTTGTTGCCTATGTTTCGTCTTGGAAGAACGTAAATCTGCTCGGTTTTATTAAAAATGGTTCTCTAATTGATGTCTTTGTTGAGTTTAATTTTTCCCAAACTGGGCATGGAAAACTTGAGCTTCTGCGGTTTAAGCAAGAAGGCGATTCGATTGTTGCGGACTTTTTTGGAAAGGTTTCTGTCGGCGAAGGCGTTCTGTACTCCGATTATCTATTAGGCGCTATAGCTAAGAAATACAAATTGATCGACGATTAATGGAATATAACAAAAGTCTGCGGGCTGTTGGTCTTAAATATCTGTTTTTTTTCTGTGTTCTGTTTGTTGTTGTTTTTTGTGTTGAAAGGTACTCGGCTTATTATCCGCAGTTCGATTTTTTTTGGGGTTTTACCAAGTTTATCGCACGGTTGGTTTCTTTGTTATTTTTGTTGCGCGGAATTGTATTTATAGTTATCGGCGGTGGCTGGAAAATTCTGGTAACCGAGAGTTTTATTCGATGGGAAGTTCCCCCTAAATCCAATTTTTTGTTTCTTAAGTCTGACGATTCTTTTGCATTAAATTTTGGCGATATCGATTACGTGATATCGGAGCATGGCGGTGTTGATTTTCCGAGTTTGTCCTTGGTCTTTATTGCGCACTCGGGACAAAGGTTCAAGGTTTCGGATGAGAGCGGAGTTAAACTTTCTAAAGTCCAAAAGCTATTAGTCGATCGTGGCATCGAAATTAGAAACGTTAGTCTTTAGTATCCATTTTATGCCGATCGGATTGGAGTATTCGGTTTTCGTGTAATTTGATTAGCGCTGTTAATAGTGGTTTACAGTCAATATTCTATGATTGAGTTTTTAGGTATTTCTCAAGTGGAAAAAATCTGGTGGTTTGTTTCGAAGTTGCCGGCGGCTCTTTGAATTCAATCTGCCGCGAAATTCAGTGTTATCGTCTTCGGCTAATCAATAAGCAATGTTGAATAAATATATGGAAATACTAGCGGGATTGTCCGCCAAGAATATTAAGGCAATTACCATGTTATTTTTTTTGTCGTGGGTTTCCTCTGTATCGGCTGAAGAAGGTTGGGTCGCTGACGAAGTATTTACCCAGTTGTCGGAGATGAGAAAGGAAATTGGCCAATTGAAGGATAAGGTATTTGCTTTGGAGCAGAAACTAGTTCAATCGCAACCGAAAGCAGAGCCAATTTCCTTGGCGGGTGCCGCAAATATAAGTTCAGCTAAGGCGTCGCCCAATATTGCGGTGGTTGAATTTTCCGATTACGAATGCCCGTTTTGCGCTAAGCATAACAAGAACGTGTTGCCCAAACTGCGCGAGCGTTACATAGACAAGGGTGTTATCCAGTATGTCATGATGGATTTTCCCTTGGAATTTCACGCCCATGCAAAAATGGCGGCCTTGGCAACGCGTTGTGCCGGCGAGCAAAAACAATATTGGCCGATGCACGATGCGATTTTTGAAGCCAAGGGTCAAGTCAACGACGAATTGCTTGCCGAAGTGGTTTTGCGGCACAAGTTGGATTTGGCGGTGTTGCGTAAATGCATGGACGATCCGGTCCAACTCGACAAGCTGCAAAGCGACATTGCATTAGGTTCTAGTTTGGGTGTCAACGGCACGCCAGCATTTCTGATCGGCAAAATTAATAAAAATAAGCAATTGGTGGAATATCGGCGCTTCGACGGCGTGCAGTCGTTCGAAACCTTCGCCAGCATGATTGATAGTCTAAAAAAATAACGTAATAGCGTCTTAGGGATCGGGAGATGAAGACGATGAACACACAGATTACGAAATCATTTTCGCTGTTGACGTTCTTGCTGGGATTGATCTGGCAAGGGCAAGCGGCAGGTAACGGTTTGGATCAAAACTGCGTCGTCAACATTCTGAATCGAACTGTGCAGGTCAACAAGGATGGCGGCTGGGCGATGCCAAACGTGCCGTCGCAAATGGGCCGGGTCAGGGCGCGGGCCACCTGTACCATTCTCGGAGATACCTTTTCCGGGGAAAGCGAATATTTCAATGTGGTGCAAAACGGCATAGTCAATGTGCCGGAAATAAAGTTCCAAGTGATTGAACCGATACCGGTTAGCCTAAAATTTACCGAACCTTCCACCGAAACCCTAATCAGCCAAGGCGCCACTGCGCAGCTTATCGTAGACGCTACTTATCGGGATGGAACGGTAAAGGACATCTCAGCGTCCAGCAATGGTACGAACTACACCTCCAGTAATCCGGCCATTGTCAGCGTCGACTCCGAAGGTTTGGTAACCGCGGTGTCTAGCGGTAGTGTGTTGATTACTGCGCGGAAGGACGAAGTAGTCGCCTTTAAGCGCATCAATGTGGTGACTACGGGAGACGCCGACGATGACGGTTTGCCGGACGATTTTGAGATTGCTAACGGCTTGAATCCCAACGACCCGTTAGATGCTTTGGAAGATCCTGATAACGACGGTTTGACCACCAAGCAGGAGTATCAAGCGGGTACCAATTTCAGACTGGCCGACAGTGATGGCGACGGTTTGAGTGATGGTGTCGAGGTTTCCGGGTCGAAAGGTTATGTCACCGATCCGTTGAAAGCCGATACGGACGGCGATGGGGTCAACGACAACGACGAGATCATAGCCGGCTATAACCCGACGGATGGTACCGATGGCGGCGGGCGTAACTACTTAGAATTGGTGGTGTCGCCCGCCAATCCGACCATGACCTTCAATACCGTTTATAACGAGGCCAATTTACAGGTAAAAGTTTCCGGCAAACGCGGCGACGGCAGTTTGGTCGATCTCACCGCAAAATCGACTGGCACTACTTACAGCTCCAGCAATTTGAGTGTAGTGAGTTTCGGCGCCAAGGACGGTTTATTGTTCGCCGGCCAGTCCGGCACCGCGAATTTGACCGTTCGCAACGGCGGATTGGAAAAAACGGTCACGGTGACCATCGGCACCTTCAATCCAACCGCCCTTTCTTCGATCGCGATTCCTGGCTACGCCAATAACGTCGATGTCGCAGGAGACTATGCGTATGTGGCTGCGGGTAGCAAAGGCTTACAAATTCTTAACGTAGCGAACCGTTCCGCACCCAGTATTGTCGGCAGTCTGGATACTGCCGGTACCGCGATTGACGTGCGTGTTGTCGGCAATTTGGTTTATCTGGCCGACGGCGACCACGGCTTGCAGATCATCGACGTCACCGATCCGACCGCGCCCAGCTTGATGGCCTCCTACGAAACGGCCGGCATAGCCCAGGACGTTAAGATCGACAACCAATTCGCGTATATTGCGGACGGCAATAACGGGCTCGAGATCGTCGATGTCCGCAAGCCAAATCAACCGCTATTTGCTGGAGCCTTGAGCGGTTTAGGCGAGACCAAAGGTGTCGATGTTCAAGGAACCACCGTGGTTGCGGTCGCTGGCTCCTCTTTGCACGTCATCGACATTACCGATAAGACCAACCCGCTGAAGACAGGCAGCTTGAGTATCGGCCCGGTTAAAGATGTCGTAGCAAAAGATGGTTACGCTTACGTTGCGGCCTATTCGTCTGGCTGGAAAGTCGTCGATATCCGCGACGCCGCTAATCCGGTTGTCATAGGCGGCGATGCTAATTTTGTCCCCCGCGACATCGAATTGACCGACGGATTCGCATTTGCCGCGGAGCAACTGTTTCCCAACGTGACTGCTTACGTCAACATCGAAGATCCGGAAAACGCGGTATTTCAAGGTACCATCGATCTGTCCCGTTTAGGCGACTATGCCGGTACCGGTATTGCTTTGGATAGCAATTATGTTTACGTGACGGAAGAAGCCTATGTCGTTGGTCAGGATTACGGTAGCGACGGCAATACCCGATTGTTCATCGCCCAATACCGGCTCACCGAAGACAAAGGCGGTGTGGCACCGACCATCGAAATTTCCGAACCGCCGCAAGATACTGTAGTTGTTGAAGGTAAAAAAATTACTATCACCGCCAACGCCGACGACGATATCGGCGTGAAATCGGTGTCTTTCCTGATGAATGGCGAAGTTGTTTACACCGATACCTCGCGTCCTTACCAATATCCTGTTTCGGTACCGTTCGGGACGGTTGGCAGCACTATTTCGATTACCGCGAGAGCGGTCGATTTCGGCGGGAACCAAACAACTACGCCGACTTTAACATTAACGGTACAAGCCGACACCGACCGCGACGGTCTGAGTGACGAACAGGAAGCAATCTACGGAACCAATGCGGCCGATCCGGATACCGACGACGACGGCATTAAAGACGGCGACGAAGTTGATATGTATACCAGTCCGACCGACGCCGATTCGGATAATGACGGCATCGAGGACGGCGTCGAAGTGCAAAAAGGCACCGATCCGCTGAATCCGGATGTGACGCCGCCGACGGTGAATTCAACTTCGCCGGCCAATGAGGCAACCGATATACCGGAAAACAACCCGATTATCGTGACTTTTGCCGAGCCTTTACAGGCGAAGTCCATCAACACCGATTCGATTTCCGTTTACCAAGGCCTACTGGAAGGCGCCGCCAAAGTGGGTGGGCGGGTACGCTTATCGAGTGACGGTCTGCAATTGATTTTCACACCGAGCGATATTCTTGCCGACTACACGGATTACAAAGTTGTCGTCGATGGTGTTAGGGATAGAGCCGGCAATCCGATAGCTTCACCCCATAGCTTTCACTATAAAACCGGCAACACGGTAGATACTACGCCGCCGACTGTTGCCGCAGTCGATCCGAACTCGAACAGTAGCAATGTTCCGGTCAACGTTGTCGTCGGAGTGCGTTTTAGCGAGCCGGTGCACACCGACTCGGTGAATGACCAATCGGTATTGCTTTATGACAGCGTAACCGGGCAACAAGTGTTGGGTGTTGTCACGCTAAACGGAGACGGTCAAAGCGCGACGTTTGTGCCGAACCAAGCTTTGGCTGTCGGACGGCAGCACCGGATTGCGCTAACCAATGCGATTAAGGACCTTTTTGGCAACTCGTTAAATTACTCGAATTACTATTTCACTACATCCTTCGATAAGGATGCCAGTGGACCTAAAATCACCGCTTTCAGTGTAGGGGCCGACCAAGCCAGCGTTCCGACGAACGGAGTCCTGCAAGTGCGGTTTGACGAGCCGGTGAGCGGTTTGAGTTTGGGTGGAGTGGAGCTGCGCAAAGGCGGCGACGTGATCGCGGTGACGCGGGAACTGAGCGGGGACCGGAAGACGCTGACGCTGAAATTGCAACAGCCGTTACAGCCGAACACGGGCTACAGCCTGCATGTCGAAGGCGTGGAAGACCTGAGCGGCAACGTATTGGCGAGTGCCGAGGACAGAAGCTTCACCACCGGTGCGGGAGCCGACCTGCAAGGCAACGGTCTGGCGCAATACAGCCCGGCGAACGGCGCGACGGGGATAGGCTTGAATGTCAAACCGGTACTGACCTTCAACGACCGGCTGAACCCGTTGGCGGTGAACAGCGACACGATTGCGCTGTACGACACCGCGACCGGGCAGCGTCCGAGCGTGAGCTACAGTGTCAGCGCGGACGGCAAGACGGTGACACTGACGCCGAGCGTGGCATTGACGGCGAGCCGGCAATACCGGGTTTACATCTCCAACTGGGCAAGCTTGACCGACCAGGCCGGGAACGGAATTGGCTGGACCTATTGGACATTTACGACCGGTACGGCCAACGACCAGGAAGCACCAATAATCAGCGGACAAAACATCCAAGACGGCGCGACCGGCATCGCGGTGAACAGCAAGCTGCGCTTCGTACTCGACGAAGCGGTCAGTCCGTTCAGTCTATCCGGCAGCGTGCATTTGCAACTCAACGGTGTCGAGGTGGCGGGCACCGCCGTACTGGGCAGCGACAACCGCACCATCACCTTTACCCCCAGCAGCGCGTTGGCGGTTAACACCGAGTACAGCATTGTCCTGGACGGTCTGTACGACTATATCGGCAACCGATTGGCGGCGGTCACCAGCCGCTTCACCACCTCCAGTTCGGCCACCGCCGACACCACAGGCCCGAGCGTCGTCATTACCCCGGCGAGCGGCAGTACCGGCGTCAGCGCGACAGCGCCGATCGTCTTCAGCTTTAACGAAGAGATCGATAGCACCAGCCTGGACAGCGGCATCTATGTCCAAGCCGACGGCTTCAGCGGAAATGTGGCCGGAACCCTCAGCCGTAACGGCAACATCGTGACGTTCACCCCGTTAGTAGCCTTCCCCGGCAACACCCGGATCTGGGCCTATGCCAATGGCGTACAGGACATTGCCGGCAACAGCAGCGGCTATCGCTACAGCTATTTCAACACCGGCACCGGTGGCGACACCGTCGCGCCGCAACTGGTGTCCATCACCCCGAACGACGGAGCGATGGACGTGTACGGCAACAACCCGATCGTGCTGAGTTTCTCCGAATCCCTGAACCGGAGCACCGTCAACAGTAACAGCGTCGGCCTGTTCGTCAACGGCAACATCGTCAGGCCGTCGATCAGCTTCTCCGGCGACAACCGCACGGTGACGTTGAACTACAACCTGCCGGCCTCCAGCGTGGTGACGGTCCTGCTGACCAACGACATCAAAGACCTGAGCGGCAACCGCTTGGCCGATGCCGCCAAAGTGTTTGCCACCGCGGCGGATGTCGACACGGCACGGCCGAGTATCGTCACGGCCTTGCCGGGCAATGGCGCTTACAACGTGCTGTCGAAAAACAAAATTGTGCTGTACAGCAACGAAGCGCTGAAAGCCACTAGCTTGCCAGCGGCATTACACGTCTCGCAAAACGGCGTGTTGATCAAAGGCACCCCGCAATTGCTCGGCGACGGCCGGACCCTGATGTTTACGCCGGAACAGCCGTGGGCGAAAGCCGCCTACATCGAAGTGTTCCTCGACAGCACCGCGCAAGACCAAAGCGGCAATGCCTTGAACAGCTTCCATAGCCAATTCCGGATTGAAGAAGATCCGGCGCAGAAGGCACCGTATGTGATTGCGACCGGCTGGAGCGGCAGCAAACTGAATCCGGTATTGGACTTGCAATTCAACGAAGCGCTAGACCCGGCCAGCGTCAGCAACAGTACGTTCGCGTTGCGGTACTACTACTACGGAGTCGAAATCCCGACAACGGTGAGTCTGCTGAAAGGTAACCGCGTAGTACGCCTGCAACCGACCGAATTGCTGCAGACTAACCGTGGCTATCAAATCGGCATTCGTGCCGGCGTCAAAGACGCCAGCGGCGTGGCAGCGACCTACAACAGCGATTACGTCTACTACTATTCGACGGCGGCGGACGCCTTCGAGGATACGGTAGCGCCGAAAGTCACGGCGCTGAGTCCGGCGGACGGAGCGGAACAGGTCGGCATCAACAACCGCATCTCGATGCGCTTTGACGAGTCCGTGAATCCGATCAGCTTCTTAAGTGACGATCCCGACCTGCCGCTGGCGCAAGTGCCGAACTACAACGCGTCGACCTACTCGTTGAATTTCAGCGACAGCAACCGGCAAGTGACCTACATCCCGCACGAGCCTTGGCCGGCGGACAGCGACGTCACGGTAGCGGTGGACAAAGCCGAAGACTACGCGGGTAACTTGGTCACGCCGTTGAGCCACACCTTCCATACCGCCAACGGCCCGGATACCGCGGCGCCGACGGTAGTAGAGTGGAGCATGGCTGCGAGCGCGACTGACGTACCGGTCAATGCCGTACTCAAAGTCCGCCTGAACGAAGCCATCGATCCGGTGTCGGTCACGGACAGCAGTTTCTACCTGTACGACTACACCACCGGAGCCCATGTAGCGGCAACCCGGAGCCTGAGTGACGACGGCCGAACCTTGATCTTGGTACCGGAACAGGCGCTGGCCGTCAGTCGCAACTACCGACTCTACGTCTACTACGTTCAGGACATGAACGGCAACAGCGAGTACGACACGCGCTATTTCACCACAGCGATCGCAGCCGACAACACCGCGCCGCAGGTTAGCGCGTACAGCTTGGAGGCCGACCAAGCCAGCGTTCCGACGAACGGAGTCCTGCAAGTGCGGTTTGACGAGCCGGTGAGCGGTTTGAGTCTGGGTGGAGTGGAACTGCGCAAAGGCGGCGACGTGATCGCGGTGACGCGGGAACTGAGCGGGGACCGGAAGACGCTGACGCTGAAATTGCAACAGCCGTTACAGCCGAACACCGGCTACAGCCTGCACGTCGAAGGCGTGGAAGACCTGAGCGGCAACGTATTGGCGAGTGCCGAGGACAGAAGCTTCACCACCGGTGCGGGAGCCGACCTGCAAGGCAACGGTCTGGCGCAATACAGCCCGGCGAACGGCGCGA